>SKNT01000147.1 GCA_007120385.1 Balneolales bacterium
ATCCGGCAGACCCGGATAAGCCGTCTACCTCGCGACCCTACCGGCATTCCATCCCGTTTCACTACACGCCCTGAGTGACTTCGATAAACGCCTTAAGGGCAGCTTATAACCCGGTTGTCCCGCTGCTTCCACCCTGGTATATGGCCTGCAGCGCCCCACTGACATATACCAGCGGAGCATTCCAGTTGATGGCCACTTCGTTGGTCGAATAGCTGCACCAGTCATCCAGATAGGAGAGGGCTGGCAGGTTGGATGGGTAGGTGCACCCATCCTGCTGGCCGCCTTGCGGTCCGCCCACCAGAAATCCGGGCACGGGATGCGGAAGACCGTCTGCTGCCGAGGGGCGATGGTGGGGGAACATCGGGGTCCGGGAGCCGAAACCCGTCACAAAAGAGTAGCCGGTTGGATTCCTGCCCAGCACATAGTCGAGGTTGGCCAGGGCCGCATCCAGCCAGGAATGGTCACCGGTCAGCCGCCAGGCCTGTATGAGCAGGATGGAGTGGTTCATGGCCACGGCATTGCTGCCCCAGACGAAGTCGCGGCGATCATGTCCCATGCTGACCCGGAATGCGGATGCCCGGTACTCGTCGTATAGTGCGCCGGCGAGATTCAGGATACATTGCACGGATGCTTCGGCCAGCTGGCGATCGGCCGGTGACAGGCCGGTTCGACCAGTCGCCAAATCATTGGGTACGAAGTGTCGGGCTGACGACAGGCAGGCCAGTGCCCTGACGTCACGCCAGTTTGGAATCACAGCGTCCAAAAGCCGGTCCGACTGCAGGGCTTCCAGGTATCCCGGACCTCCGGTGGTCAGGTAGAGTTCCGTTGCTGCCCAGTCAAACTCATCGGTCACATCGACGTCCCCGTACTCGCCGGTCACGATTGCCGGCCGGTATCGCTCGTTCATCTTTGCCTGCCGGTAGTACACCTCCGGATGGGACACAGCCCACTCCCAGGCCGACCGGGCCGCTGACAGGCACCGCAAGGCGAAAGCGGGGTCGTACGGTCCATAAACCCGGGCAGCCACGGCCATCACCGCCGCAAAATTCAGGGTTGCCGCCGTGGATTTCTGGACGACGTACCGGGGATCCGTATCCTCGTGCGGCATGACGACACCGGAAAACTGCGGGGAGGTCAGCTTGTGATAGACCCCGCCGTCACCGGGATCCTGCATGGTGAGCATCCAGTCCAGGTTCCACCGGGCTTCGCTCAGGATGTCGGGCATGCCGTCTCCTGATTCCGGGATACTGGTGGAGAGATTGTGGAAAAAGTCCGGAAAATCTTCGTATGCCGCAAGCAGGGTGTATGTACTGATACCGGAGTTGACGATGTACTTGTTGTAGTCGCCGGCATCATACCAGCCTCCGGGTGACGAGATGGCCGTACCCACCGGACGGTCAGGTGATACCGCCGAAGCGTGGATATGGACCAGCGTGTCGGGGTGTCCGGCAGCCCGGGCCCACCGGCCGGCATGTTCCGGCTCCAGTTCGATCGATGCCCTGTTGTAGTAAAACGCCCGCAGCGCCGCACGGGTGAGTGCGTTATAGACGGTGTCATGGATTGCAAACATTGGTGAGACCAGACGGCCGTTTTCATTTTGGATGCGGTAAGTCCCCGGGGTTCGCAGCTCCGTAAAGTCGATAGTGGCCACCCGTGTGCCGGCCCAGGTCCAGGTACCCGTTGACACCGCCTTGCCGGTCCAGGCCACCTGGCCGGTTTCCTCATCGATCACGTGGAAAACACCTCCGTCCGACTCCTTCGAGCCCGCAGCCACGGCCGTCTTTCCTGCCATCGGATGAAACCCGATCTGGTTGATGTGTATGGCTTCCTCCACATTGCCACCGCACGAGAGACAGAGCAGCAGGGGTATGAAGTAAAAAGCAATCACGGGACGCTTCATGGATATCCTGTATGGTGAATGGTTCGGTGCGCGTAACCCAAAGTAAAAATATCTGCTCTTTCCTGTCTGCGCAAGCAGGATTGTCCAGTAAATATTTATTTTGTGCAAGCGCTTGCATTATTAAAACATTTTGAGTTATTTGTTTTGTAGACCTAGCTGATGACGGCCGAGGAGGGGTCGTATCGGGGTAATTATTCTTTAAAAAGTCAGTCCCATCACCACTAATCAACCCTTACCATCATGAAGCACTTTTTCGCACTATTGCCTTTGCTGCTTGTGATGACACTGAATGCCAGTGCGCAGGACAGGACCATCACGGGTACAGTAACAGACGAATCAGACGGTTCTCCCATACCGGGAGTCACCGTACTCATTCAGGGTACCGAGAGGGGTACGGTTACAGATCTTCAGGGTCGTTTTCAGATAACGGCACAGCCAAACGATGTGCTGGTATTTTCCTTTGTCGGTATGGTCACCCGGGAAGTCCGGGTAGGCGACCAGGCCACAATGGAAGTGGCGCTGCGATCAGATATCATTTTCGGGGATGAGGTACTCGTTACGGCCTTCGGCCTGCAACGGGAAGCCCGTGCCCTGGGGTATTCGATCACCGAAGTGAGGGCAGCCGATTTTGCCCAGACAGGCGAGACCAATCCGATTTCCAGTCTTCAGGGCAAGGTGGCCGGTGTCGATATCGTTGAAACCACGGCCGGTCCGTCCGGTTCACGGCGCGTCGTCATCCGCGGTATCAATGAAATCATCGGCAACAACCAGCCGCTCTACATCGTGGACGGAGTACCGGTAGAGAACACCTCTCCGGGCCAGGCCGACCAGTGGGGCGGGTTTGACCTTGGTGACGGCACTCTGGACCTGAATCCCGATGATATCGAGTCCATTTCGGTGCTCAAGGGAGCATCCGCATCCGCCCTGTACGGCAGCCGGGCTCTGAACGGTGTGATCCTGATCACGACCAAGCAGGGAACCCGACAACCCGGTCTCGGCGTGGAGATCAACAGCTCCACCACTGCCGACAGAATTTCCACACGGCTTGATGAGTACCAGAACATCTACGGACAGGGATCGAACGGACTGACTCCGTTGTCCACTCAGATGGCCAATAACATCACCTCTGCGTGGGGTCCGCGAATGTCAGGTTATGCCGATTCCACCATCACCCAGGCCGACGGTACGGTGCGTCCCTACAATCGTGTAAGCAACAATATCCAGGATTTCTTCCGGATGGGCGTCACCCGCCACAATACGGTGACCATATCCACCGGAACGACGACCAGCAGCCTGCGTTTCTCCTACTCCAATGTCAACCTGAGTGACATTGTTCCGCAAAGCGGCATCAACCGGAACGTATTTTCACTGAGGGGGACCACATCGCCCATGGATTTCCTGGACTTTGATGCCCGGATTACGTATTCCGATGAAGAAGTGACCAACCGTCCTGCCATGGCCGACGAACTCAACAACATCGGCAACGGCCTGCTGGGACTTGTTCCCAACTTCGACCAGGAGTGGCTGAAAAATTACAAAGACGAAAACGGCAACTATATCAACTACACGGGCAACCCGTTCCGGGCAAATCCCTACTGGACGCTCAACGAAACCCGTAACGAGAGCCAGCGGAACCGTATCACCGGTTTTGCTTCCGCGACCATACGCATGGCAGAACCACTGCAGCTCAGGCTGCGTGCCGGTCTTGATACGTACTCGTTCCGGTTTACCAACTTCCTGAACAGGGGCACGCCCACCCAGCCGGGCGGACTTCTTACCGAGCGGAACCACGATGTCCAGGAGACCAATCTGGAGGCGCTGCTCATGTACACCACCCGATTCGCCCGCGATTTTGACGTCATGGCCAGCGTGGGGGGCAACCTGATGAACAACGACATCACCATTCAGGAGACCCGGGCCACCGAGATCATCGCCGCTGACATGCGCAGTCTGACCAATTTCCAGAACCTTGCCGTTTTCCCGCAGGAGTACAGGAAGGAGATCCAGTCGGTGTTCGGATTTGTAAACATCGGCTACCGTGACCTGATCTATGTTGACCTTACGGCGCGCAACGACTGGTCATCCACCCTGCCGCAGGACAACAACTCCTTCTTCTACCCGTCGGTGTCCACAAGCTTCATCATCTCCGATGCGCTTGGCCTGGATTATGACTGGCTGAACATATGGAAACTGCGGGGTTCCTGGGCCCAGGTGGGAAGCGACACCGATCCCTACATGCTCAGTCTGACTTACAGTATGGATGGCCGCAGCCACCAGGGTTACTCCCTTGGCGGCATCACCGGCGAACTGCTGCCGAATCCGCTGCTAAAGCCGCAGACATCCACCTCCTGGGAGTTCGGAACGGATATCCGAATGTTCAACGGCCGTGCAACGCTGGACTTTGCCTACTTCCATACCATGACCGATGATCAGATCCTGCAGGTCCAGATTCCCGAGGCTTCCGGATACGCGCGCGCCATTATCAACTCGGGCGACCTGGAGAACCGTGGTATCGAGCTGCTCGTGACCGGACGACCGGTCAGTTCTGGCGATTTCCGCTGGGAGGTGTCGGCCAACTACACCAAGATATGGAACACGGTGAACCGACTCTCCGATGACGTGGACGCAATCACCATTGCCGACGCCCGCTGGAGCGGCGTGAGCGTCGTTGCCCGGGAAGGGGAGGCATACGGACAGATTTCCGGCCGCGGCTTCACCCGCGACTCCCAGGGCCGCATCGTTCACGGACTGGACGGCATGCCAATCCCGACCGAGGAGCCGATCAATCTGGGCGGGATCCTTCCCGACTTCAACGCCGGTATCATCAATACCTTCTTCTGGCGTGGATTCACCCTGCGGTCAGCGATCGATTTCCGAATTGGCGGCAACATCTACTCCGTCACCAACCGTCAGCTCTATCTCGGCGGAACCCATTCAGGAACCCTGGAAGGGCGCGACGCCTTCAATGACTGGGCGCTTCGCAATTACCGGGCGCAGCAGTCCTGGGTGGATGCCGGCAACGATCCGGGCGACTATCAGCCGCTTCCCATTGACGGCGGGTATATCGGACAGGGTGTGAAGCTGGTAGGTGAGGATGCCGACGGCAACCCGATCTACGAGGAAAACGACATCATCGTCAACCCGCAGACCTACTGGAACTTCACGGGAACCAATATTCCCGAACTGAATGTCTACGATGCCAGCTACATCAAGCTGCGGGATATCTCCATCGGGTATAACCTGCCGCAACGATTCCTGGCAA
>SKNT01000050.1 GCA_007120385.1 Balneolales bacterium
AAGTGGGCTTGTCCAGCCCGCCGATCATGTTGAGCAGCGTGGTCTTGCCGGATCCGGACGGACCGACGATGCTGGTGAATTCGCCAGGATCGATGGTGATGGAGACATCGCGGAGGGCGTGCACCGGAACGGTGTCGGGGTTATACACCTTGGAGAGTTTTTCGGTTCTTACGAGTGCCATGACGGTTTGAATTTGGTTGTTATCTGTCAATAATATCTGATGTCAATTTTGTTTGATGTCACAATTCCTGAATAATCTGCCCGGTCGGTCAGGCATCCTTGGCGGCCTCCAGCGGATTGATCCGGATCGCCTTGAGGGCGGGATAGACCGAGGCGAGCAGGGTGATGACCATCACAAGGGTCACTATGCCGGCGTACTCCGGGATGGAAATGACCGGATAGATGATGTGATCCCAGCCCAGTTCGGCCACACCGGCGGCAAACTGTTCCAGATTGATACCGCTGCCGGACAGGTAATTAATGCTGATCCAGGCCAGGAGGATCCCGGTGAGTGCTCCGCTGAGTGTCAGTATAATAGATTCGAGCAGGATCATGCTGAAGACTCTCATCTTGCTCATGCCGATCGAGAGCAGCATACCGATCTCGCGCATCCGCTCAAACAGGGCCATGAGCATGGTGTTCAGGATGCCGAAAGCCAGTGCCAGCATGATGATCATGGTCATAACAAAGTGCATCACGCCTCCCAGCTCCACCAGCACATTCAGCTCCGGCGAGAGTTCGCGCCAGGTCTGGGCTTCGACCCTGCTGAAAGCGGTGTTGATGTCGGCAACGACCGCGGCGGCCATGTCCAGTTCGGTGAACCTCATCGCGATCTCATGCACCACCGGCTCTTCGGCCAGATAGCGGGAAAAGTCACCTGAACGGACAAACACGTTCCGGTCATCAAATTCAGTGGATGCCGACTCGAAGAAACCGACGATGTTGAAGGATCCGGATGCGAGTTCGTTGCCGGTGTCTTCAAAAACCAGCACGATCCTGTTCCCGATGCGCAGGTTGTGGTCCCGTGCCAGACTCCTGCCGACTATCACAGCGTTGCGCACATCGGAATCCAGATATTCCCCTTCCACCATGTTTTCATGGAAATCGGTGGTGCGGTTCTCCTGATCGATGTCAATTCCCCGGATGCGCACCCCGGATGTCTTGATCGGAGACTGCACCATGCCATCGGTCATGGTCCGGGCCGACCATACCGCAATGCGCGGGTCCTCATCCAGCCAGTTGAGGATCTCCTCGTGGTCGGGAATGTAGAGCCAGGAATAGCCCTCTGCCAGGAATTCCGGATGATGGATCTGTGCATGGGCGATTTCACTGTCGATGAGGTAATCCACGCGCTGATGCATCAATCCGTTGACGGTGCCTACGGTGACCACGCCGGCCCAAAGCCCCACGACAACAGCCGCAATCAGGACTCCGCTGCGGGCCGGGTGCCTCCAGATATTTCTCCAGGCGATGGTTATCAATGTTTTCATATCACGACCTCGCTGCTTCAAGAATGTTCAAAGTAACAATTTTGACCAGGGGAAAAAGGAAGACGATCATCGCAACTGTGAAGACAAAGAACCCCTGCGTGTAGAACTGATCGGCGGCAAAGGACATCGGCAGTACCGGATCCCATCCCATGTCGATGACCGCCTGGGCCGCATCGCCGGTGAGCTCAATCGGATTGCGATGGAAATAGTAGATGATGAGCCATGAGACGACCACACCGGTCAGCACACCGATAACACTGATGAACAGCGTCTCCAGGAACACAACCAGCGCCAGTTTGCCCCGTTTCATGCCCACAGAGAGCAGGACTCCGAATTCACGAAGCCGTTCCATGGTCATGGTCAGGATGGTGCCGAAGAATCCGAATCCGATTACAATGTAAAGCACCACCGTCAACAGATTTGGAACGGCCAGGTCGAATTCGAACAGCTCCAGCAGTTCCGGAAGCAGTTCGTCCCAGGTATAGGCCGCCAGTTCGTCATCGGCGAACTTCTCATTTAGCGACCGTGCAACTGATCCGGTGTGGCGCTCCTGGTGCGGTGCGATGAGCAGCGAAGTAATGTGACCGTCCGCCGACAGCAGAAACTGTGCCTCGGGAAGCGGCATCAGCACGACCTGGTTGTTCAAGTCCCGGAGAGGGAACTCCAACAGACCGACAATCTCGTACAGTCCGCTGGCCGACATTCCGAATCGTCCGCGACCCATAAGCACCAGGGTGTCGCCCACCGTGAGATGCAGGCGTTCGGCCAGGCCTGCGCCCAGCATAACCGCAGAATCATCCTTGTCGAAAAAACGTCCATCGGTGAGCCGGTTTTTCAGCTCGTTGAACCGGTGCTCCTTCTCGGGATCGATACCCAGCAGAATGGAACCGCGCGTGGCGGCATCGTTGGCCGCCAGCATGAAGGTTTCTATGCGCGGCAGTATCATGTCAATATTCTGATCTGCCTCCAGCACTCGCTCCCGTACCGAATCATCATAGTAGAAGCTGTTGTCCAGCGAAGATTCGTCTTCGTAGCGATAGTCCTGGAGCTGGACATAGCCCGTGCTGAAGCGGACCATATTGTCGAGGATCATCTCATGGGATCCCCGGTTCATGGATTGCATGAAAACGGCGACAATCACGGCGAATATAATGGCGGACACGGTGATAAATGTACGCCGCCTGTTCCTCCAGATATTGCGCCATGCCAGTTTGAAGTAGGTCAGCATAGTTGTTCCAATTAAATGAAATCAGGCAGTTGAATAATATCAGTCAGTTTCACAATTGTCGCTAAAGCACACCGGTTCACCGCTGGCGCTGCATGTTCTCCTGGGTGAAAAACCGGCGGCTGATGTCGATGTCGAATTCCAGTTTTTCGTAGACCAGAATGGTGCGTTCATTGTCCTTGTCGGCCGGGATCACCGTGATGCGGGAGGGAATTTCACGGTCGCCCATGTCACGGATCTCATCCAGCCTCATGGTATTCACCAGTTCGTCCTGCTGGTCAAAGTTCTCCACGCGCAGCTGAATGTAGGTGTCGGTGCAGATCCACATTTCCACCTTGCCCCAGACGATGGGGGTATCCGGTTTGGGGATCATGCGGATGACATAGGCATTCCTACCTTCATACTCCTCGGTGCGCAATATTTCATGCTCGAAATCCTCAACCAGGTCGGTGTCGCGGACCAGGTCGTCGTTGGTGAAGTCAGATCCCATCCACGACTGCGCCATCATGGAGGATGGCAGGCGGATGGTGCGGTCGATACGCGGATCGTAGTTCCAGATGTCGTTTTCACGCATCAGGTAGGCCGTGCCTTCATCGCGCGAGGGTGCGGTTATGATAATCATGGAATAGTCGCGGCCCAGCATCCATGAACGCATGGAAACTTCCCGCTGGTAGCGGGGACGCTCGATGCGCATGGTCATTTCGGCGTAGTTGGAGTTGCCGCGCATGATCTGCTCCATCCTGTCAATGATTTCTGCGGGATTCGGGTCCTGCCCCTGGGCGCCGACAAACGGTGTGACGGCCAGCAGACAGGCCAGAAAGAGGGATTTGGTAATAATATTGCGATACATGGCTTGCTCCCTTTTCAGGTTGATGTTTTTTCATTTTCCTTCAGATTCTTTTTCTTCCATTTTTCAAAATAAGCGGGCTTCATGAGGATCCGGAAGGTGTGGTCGATCACATGCTCCTTTCGTTCTTCAAGGAACTTCATGTACTGCTCATCGGTCATTTCGTAGGCGGTCTGCACCGATATCCGGGATACGAATGCGTGGGTGCACATCCCCAGCATGCTGACGGCAAGCTGTCTGGCGTCCACGTCTTTATTGTAGTGGCCACGGGCCTTGCCCTCTTCGATCTGGTCCATAAACGTGGTGGCGCTGAGACGCGGATGGGCCGGTTCTTCCTTTTTGCTGACCGGAATCGCTTTCTGAGTCATTTCCAGGACTTTGTGTGGATTTTTTGCAAACTCATGGATCAGAAACAGCGGCAGGCGAGGATGCTCGATCATGGTCTCATGATAACCCCGCACAAAACGTATGACCTGCTCCTCGACATGCAGCTCCGGGTTTCGCAGGATAACCGCCAGCGGTGACATCAAATTTGTATAGTCTTCCTCGAATATGACATCGAACAAATGCTGTTTGCTACGGAAATAGTAGTGCAGCATCATTTTGTTGATCCCTGCTTCGTCGGCGATTTCCTGCATGCGTGCCCCGGCGAATCCCTCGCGCTGAAACACGTTCCTGGCCGCATCCTTGATAATCTCCTCGGTGTTGCTGTCCTTGTTTGTCATGTTGCGATGGGTCTTGCGTGTGATTTTATTGTTTATACGAATGGTTGATACAAAGAGTTTCAATCTTAAAGTTCAACCATATGGTTGAACCAAATATATAAACCAGAAATAAGGTTGTCAAGAAAAATCGCACCTGTTCCGGTCATTTTGAGAACGTCAGGATCCGTGACCGTAATCGGTCCGTCCGAAAAGCCAATATTTTGTTATATTTAATCGTTTTCCATGAATGCAGTCTTCCGGAAGTCCATGACAACCACCCGAAAAAAACCATCCTTGAAATGGCCGTGACCGTAGCCCGGACACACAGAAGTATGATTGAAAACGTCATGGGCATTCTATGTGACCTTAGAAATCCAACATTTTAAAAACATGAAATGTCCGTGACCGTAGCCCGGACACACAGTCGCATGATTAAAAGCGTCATGGACATTCTATCTGACCTATGAATCCAAAATTTTAAACAGATGAAATGGTCGGCCGTACCTATTGTCGCGCTCAGGGCACTTCGCAGAAACACCATGCGCACCATCCTTACGGCTCTGGGCATCATCATCGGTGTGGGGGCCGTAATCACCATGGTGGGACTCGGACAGGGTGCCCGGGCCGAAGTCGAAGAGCAGGTGAACAGGTTGGGTCAGAATGTGATCCTGATCTTTCCCGGAGCACGTCAGCTTGGCGGGGTGAGTATCGGCGGCGGAAGTGCCAATACCCTGACCATTCAGGACGCAATGGCCATTCAGGAGGAGATTCCGGAGGTGGTGGCCGCCAGTCCGGAGGTACGCTCCCAACGCGTGGTAGTCTACGGCAATCGGAACTGGTTCACACGCATTTACGGACAGTCGGCCGACTATCTGCAGATCCGGCAGTGGCCGATTGAAAGCGGCCGCATGTATGACGATTACGATGTGGAAAACACGGCGCTGGTCTGTGTAGTTGGACAAACGATCGTAGAAGAGCTTTTTGAAGGGTCAGACCCGATTGGCGAGACCATCAGGGTGCGGGGACTGCCGCTGGAGGTGATCGGTGTTCTTTCGCAAAAGGGGATGTCCCTCATGGGTTCGGTGCAGGATGATATCATCATTGTTCCCTATACTACGGCATTTCAGCGCATCTCAGGCCGGTCACATGCCATGGTAATCAACGTCCAGGTCTTCGACCAGGACATGATGGGCATTGCGCGGGACAAGATCACCGATCTGCTGCGTGAGCGCCATCGCCTGGCTCCTTACCAGGAAAACGACTTCACCATTCAGACCCAGGAAGAAGTGGCCGAGGCAGCAACCGAAACCTCCCGCGTAATGACCTGGCTGCTTGCATCCATAGCCGGGATTTCCCTGTTTGTCGGCGGAATCGGCATCATGAACGTCATGCTGGTCAGCGTAACCGAACGCACCCGGGAAATCGGCCTGCGCCTTTCTGTAGGCGCCCGCGGCCGGGACGTTCTCACACAGTTCCTCATCGAGTCGGTCATCCTCTGCCTGCTGGGTGGTATAGGCGGTATCGCACTTGGACTGGCTGCCACGGAAATGATTGCCAGTTATGCCGGCTGGCCTGCCCTCTTCTCTACCGAAGCCATGATTGCCGCCGTCAGCGTCTCCGCTGCAGTAGGCCTGTTTTTCGGTTTTTATCCCGCATGGAAAGCCTCACGGCTTGACCCCATCATTGCACTCAGGCGGGAATAGTCCCAACCTGATGCATTTTACAGCCGGCTGCAACTGTTTTTGCATTAATTCTCAGCTGTGTCTGTCCCCTGCTGAATCCACTTGACAGGTTAGCGGATCCTTTTTATATTTATATCTAGATAATTATATAATTGAATAACAAATATCGTATTCACTACGCTTCATTCAAATCTTTGAGGAAAATACATGAACAGACTGATCATCGGATTCATAGTCGTCGCCATGCTTGGCTGGGTAGCCAGCGTTATCCTTACGGCCATTCACTTCTGGACCATACCGTTGATTCCGGATGGCGCAACACTGAGAGGACCCATGCTGGTCATAACCAGCCAGTGGGCATATATCGGACCTGTACCGCTTGCCACAATCGGCGCCGTGTATTACATCGCCATGATTGCCTTCGGGGCACTGTGGCTTTCCACCAAGAATCCTGTCGTGGAAAGAATATTGCTGCCCATAACAGGCATCGGATTCGTGGCTTCGCTTGGATTTGTCTACCTTCAGCTGGGGGTCATTGGGGCCATCTGCCCTTTTTGCATGATGTCGGCCGGAGCTACCACCATCCTGTTTGGCATTGAGCTGTACATCAAGTTTCGCGGTGGTGCCTCACAGCTTCCCTCTGTTGAAGCATCCAGGGTCTGGCCCACGGTCTTTGCTGCCACCATGCTGCTTACCATCCTCGCCATGTGGAGTCTTACCGTGCTTCCACTTCCGGTTGGCGGCGCCTGATAAAAGGCTGCTGCTGAAGGAAACCGGAACATTCAGGGCCATTGAGACAGCAACGAAAAATCCACAAAGGATCTATCAACAATGGATCAAGGATCAAGGTAATATCTCAGGGAGAAAGACGGTTGGAATCCAAGGTCATAGAAGACGACCTGAACCGGTTCCAGCCGTCTTTGCGGCGGCATCTCCTCATTCACTGTCAGCACCCAGTCTCTATACCATGGGTTTTTCCGGTTCGTGAGATTGTACACGCCCGCTTTCAGTGTCCAGCGGTGCGTCCCGGAAGAAATTTCATAGCTGGCGGAAAGGTCCATTCGGCTGTAACTCCCCAGGCGGGTGCTGGCACTCCGAAAAAGGTCCAGCCGGTCGGGCACCCCGCTTGCCAGGAACCAGTTGCCATCCAAACGAAAACCTGAAAACAGACGCAAACTGAGCAGAGAATTGAGCTGGTGCATACGGTCCCAGTATGCAAGAAAGCGTTCTCCCTCGTTAAGTCGGGGATTGCTCAACTCAACCCGGCTCAGGGTATAGGACTGGGTCAGCGATATCCGGTCCCCCTTGTAGCCTGCCTGAAATTCCAATCCCCTGGCATGGCCTGTATTGTCTGCAAACCAGGGAGCCCCTTCCAGCGGAGATTGCACACTCTGGATATTGATCTCGTGGAAACGCAGGTTGCGCTGAAATTTGTAGTACATCTCGCTTCGGAAAAACCACCCTCCGGCAACCCGGATGCGCAAAGCCGCTGACCACAGATCCACCGCTGCTGGTTTCTGGTGCTCGTTGGCTGTAATCCAGATGTCACTTGTGGTCTGATGGTAGAAAGCGAGCTTGTAGAGATACTGATAGGTCCGGCTGTACCCTAACGAGGGCGAAATGCGCGCCCCGGGAAACAGATCAGCCCTCACCCTCGGCGAAACCCGCAGGTATTCGCCTTCACTGAAATACTGCAGCCGGATCCCGGCCTGCAGTTCCATCGGCAGCCAGGGACGGGTTGCATCGGATTTCCACTGCGAGTCGAGATAGCCCTCCAGAAGCAGCGGCGTGGATTCCTGATAGTATTGGGAACGGTTCAGCGACTCCTCCAGGTAGCCGGAGCTGTAGCCGTGCAATGACAGACCCGACTGAAGGTTTTCCAGGGATGAAAGGTACGCGGATAAAAACGAATTCGGCCGGCTGCTGCTGTCGGACGGACGATATCGTATAAGGTCCGCTTCAACGTACCAATGGGTGAGTTCACTTTGATTTTCATAGGGATGGATGAAGAGAAGCTGATCCTGTTGATTCTGCCCGGGACGCTGGTAAGAAAAATCTTCTTTCATGAATTGGGTGTGATAATAACTCAGCCCGGTGCGGAATTGCACGCTGAGATTATCGTCAATCGGGCGATAAAACCCCAGGTTGGCCGACCTGTTTCCCCACCGGTTGCGCGTCTCGAAAAGCTCGCGGACCAGAGGCGCTCCGGGTCTGATCGGTCTTTGGTTGACAAGCCGAAGCGCATCCTGGTGCGTGTTGTTAAAACCCGAGTACCCGCTCAGCAACCATCGGCTCCCGTGATTGTCTTCCAGAAAGAACTTCCCGTGCAGATCGTGAAACGTTACCGAGAAGCTGCCGGGAGTGACAATGCGGTCTTCCAGAGTAGTGATGCCATCGTCGAGCGAATTGGGCCGATCCACATTGAGTCCCCATGCAACCAGGTCTCCTGCCCCTGGAAATCCATTGCTGTTGAGCAGTGATGTTCGCCCCGATACCAACAGACTGGCCCTTCCCGGCATCAGCGGCCCTTCCACGCTGCCGGACAGTGCAGAGCTGCTCACGCCGGCATTGCCACGGAAACGGTAGAGGGAACCGGCACGGGTTACAAGGCTGAGCGTACCACCGGGCGGACCCTGATACCTTGCCGGTGTCACATCATAGTGGAAACTGCTTGTGCGGATGGCATCGGAATTGAAACTGTCCACCAGTCCGAAAAGATGCGACTGGTTATAGATGACCGAACCGTCCAGCAACACCTGCATGGCGTCGGAATTACTGCCGCGGATGAACGCTCCGTCGGATAGCGCCGTACCCATTCCCACGGATGGCAGGGTCTGGAGCATGCGAATGGCATTCGACTCCCCAAGCGGACTGAATCCATCAAGCATCAGATATCCGGCATCACCGGAACCAAAAGGCTGGTGCAGGACCGGGGCATTGATAACAATTTCCCTGCCTTCCAGTGCTGCCGGTTCCAGTCGCACGGGGAGTTCGCTGATCTCAAGGAGCTCGTCGGCCGTAATGACCAGCATCCGGGTGTGGTAACCGACATACGAAACCCTCAATTGCAGATCTTCTCTGTGCGGCACCGTCAGCCGAAAACGCCCGTGCAAATCCGTCTGCATCCCCT
Organism: Balneolales bacterium; assembly: GCA_007120385.1. Taxonomy (GTDB): domain Bacteria; phylum Bacteroidota; class Rhodothermia; order Balneolales; family Natronogracilivirgulaceae; genus SKNL01. The sequence goes on from SKNT01000050.1 coordinate 9,079, forward strand.
GGATCCGGGCCGGCGGTGCATCGCGCAAGGAATCTGCCATTTCAGTAACGCGGGCACGCCTCCCCATCCCATTGCTTTCATCAGCCGGGGGATGTTCTTCCGGAACATAAATCTTCCACACAACCGTCGCAAAAGGCAGGCGTTCCCCCGTATGCTCATCAATAACGTAACCCACCAGGTCTTTTCCATGTGACTCGCTACCGTCCTGGCCGGAATGTCCCGCTCGGAACAGCACAATTTGCCGTCTCTCCTCATTCAGAACGAGATCCAGACCGGCGGCACGGACTTCCCGCTCAAGATCCTCCCTCCATCTGTCGCCGAATGCAAAACGTATGGCAATACCGGAGACAAGCACGTCCCGATACAAAAAACGGAAGCCGGTTTCTGCTTCCACAATCCGGATAACCATTCGCAGCGATTGTATCGGGACATCCGGGGAGGATGTACTTCTGCTGATGCCCGTGATGCCGGCCCCAACAACTGCCGGATGTAGACCTGAATTGGCATGGTGGATCTGGGAGGTGCCCGAAGCATGAACAGCCGGCATCTGAGTCAATATCAGGCAAGTAAGCAGGATCCACAACTTCGGGTCAACCCGTTTGAACATGGCGGTTTCAGTTCTCCCCGGTTGAAATAATGAGGAAACGGCCGGGTTCGGGTTGCTCCAGTATCGCTCCGGCAGACAGGGCCACATCCTGTAAAATGATCTCCGGATCATCCAGGACAAGCGTCCCACTGAGCTCCAGATCCACCAGGTCGGGAGAAATGGCTACCTGGATGTTGAAATGATGTCGCAATTCCCGGATGATGGAGGAAAGCGGCCGGCGGTCAAGCACCAGCACATCGTTCAGCCAGCCAAGATGTGTTTCAGCCGGAACTTCTGAGAATGTGGTGATGCTGGTTTCAGTGACTTTGCCTTCTTCACCGGGAGCGAGGGGGGTTTCGGATGAACCGTCAGCCAGTGACAAAAGAACCGAACCCTTCTCCAGGAAGACACGGGTGTGATTATCCCAGGTTCCTACAGAAAATCGGGTTCCGGTCACGGTCACTCTTGCATCATCGGTCACCACGACAAATTTCCGTTGTCGTATTGGGATAACTTCAAAATAACCCTCGCCTCGGATTTCATATCTCTGTTCGGTTTCAACTTCGACAATACGGTAAAGTTTGGAGTGCGGGCGGAGGGTGACGCTGGTGCCATCCAGTAGCGTCACGGTCTGTTTTTGCGTGTGGGCTCCGGCAATCAGTTCGGGTTCTGGTACCTGCTGCCTGGAAATCAGCAGCCACATGAAAGCCGCCAGGGCCAAGAGTGCGGCGACCCGGGTCAGGAGCGGAAGCCAGCGCACCGTCATTTTTGGGACCGGCCCGTCCTGGCGTGAAACCGGTTGCTCCTGCCTCCATGGCCTTGCCCCAGACAGGGTATGCCCTTCCGGGTGCGGTTGTGCGTCAATCTGATCAGATTGTTGCCTTTCAGCCGAAACGGACGCAGCCTCATCCTGTTTCATCATGCCCTGCTCAATCCTTTGCCAGTGCAGGGCACCGGCCGAGTCTTCCACCTTCAGGGTGACAGCAGATTTGTAGGCATCAAGATATGGCAGCAGCGGATCCTGCCCGTGCACCGCGCGTTCATGGGTGGGATCCGCCGAATCCATGACCTGGTCCAGCATTCTGGCCAGATTCAGATCCTTTTCGTCAAAGTTGTATGCATTGGGATCTGCCATGGACGTTCGTTCTGCCTTTGGTTGATTGTTGTTTGTCTGTTACATATGGAATCACTTTCCTGAGCGGAGTCTCATTGCTGAGGCTCATTCAGGAGCGCGGTCGGTCGGAGTTCGATCCGTCCGAGTCATCCGGACGTGTTACCGATCCCGTTGCCAGGCCGATCCGGAAAAACTGCTGGAGTTTGTCGAACCGGAGCAGTGCCATGCCGTCACCGGTGAGTTCTATGATACCGGAGAGATTTCGCTCATTGGTTTCCCCGTTGATGGTCCGTGTCATGGTGAGACGGTATGAGATGAAACCGGTGATGCCATCCTCCAGATTTCCATTTTCCTGTACAATTTCTTTGTCGATACGGATATCCAGCAGATTCATTTCGATCTCGTAGGTCCGGTTGGTCACCACGTCGCGACGCAGGATCTCGGCATTCATCTCGCCGTTGCCCTGATGCGAACCTTGCAGGGTCATGATGCGGGATGCGGAGGAAACACCATCCAGATAAAACTGGTCAAACCGGTAAAACCTGTTGGAGCGATATGTTCCTTCCGTAATCCCCTCGCGTGTTCCTTTGTAGTCGATGGTTTCGATGCGGTCCTGCTGGCGTTTTGGAAACTGGATAAAACGTCCGTTGATGTCGGTATAAATGTATAGATTGCGGACTTTCAGGCTTCTGGACACATGTGGTCCTTCGAATTGCCTGATGAACCACACCGAATGTTCACCGGTTTCCGGATTGTAGCTGTATTCATATTGTGATTCGGATCCCCTGCCGTGATCCCTGTGCTGGTCCTGGTCACGGTTGCGTTCCTGAATCCGGGTCTGGATGCCTTCTTCGTCCACTTCCGATACCGCATCGTAGAGGCTGGAGAAGAGCCCTTCCTCAGTATCTGAAAGCGAGCTTCCAATGATCTGACCTGCAATCTCAAGTTCCTCCTGTGATATTTCCTCTGATTTCTCGTTATTTAGGGTATCGCAAGCGGCGAATCCCAGCAGAAGCAAAGCCGCTGCAGATAATGGAATCAGGTATTGAGCAAGATGTGTTTTCATGGCTTGTGATTTGGTTGTGATTGACCGGCACTGGCCGGTGGAGTCACTTCCATTACACCCGAACGGTTGTCTAACCCCCAATCGGTATTAGCCGGATGGCATGAAGTGTTTCAAAGCCGTCCGCAATTCTTTCAATGCAAGTGCCATATGGTTTTCCACTGTTTTCTGAGCCACACCGAGCGCCTCGGCCGCCTCTTTGTATGACAAGCCCTGCAGATAGCACAATTCAAATACTCTGCGACGTTTTTCGGGCATCACCTCAAGGGCTTTGTGCATAGCTTCGAGCGCCTGTCGGTTGCCTGCCGTCTCCTCCGGATTGCTTCCGCTGTCACTCAGTTTGTAGGCATATTCGGGGTCCTGCTTTTTCCTGCCACGGAACAGGTTCAGCATCCGGTTGTAGGCGATGGTATAGAGAAATGAGCGGAGGGATCGGTCCGGGCGAATGTCCTCCCTTTTTTCCCATATGATCAGGAAAGCGGTCTGCAGAAGGTCCTCGGCATCATCCCCGGGTGTTCCCTTGGATTTGAGGAACGAGAGCAGCGACGCCTGATACCTCTCAAAGAAGAGGCGGAATGCCTCCCTGTCGCCTTTTCTGATGCGTGAAGCCAGTTCCCTGTCGTGGAGGTCGTCCTCCATGTGCAGGGCCAGCTGGATGAGAATCAAAAGGGACATGGCTGCCGGATGAGTTTCATATCACGGCAGAATATAGGATAGATCACGGTTTTATCCGAGCAAAATCACGTATTTATTCCTACTCAGCATTTGACACCGAAAATAACACCGGAACACCCAGCATTTCTTCAGAAATGCTGCAAAATATGATCCTCACAACAAATTCGACAGGGACCACAGGTTCCTAAATCAAGTATCGTACTATCATCAGTTTGAAGCGGTATCCGGCCATTGCCTGGAATCTGACGCCTGACGCCACTTTCCGTATTTTACCGAGGATTCGGAATCCGTATCAGGCAAATCCCGATGTATCACTCTCTCTATTCCATGCAGCCCGCTCTCAAGCGGACGCACCCGCACTGTGTGTCCCATTTTCCTGAGGGCCTCCGCCCTGTCCTCCCAGGCCGAACCTTCTTCCAGTTCAAGATACCTTCCGCGATGCAGGAAGTTGGGCATTGCAATGGCCTCATGCAGTGATAACTCCCAGTCCAGGACCCCGATCAGCGTCCTGGCCACATAGCCGATGATACGGCTGCCGCCGCGGGAGCCGAGAATCAGGCGCAGATCCCCGTCCGCGTCAAAAACCATGACCGGCGCCATCGAACTGCGGGGCCGCTTGCCCGGCTCCACGGCATTCGGCGAGCGGGATCCGTTATGCTCCGGGACAAAAGTAAAATCGGTTAGCTGGTTGTTCAGCAAGAACCCGCCGGTCATGATGCGGCTGCCGAATGGCGCTTCAATGGAGCTGGTCATGGCCACGGCATTTCCATGCCGGTCGACGATGGAAAAGTGACTGGTACCGGTCGTTTCCTGTCCGGGAGGGATTGAACCTTCCGGAAACCATGACTCCCGGACTGGTGAATCCTGGCTGAAATGTACTTTTCCAACAACTTGTGAAACGTTTATATCAACCATTATCATAGGATCAGCCATTTGAAGAGCGCTCCCGTGATTGGGCAACCGTTGGTTGATCAGCTCCACAGATGGAAGTCCCGGATGCACTTCCTCCATGGCATGGAGCGTATCCACCCATTTGGCGCGCATCGACAGGTAGGTTTTGTCCAGTAGCTCATCCTGCGGCACCTCTGTGAAATCGGGATCCCCAATCCAGGCCTCCCGGTCGGCGAATGCCAGTCGGCTGGCCTCGGCTATCAGATGAATGGCCGCCGGATCTCCGGGCTGGTGCGCCGGCAGGTCAAAATGTTCGAGTATGCCCAGAATCTGCAGCAGAGTGATTCCGCCCGATGAGGGAGCTGGAATCCCGCAGACGGTCCAGGTGCGATAGGGACGGCACATCGGTTCCCGCACGACCGGACGATAGGCATCAAAATCTCCCGGGGTCAGGTCCCCGCGTCCCGGCCAGCGGCTTTCTGCTGCACGGATCATCTTGCCGGTCAGTTCCCCCCGGTAAAACACATCCGGGCCCTCCCTTGCAATGCTTCGAAACGTCCCTGCCAGTTCGCGGTTTTGCAGGACGGGATCGTCATCGCGGGCGGGACGGACAATCAGGTTCCGCAGATCTGAAAACAGCCATAGCGAGGGATCGGCGGCGATCTGGCGCTGCAGGCGGTCCGGCATGGGAAAGCCTTCATCTGCCAGCGTGATGGCCGGATCGAAAAGCTCCTGCCATGGAAGCAATCCATACTCGCCGTGCGCCTGGTGCAGCATGGCCAGTAAACCGGGCACTCCCACGGACATCCCGGTGGGTATGGCTGCCCAGACCGGAAGCGGCCAGTGTCCGACCATGAAACGATCCGGGCGGGCCGATGCCGGTGCCGTTTCCCGACCGTCAAACACCGTCATACGCCCGGTTGCCCCGTCGCGGTAGAGCAGGAACGCCCCTCCGCCGATTCCGCTTTCCGGCGGTTCTACCACATTCAGGGCCATTTGAACGGCAACGGCGGCATCCATGGCGTTGCCACCGACCCGAAGCACGGCGAGCCCGGCCTCAACGGCCAGGGGATCGGCCGCTGCCACGACCTCATGCTGTTCCGGAAACTGGATTGGCTGCGACGGGAGCCACTCCGGATCGGCGTCATAAACCGGTCCGCATCCGGCATGCAGCAACAAGGACAGGATAAGCAAGGCACAAAAATCATATCCCCGGGTTTTCCCGGGAGTATTTCCCGTGGCAGTTTTTTCTCGTTGCTGCCGGGTTGCTTGGTAGTTTTTTTTCATGGCTGCTGGCACTTCATTACAACTTCTTTAACGTTGAAACCGGCTAAGAGGATGATTCCACCGGTCCCTGATGACATCCACCCGGAAAACATCCGATCGCTGCCGGGAAATTTCGTGTTCGTATCACACAGGGTCCCAAAGCTCAAAGAATATCAATATATTTTAATTCATATGGATAAGACATACCTTCAAAAACTTTTCGAGGAGCACCGCAGATCGGCCAGCTGCCCCTCGCCCGTGCTGGTCGTTGCCTTTTTCAACCGGCTGCTGGGATTCCTGTTCCCCGAATTCAGCAATATCCGGTTCCAGTCGGTCAGGGAACTGGAGCAACTCAGCGAGGAGCTGAAACTGGAGTTCTGCCAGATTCTGCGGAAATGTTCGGAGTGCCCGAATGCCAATGTGGAGGAGGTGACGCGGGAATTCTGGGATGCCATTCCCGGAATCAGGGAAACCCTGGAACTCGACGTCATGGCCATCTACGATGGTGATCCCGCTGCCAAGACCCGCACCGAAGTGGTGCGCACCTATCCCGGCTTCTACGCCGTCACATCCTACCGGATCGCCCATTTTCTGCATGGCAAGGGCTACAAGCTTTTGGCGCGCATGATCACCGAGAATGCCCACAGCCACACCGGCATCGACATCCATCCGGGCGCCCGCATCGGCAGGCATTTCTGCATCGACCACGGGACCGGAATGGTCATCGGCGAGACGACGGAAATTCACGACCATGTGAAAATCTACCAGGGCGTCACACTCGGGGCCCTGAGTGTGCGCAAGGAGGATGCGGCCATCAAGCGCCACCCCACCATTGAGGAGTACGTGGTGATCTACGCCGGGGCGACCATCCTGGGCGGCGACACGGTTATTGGCCGCCACAGCATTATCGGAGGAAGCGTCTGGCTCACATCCAGTGTCCCGGCCTGGTCTCGCATCACCTACATTGCACACCAGGAAAGCCGGAAAGTCACCAGGGATTCGCACCACAACATGGATCAGAACTGAGAAAATGACACTTGAAGACCTTATTGGCAACACTCCCATCGTGCGGCTCCAGCACATCCCCGAATCACCGGACGTGGCCATCTACTGCAAGCTGGAGGGCCGCAACCCGGGCGGCAGCGTCAAGGACCGGGCGGCATACGGGATGCTGACTGCGGCCCTGGAACGCGGGGACATAAAACCGGGCGACAAGGTAGTGGAGGCCACCAGCGGCAACACCGGAATCGCCCTGGCCATGATCGCGCGGCTCAAAAACCTGCACATGACCCTGGTTATGCCCGAAAACTCGACGCAGGAACGAATCCAGACCATGCGGGCCTACGGGGCCGAGGTAGTCCTGACCAAGGCCGAGGGCACCATCGAATACTCCCGCACGGTGGCCGACGAGATGGCCGCCACCGGTGAATACTACCAGCTCAACCAGTTCGCCAACCCGGACAATTACCGGATGCACTACCGCACCACCGGTCCGGAGATCTGGCGGGATACGGGCGGAAAAATCACTCATTTTGTCTCATCGATGGGCACTACCGGCACCATTATGGGCGTGTCGCGCTACCTGAAAGAACAGAACCCACAGGTGCAGATCGTCGGGGTGCAGCCCACTGAAGGATCGCAGATCCCCGGCATCCGGCGCTGGTCGCCTGAATTCCTGCCAAAAATATTCGAACCGGAGCGGGTGGACCGCACCCTCGACGTCAGTGAGCAGGAGGCCACTGAAATGACCCGGCGCATGGCGCGGGAGGAGGCGATTTTTGCCGGCATGAGCAGCGGCGGGTGCCTGGCCGCGGCCGTAAAGCTGGCCCATGAACTTGAAAGCGGCCTGATCGTCTGCATCACCTGCGACATCGGCGACCGGTATCTGAGTTCCCCCCTTTTTGAGGATAAGGGCTGACTTCCACCGGAAAAACTGCTATTATATTCGTACGCTTGCTTTTGGCTTGCCCCGCCGGACGCAATCTTTTTACAGGGACCTAATAACCAACCGTGATTGTTATGTTGACAATGTTACGAACCGCTTTCACCGCCGACTCCACCCATTTTCGCATTTTTTCGACACACAAATATATTTTTCGCTTGAAGGCGGCCTTGGTGCTGCTG
>SKNT01000235.1 GCA_007120385.1 Balneolales bacterium
CTGGCCCCGTATAACCGGATTGAATTGCATTACAGTCGTCGTGAACCATTTGAAGCTATGGCAAGCAAGTGGTTCGATTTGCACTATATGGGCAGCGGACACGATTACGCAGACCACGAACAACACCCGATTTATGAGCTACGCAAACGCTGATTCAGCATCAACTGCCGATCGACTGAAACAGATCGGGCAACGTCGCATTGCCGTTCTTTTTCATGAAAAAGAATCCCCACGCAGCGTCAGGCGTTATGTGGTTGACGCCCTGGCACAGATTTGGCGTGAACAGGGGCATCAGGTCGTGTACCTGTTTGGCACACGGGTATGGGAGCCGGCAGACATCATCCTGGTGCATATTGATTTGTCAGTCATCCCTCAGAATTACCTGGTTTTTGCCCGGCGCTATCCCATTGTATTGAATGCATGGGTCTCCGACATTCGCAGAATCAATTACAGCAAATTGATAATCAGCAATGACTGCAAATATCACGAGCCTGTCATTCTAAAAACGAATCTGAATTATAGCGGGATACCGGAAGTGCACCTTGGGAAATGGCGATTTCTCAAGCGAATGTACAAGAGGGTGATTCGCAACTACAGCAACAGAGTTTTCCCGAATACATCTTCAGTTCCATTCCCATTGCGCAGGATGCCCGGGCTCATACTCGAAAAATTCTTGCCCGAAAAGGAAAATGGATTATTCGTGGTCCGCAATTATCAATTTCTTGGAAATCGTGGCACCGCCATGAAATTGTTAGGGCGCGAGCCAGTGGTCAAAGGCAGAACGTCCATAGCCATGGTGCCCATCGACCCCGACCCGGAAATTGTCAGGCTGAGAGCACAGATGCGATTCGATTACGGAAAATTTGATTACGTCATGCATGACGGCTCTGCAATACTGCTTGATGCGAACAAGACCACAGGTGCTCTTTCAATGACCTTAACACCCGAGTTGTTGAGCATGAGACGATTCCGCGCCGAAGGATTGTACTGGTATTTTCAGAACCAGGGTCATTGGAATCTTGCACAGAAGGGATAAGCAGTATCTGGTGTCAGGCACACTATTTATAAAAGTTGAGAACCGGGAATGTAATATTGAAAACCTTGCATCGTAATGGTCTGATGGTTCACATTACCTCATGAAGGTTTCCGGCCTGACAGTTATATTGCGAATCGCATTGAAAATCAATTCTGTATGGTGAATAGGGTATTTCGAACATTCATTTTGAAATGGGGATTCTTGATCCTGGCAATCCTGGCACTCCTGGCAATCCTGGCACTTCCTGTAATCCTGGCAACGGACGGAAAACCGGTCGCGGAAAACCGCGATGAAGGACTGACCCCGCAATCATCCGGCTGCACCGATCCGCTGGCCGCCAATTATGAAGCCAGGGCCACCGTTAACGATGGGAGCTGTACCTATCCACCCGCAACCATATCCTCCGAAGAATCACATTATCTGCCCGAGGGACACGAGGACACCTCCGGCATCATCTTCTGGAATGGCAAATTCTGGCTGATCAACGACTCCGGTCCCCGGAACATGTACGGACTGACATTCGACAACGTGAAGGACATCGAGAGGATCCGGCTGGGCCGTGTGCCCAAACGCGACTGGGAGGAGATCACGCAGGACGAGGCCCACATCTACATCGGCGATTTCGGGAACAACTACGGCAGCCGCGACAATCTCAGGATACTCAGGTTCACCAAGGAGTCGATCCTGGCGGGGGATCCGGAAGCGGAAATCATCAATTTTACCTACTCCGACCAGGATGATCTGACATCACCCGGATCCAACCAGACCGATTTTGACTGCGAGGCATTCCTGGTCCGCGGTGACAGCATTTTCCTGTTCACCAAACAATGGGCCAGCGAGCAGACATCCATGTACCTGCTGCCAAACGAACCGGGCGATCACACGGCCCAACTACTGCAAACCTATGACGTGCAGGGACTGGTCACCGGATCTGTCTATCTGGAGGATAAGGGTCTGCTGGTTTTCACCGGCTACAGCTCGGACATGGCTCCGTTTCTCTACCTTTTCTACGACTTCGAAGGGGCGGATTTTTTCGGTGGCAACAGACGCAAGGTTGGGTTGAACCTGCCGGGCAACTTCATGGGACGTGGACACCAGGTGGAGGCGGTCACTACCCGTGACGGGCTCACTTACTACATAACCAACGAGCATTTTTCCGTATCGGTGCTGAACTTCCCGCAGCAGATCCACCGGCTGGATCTGACTGCACTGCTGGGGCGCTATGTGACCGCCCGCGCAACGTCGTCACATCATGTGCCGGATGGCAGCGCCCAGCCGGGCGCACCATAAAAAAAAGGACCTCGCCAAATTGGCGAAGTCCTTGTGGAGGGCTCAAGTATTACCTCTTGATGGTAATCAGTTGCCAATAAAATTGACAGGATTCAGTATTAGTAATCGGCCTTTAATGCCAATGTTACTTCTTTACCTCCTGGCTTCAATTTTACGGTTCGGGTTTTTTCCTGGTAACCATCAGCCTCAACTACAAGCTCATGCTCACCCACGCCCACTTCACCGAATTCAAAAAAACCGTCAGCATCTGTTACGGCAACCTGTTCATTGCCTTCCAGGATAACTGTCGCATTGGGAATGGGTGCCTCATTTTCCGCATCCACTACGATTCCACTAAGGGTTGCGGTTTCATCATCCACAGCATGGTCGGGTGCAAATGCCGAGATTGCAAGAAATGCTATTGCTGTTATGAATAGAACAACACGTTGTAACATGATAGGGCCTCTTTTTTCAGTTAGTGATTGAACACAATAGATACTGACTGGCTTATCAGTATGTATGTATGCATATCTTCTCTTCAGAGCAGCCAGGAAACACTTTGCTTCCTAACTGTAGCATAATTACATACTAACCGTAAGAGATGACTAGATTTTTTTATCTTTTTTTAAACGGTCGATGTAACAATGCCGAAGCCGCCGTCAAAGACGGAAGCGGAGGCCATCCAGCCCTGTTCATCTCCCCTGACGAATTAGATTACCTGCCTGATGACAGCGGCTCGTCCGGTGTTGGGCCTGTCAATCTTCACGGCATCACGGCTAATCCAGCTTACCGGCACGTCACGCTTTCCAGGATTTCCTTCGCCCATTCAATGTATTCCGGACGCTCTTTCAGCTGGTAGGCGGCAAAGATCCGCACCCCTTTCAGCTGACCGGCATTGAGCATATCCACATAGTGGCCGTACACAAAGCGGAACTCGTCCTCGGTGAGCCAGCGCCCGCCGTCCATGCCCGAACGCAAATACAGCCCTGCGATCACGGGACGTTCGGGATGATGCGCAAGGCCGGCCGCAAGGTGCTCTTTGGCCTGCGCCATCAGTTCGGGCTCGTTGCCCCAAAGGTTCAAAATCACCCCGTCGATATCGAAATCAAAGGCATGGCGACCCTGATCGCGGTGCGGATAATGGGGTACCCAGAGTTTCAGGTCCGGATTGATCGATTTCGCCGCGTCGATGATTTCGCGCCACTGCCCTTCGGTGCGGTAACCGTCCTCAACCTCATCGTAGAAATCGTTGAGGTACATGCCGGCGATCTCCGGGTGCTCTTTCGAGAGTCCGGCGATCCACTTTGCGTGCTCCAGGGACATTTCGTGATCCCATCCCCAGGCCGCCCGCTCTATCTTGGCCATCACATAATCCACCCCCGGGATCTGGAGCAGCCGGTACATGTGCGTCTTCTCCCACTCCTGGCCGTGATAGGCATCATCATGGGACCAGATGTGATTGACGCCCAGCGCGGCCACAAGGTCGGTCGGATCCAGGTCGCGGCGATGGTTCCACATGGAGATAAAGCAGGGCTCCTCGGTGAAATCATGCTTTGGGGATGCATCTGCAATCTCATCGGCGGCATCCGGACCGTCGGCATCAGGACGATCACCCCCGCATGCCGTGATCGCAGCGGACAGTGCAAGGAATGCCGCCAGCGGTAACAGAAGGATTCGGTATGACAAGAATTGGCTGAGATCTTTCATGTGTTTATAATTTCTGATTCATAAGGTCACATAGAATGTCCATGACAATTATAATCATGCGACTGTGTGACCGGGATGATGCCCGGTCATATACATTTCTTGGTTTCAGAGTGTGATTATGTGATTCTTGCGGATGTGCACTTCACGAGCCGGCGGCGGCACGGACAAGCTTCTCTACGGCCGATACGATCATGATCTCGACCTGGCCGCGCGGTTCTCGCGCTGCTTCCACCACGGACATGGCTTCCTGCTTCCAGTCGGGATGCGGATGCTGCGCCTCGAGGATATTGTCTAGCGCCTCCAATCCCGTTGCAGACAATCGGGAAAGGTCCTCTGACAGTGTTTCGATCTCGGCAAGGATCGGCGAGCGCCGGATCACCTGCACAAGTTCGGCGTGGTTGTCCCGCCAGACCAGCAGCTGCTCCCGGATCTCGGCAGCCATCTGGCGGTCGGCGGCGCCCCCGGCAAGGTAATCGTCCACCAGACGCCGGAAACCGCGGGCCACCATGGCGTCGGGACGGGCCGCATCCACCGTGCGGGTGAGCGGTGAGTAGGAGGTGTGCGTGCGCTGGCGCGGACGGTTGTAGATCTTGACCGGCTCAACCACATCCACAAAAGTTTTTACCGCTGTGATGTCATCACCGCCGGCAAGACGGCGCAGCATCACAGGGTGGTTCCTGTCGTGTGTGAGCCCGTGTTCTTCCAGCTGGATGCGGATCACTTGCAACCGGCGATACATCTCGTCGAGCTGGGCGATGATCTCCGGCGTGAGCAGGTCTTCCGGGATGAACCACTCTCGTCCGGATGGCAGGTTGATCGTTGGAACGTCGACCGACCAGAACACCTCGGCAATGGCGGCCGTGCGGGGCCAGATGCGCGAGTCCACAGTCTCCCAACTCACGTACTCGGACCACATGGGCGCCTCGCCGCCCAGGATCAGTTTCTGCTCATCCGGGGTGAGCGGGGTGTCGGGTGGAAGCGGATTGTTCACGTAGTGCAGGTCGGTGGGCTGGATCAGGTCGATGTAGTATCCGTGCGACAGGATGCTCTGGTAGCCCTGACGGGCGGCATCGATCATGGACTGGCGTCCGTACCACGACTGGA
>SKNT01000232.1 GCA_007120385.1 Balneolales bacterium
CAAGCAGTCCCACGTGCGTCATCCCTTCGGTTACCCGGGCTATGCAGCCGCTGACCGCTTCTTTCAACTGATTTGCCGCCTCTGAAATACTGTTGAATCGGGGCGTATCTGCGGGTTCCCAATACGCGTTAGTGCCGGCTGGTTTCGCACCGCCGGCGGTACAGGCATAGCCATGGACGGCAGCCGGTTTGCACTGCCGGATGTATTTGTAACTGGTATAAGGCCAGGTGATGACAGAGTGAAGGACGAAGTCGGCAAGCGAAACCGTATCGATTTCGCCGGACCGGGCGGCCCTCGCCACAGCATCAACATGCGTCCCGAGTACGATTTCATCCCCGGCGGCATATTCGTAAACCGGCAGAAAAAGCATCAGATCCGTCACGACCATAACCGACTGGTCCCCCTTGTCCAGGATCAGAACGGCGAATGGACCGGACAGGTCCTCGTCCCAGACCAGCCGGCCGTCCTTAAAGCGCTCATAAAGCGCCGTTGAGCCGGCAATTGGATCATTGCCCGTCAGAAAACGGTTGTCACGGAACATCAGTACCGGTCCGCCGACAACCACAAATATATGACGATCAGTCTCAATAGGTGCAAAACCGCGATAAGGACCCGCCGTCACTGCCAGGCTCCCCCAATTGCCGTGATATTCGGTGGCGTCAGGAGACGACCCGCCTTCGGGATGGATTTTCTTCAGCAAACCGGCCAGATGTCCGGATTGCTGTTGCCTGGAATGATATAGAAAATCGCTCACGATTCAGGTAACGTTGGCCAGAACGCGGAAACTTTCGTTTTTTGAGATGAGTTCTTCGTAGGTTCCTTCCGATTCAATGAGCCCATCCTTCATGAAATAGATGCGGTCACAGTCCATCACAGTGGTCAGCCGGTGGGCAATGGTGATCACGGTGCGCTGCCCCTTCAGCTCGTCAAGCGCAGCTATGATCTGTTTTTCAGTGACATTGTCAAGGGCGGATGTTGCTTCGTCCATTACCAGCACCTGCGGGTTGTGGTACAGCGCACGGGCAATACCGATGCGCTGACGCTGTCCGCCTGAGAGTCGCACGCCGCGTTCGCCGATGATGGTATCCAGGTCTTCGGGGAGGCCTCTTACAAAATCTTCGAGTTGTGCCAGCCGCAGCGCCTGCCATACCGCCTCCTCGTCAATCTCTTCATCCTTTATGCCAAAAGCGATATTGTTGCGCAGGGTTTCGTCGGACAGATAGATGAACTGCGGGATATAGCCGATGTTGCGCTGCCAGGCAGAAAGGTGGTCCTTAATATTTTGTCCATCCACCAGGATCTCCCCTTTTTCGGGGTCCAGGAGGCCAAGCAGCAGGTCGACGATGGTGGTTTTTCCGGCGCCGGACGGACCGGTAAAGGCGACCGAAGCTCCTTTCGGTATGGACAGTGACACTCCGCGCAGTGCCTGTTCATCGGAAGCGGGATAGCTGTAGTGCAGGTCCCGGATGGTAATTTCGTTATTGAGTTCGATGAGTTCGTGCTTGTCGCGATCGGCCAGAAAGCGTTTGCGATAGTCAGCCAGTTCCTTGATATCATTGTAAATCGGATCCACCACCACCAGGTTGTAGCGCAGTTTGGTCATGGATTTAGTGACTTGCTGGATGGCGGGCATGAGTCGCACGGTTGCCATCACAAACAGGGTGAGGACGGGAATGATGGTGGTGACCGGACGTCCCTGCACTACCATAAGTACGGCTATAAGCATAATCCCTGCCACGGCGATGGTTTCCACAATGGGTTTGGGGATTTTGGCAAGAAAGAACTTTTTTGTCAGCAGTACGGAGCTGCGCCAGGCGGCATAGCGGAATTTTTCGATGAATTCGGCTTCCCTGTTCAGCACGCGTGCATCCTTGATGCCGCCGACCCCCTGATTGAGCGCCTTGATGAGTCCGCGCCGGTGCTCCTGTTCTTCGCGGCCATAGCCTTTCACGCGCCTCTGGGTGAGCACGAGGAAACCGCTCACGCCGGAGCCGAGCAGTACTATCACCACCAGGGTGATCAGCGGTTCCATGATCAGCAGGAACAAAATAATGGAGAATGCCATTACGACTTCCTTGGCCATAATGAGGGCCGGTTTGATCACTTGCTGTATAAGCAGCCGCACTTCGGAACTGGTGTTGCGCAGCAGGTCAGCGGTATTGCGCTGAAGGTGGAAGGTGTAAGGGGCCTGCATGTAGGAGCTCATGAGGCGATGAGCCAGCCTGTAGTACCGGCTATAGGCGTACCGGGCTTCCACATAGTAGTAGAAAGTCAAAAAGATATTCTTGAACACGAAAACAGCGACCAGGGTCGCCCCGCCCCATATCAGCATTTCACGCTGTGTGTCAATGCCCAGCAGGTCGAGCAGGCCGGCAATCGGTTCATAGGCCAGGACCCGATCCGGATCTGCAACAATGGAGACAAAGGCCGGGATCATTCCGATGCCGGCCACTTCAAACAATGCCGCCGCGAACATCAAAGCAAGCAGAGCGAGAATCCGGTACTTGTCTCCCCTGGGAAGGAGATAAAGAATCTTTTTGACGGTTTCAATCACAACTTAATACTGAAGAGTATGAGGTATTTTTAATGCCGGATGGACAGATAGCGGCACAGGAATCATAAAAAGAGGCGTTCCATAAGGAAGTAGCCGCCGGCCAGGGAGCCGATGGTGGTGATGCCAAAGAGCACATATTGCACGGTAGTGGGCTTGGTGCGCACCATGACCGTAATGTACTCGCCATTCTGCAGCTGGTAGTTCCGCATTCCTTCCGGGAATGGATCCCGCAGGCGGTAGACCCAGCGTTCCAGAGTCTCGCGCTGCTCGCGTTCATCATAACGGTGCAGGTAGACCTCTACCTGGGGACGTGAATGGTATCCGTAGACACTGCGGGCATCACCCAGACGTGTGGAACCGCCGCCGACACCCGGTCCGCCCGTGTAGGAGAGCATCTGGGTGACTGTGGTGCCGCGAGGCACCATGAAACGGCCGCGCTGGGTGACTGCACCCCAAACGTTAATGGTATCTGCCAGGACGCCCGTAGGTGCCAGACGGACAATATCGGAGCGGAACTGCGGCATCTCCTGTATTTGAGCCTGGCTGGCGGGGGCGACTGCAATCATGATCAGGGCGAACAGCAATGCGGCTTGGATAAGTGGTCTCATGGAGTGAATCGAGTTGATGAGTGTTAATTGGGGTCGAAGTTGGAAATGGTTGCACCGGTTGCATCCGGCTGGATGCTAACCGGTATGGCTGCAGATGTGTGCCTGCCTGTTGGGCTGTCTGAAAGGGTGGCGGACTGGCAGTTTCATCAGAACAGGCCCATTACAGTCTTTTTCTTCTTGTCGGGAGCCTGGTAGGAGGCGTACACCTTGCTGTGATAGCTGTACAGCTTGTTGTAGGAGTAGTAGCCGGACGCCTCTTTGGGGTTGAAATCCATCAGCACGGTGCCTATGACCTGGGCGCGGATGGAATGGAGCCCTTCGAGAAGCTGGTCCAGTTCCGTGGTGGTGGTGCGCTTGAAACGCGCCAGGGCCAGCACTCCGTCGGCCTGTTTGATTAGCGGTGCTGCATCGTTGATGATACCGAACGGCGGTGTGTCAATAACCACGTGGTCGTACATTTCGGAGAGAGTCTTGAGCATGGTCCGCATTTTGTCGCTGTTGGCGGCCAGACCCGGGCTTGAGGGTTCCACACCTGCCGGGATCAGATCCAGCCCTTCCACCACCGTGGGTGAGACGATATCTTCAATGCTGCGGCCCGAGAAGAGGTGATCGATCACGCCCGGACGTTTTTCCTTGCCGAACAGCGTATGCTGCATCGGCCGGCGGAAGTCACAGTCTACCAGCACCACACGGCGGCCGCTTCCGCACATGGATATGGCCAGGTTGGCGGTGCAGGTCGATTTCCCTTCGAATTTGCCGGGACTGGTGACCACCAGCATCTTGTACTCCATATCCGGGTTGTTGAAGCGGATATTGTTGTACAGGCGGCGGTAGGCCTCGGCCACGCTGGATACCGGATCAAAGAACGTGCTCAGCGAGGTGGCCACTTTTGCCTCACCGGTATCATAAAACTCCTTGCCCTTGAACTCTTTTTTGATCATGGACCGGATTTCCGGGATCACTGACATGAGCGGTATGGGGTATCCCTTCATCACGTCAATGCTGTCGATCTTCTTGTTGGTGAGCACAATAAGCAGCACCGAACCGGCCGAGAAAGCAAGTCCCAGGAACAATCCCATCACCACCATGAAAGGAATATCCGGGTAGTATGGGGAGGATGGCAGGCGGGCATAGTCAAATACGCGGCCGTTGCCGGTGGATGACTGCTCGTAGAGACGCAGCTCCACCTGGCGGGCGGCCACGTCGTTGTACATGCGTTCGTGGAGCTGCCGCTGGCGCTCCAGGCGTACCAGGCGTGTCTGGTCTTCTGGCAGACGGGTCAGATCCTGTTCGTAATTGGCGATCTCGGTTTTGGCACGGGAAATCAGCGCCTTCATGCGCTCCATGTCGATCATCTGGTCGGCAATGCTGCGCCGCAATTCAATCACACGCTGGTTCACATTGCCCTGCTCGCCCATAAGGAAGCCGGTGGTGCCTTCCAGGCTGCGTCCCACCAGCTGGTCGATCTCCTCGCGGTAGGCGGCAATGTCGCGGTTGATTTCGCGCAGGCGCGGCTCGGCATTTTCATTGTTCCGGAGGGAGGGATTGCGTTCCAGTGTGAGAATGCGCTCGATGGTAAGGTTGGCGATGTTCTCCTGGAGCATCTGCACGCGGGGACCGACGGCTTCTTTCAGGTGGTCGGAGAAGCCCGGACGGATCTCCTCAAGTTCGATTTCCAGGTTGGCGCGGCGCTTTTGGGCAGCGTCCATTTCCAGTTCGGTTGCGGCGATCTGGTCTTCCAGGGCGTTGATTCGCCCGACAATGCGGGTGGTGTGCGCATCCAGGTTGATACCCCCTTCCACACTGCGCATGAACTGCTCCACTTCACGCTCGGCCTCCCGCAACTGTTCGCCTACCTGCGCCATCATCACATTATCAAGAAAATCAATGGTCCGGCGGGTGGTCTCACGGCTGGTTTCATAGGTGTACTGGACATATTCGTCCATAATAATATTGGGAATCTGCATGGCCTCCTGCGGATCGGTCGACTCATGTACCACGCTGATGATACGCTGCCCTTCGCGGGAGCGTTCGCTTATCGTGCGATCCCTCAGCATCGAAACGATCCTGTCCAGGGTTCGCTGGTTGCCCATTTCATCGAACAGGATCGGAAAAGGCCGATCATTATCCATAAGCTCCATGTCCATGATTTTCCGGGCCACCCGTTCGTTGAAGGATCGGGAGTTGAGGATAAGGAGCTGGTCTTCCATATTGCGTGACATCTCCACGCCGATATTGCGTGCAAGGATGCCGCCCATTTCGCCACCCTGGATGCCGCCTGCCACCTCCTGGTGTATAATCAGCGATCCCGAACTTCGGAACATTTCCGTCTGCTCCTGTGCATAGTACCATGCACCAACGGCGCCGCCAATGGCGAACAGCAGAATGATCCATTTGAAACGCATCAGACCAGCTATGGCTTTCTGAAGAACCAGCGATGCCTTTTCCTCTTCACTGTCAAACGGGGTGCTCATTAGTTCTTCCCGATCGTGCATATGGGAAGCCCCGTTGCCGTTATAGGATTTATCAGATGAATTACCTGAAGTATTGCGAGAATGGTCAGTCATGGGATTGATCGATTAGCGTTGATGTCAGTTTATCGTTAAAAAATACGAAATATTGCAATGGATTGATACATTTTTAAGCCCTGGCACAGCTCCGCCTTGTAAGTCCCATCGTGCTGGTTTCGGCATCAGCAGTATCTGAGTTGATGATTGGCCGTCCCCGAAGTGGAACATCAGTATGCATGGCGGTGATTGAATCGGGCGGTTACGCTTGTGCTGCCGCTTCCGTCTGTCACGTCTGTTACACTTGAAACCATGAAAAAGAACACGGCTTAATGTGCTTGTTATCAAACTATTACCTGAATATCCCTAATCCAACTTTACGAGATTAAAAAATCTTAATCAACAGTACCCCGGAAATGGGTATTGGACTGCTCTTGATGGATATTCGGGCTTCTGATGCTGTCTGAATCTGATTAGAAAGTCTTAATCACGCTATTTCCGTGGAATTCACTGGCTCTGCAGTGCTATCTGTAAACGTAAACTGGCAGGTCGGAATCAGCCTGAGAAGCTGCTGGCGGATGCCGTCGCGATCGCGCTGCCGCGAGGCATCAAAAAGTTCTTCGAGCATCTGGTCGAATTCGGCCTCGGGCAGACCGTTGCTGCGCGCCGTGAAGATCTTGGCGTGGTGCGTGGCCAGGGTCCCCTCTTCTGCCGTGAGCAGCTCCTCGAAGAGCTTTTCTCCCGGCCTCACCCCCGTAAAGTGTATTTCTATATCCTCATCGGGAGATAGCCCGCACAGACGGATCAGATCACGCGCCAGATCCACAATCTTCACGGGCTGTCCCATATCCAGCACATAGACCGAACCGTTCTCTCCGAGACCACCCGCCTGCAGCACCAGCTGTGATGCTTCGGGTATGGTCATGAAGTAGCGCGTCATATCGGGGTGTGTCACCGTGACCGGACCGCCCTGCTCGATCTGCTTGCGAAACATCGGCACCACGCTGCCGCGGCTGCCCAGCACATTGCCGAAGCGCACCGAGACAAACGCCTGCCCGCCCCCTGCCTGCGCGGCTGCACGCTGTACCACGTGCTCGGCCACGCGCTTTGAGGATCCCATGATGGAGCTCGGATTGACCGATTTATCGGTGGATATGTTCACAAACCGCTCCACGCCATGTTCCAGGGCAAGTTCGCACAGGTTGCGTGTGCCTCCCACGTTGTTGAAGATGGCCTGTTCGGGGTTGGACTCCATCAGCGGCACGTGCTTGTGCGCGGCGGCGTGGAAAACTACCTGCGGACGGTACTGCCGAAACACGTACTCCAGGGAGTCGCGGTCGCGAACGTCGGCAATGATTGGGGTGAATCGGATGGATGGGAACTCGGAGCGGAACTCCCGCTCCGCCTGGAAAATGCTGTTTTCACCCCGGCCCAGAAGCAAAACATGCTCGGGACTGAAGGCGGCCATCTGGCGCACGATTTCGCTGCCGATTGACCCGCCCGCTCCGGTCACCAGCACCGTGCGTTCGTAGAGATATTCGGATATGGGTGCCAGATCCAGCTTCACCTGCTTGCGGCGCAGCAGGTCCGCCACGTCCACATCACGCAGCTGGGCGATATTGAAATTTCCGCTTAGCAGCTCGTACAGCCCCGGCATGATCTGCGATGTGATGCCCGCCTCCTGTGCCAGCGTCACCACATGACGCACCACATCACCAGGCGCCGTGGGCATGGCAATAATCACCTTGTCCGCCTGGTACTCGCGTGCAATTTTCTTCAGGTCCGACAGTGTACCAAGCACCTCGTAACCCAGGAACCATTTTTTCTGTTTGGATGCGTTGTCGTCCAGAAATCCAATGATCTCCATGTGCGATTCAGGCCGGCGAGAAACCTCGCGGGCAAGCATGGTGCCGGCTTCCCCGGCCCCGGCCACCAGTACGCGGTCGGCCCCGCGCGCCGAACTATTGACCGTGCGCCGCCGCCGGCCTTCATCCAGTATGCGCACACACATCCGTGCCGAGCTGAGCATCAGGATGGTGAGGGCACCCTCGATAAGCGGCACACTGCGGGGGACATACACATTGTTCTGGGCCAGTGCCAGGACGAGGAAGAAGGCCACGGTGGATGCAACCACGCCCTGTACAATGCGCACCACGTCCCATAAACCGGTCTTGGTCCACGACTGCAAGTGGAAACCGAGGATGTACAGGATGACCGCCTTGAGGGGCAATACCATGAGAGTGACCAGCATAATGTCGCCCAGGTGCTGGAACATGGCAGATTCTATGCGCAGGTAGAATGCCAGGGGAAGTGCGGCTCCCCATAATCCAAGATCAGTAATGAATTTCCGTATCTGTCGACCCATGTGCGTCCTTGTTCTTGATGTCCCGGTCTCTGCTCCAGGTGATGAATTCCATGCTCCGGCTAGAAGCTGTTATAGCATGTACAAGCTATGCTTTTATTCGATGGAATCCAAATGCAACATGCCGTTATTCATCTGTTTAAATCAATTTAGATTCATATGGTCAGAATGAATTCACATGACAGGATTTAATCATCCTCCTGTGTGTCAGCCGGAGGCTGTCATGTTCATAGCACTTCGTGACCTTCGGTTCATGTGTTTAAAATGTTGGATTTCGCTTACGCGTTTCACTGGGCACTTCGTGACCTTCGGTTCTAAGGTCAGATAGAATGTCCATGACGTTTTTAATCATGCGACTGTGTGCCGGGCGTCGGTCATGGACATTTCATCCGAGCGGTTCGTAGAGTGACAGTATTGAATATAGGAAGCAGATGTAGAGCAGAAATGGGTTTACACGTTGCAGAGAATGGTTTCTTGCAGCACCCCGGTAATCCGCTCGCGTTCGCTGCCGGAGAGGTTGGAACCGGATGGCAGGCAAAGGCCCTGATCGAACAGCTTGCATGAGATGCCGTTGCCGTAGTATTTCGCCTTTCGGTAGAGCGGCTGCTGGTGCATGGGTTTCCAAACCGGCCGCGATTCAATGTGATCTTCGGCCAGGCTAAGACGTACGTCCTCACGTGTGAACCCGGTCACATCCGGATCAACCAGGATGGTGGTAAGCCAGCGGTTGGAGTGGTATCCTTCCGGTTCGGGCTGGAATGTTATGCCGTCGATACTGCCAAGCAGGCCCCGGTAGAATTCAAAGTTGGCCCGGCGCTGCCGGATCCGCTCATCGAGCACACGCATCTGTCCGCGTCCGATTCCGGCTATGATGTTGCTCATGCGATAGTTGTAGCCGACCTCAATGTGCTGGTAGTGCGGGGCGGGTTCACGGGCCTGGGTGGCCAGGAACTTTGACTTGCGGATGAGATCCTCATCGTCGGAAACCAGCGCGCCTCCTCCGGAGGTTGTGATAATCTTGTTGCCGTTGAAAGAGAATACGCCAAAGGTGCCGAACGTGCCGCACTGCTTGCCGTCGATATGCGACCCAAGCGCCTCGGCGGCATCTTCCAGTACGGGGATGCAATAGCGTTCCGAGATGTCCATGATGCGATCCATCTGTGCCGGCATGCCGTACAGATGCACGGGCAAAATGGCCTTGACGCGCTTTCCTTTGGCGAGCTGGTCGCGCACGGCTTCCTCGAGTGCTTCCGGACACATGTTCCAGGTCTCGTGTTCGCTGTCCACGAAGACGGGTTCGGCACCCAGATAGGTGATTGGGTTGGCCGAGGCACTGAATGTCAGGGATTGGCAAATGACAACATCCCCGGGATGCACATCCAGCAGAATGAGTCCCAGGTGGATGGCGGCAGTGCCAGATGCCAGTACGGCGGAATGACTGGCGCCGGTATAGTTGACAAGGTCATGCTCAAAACCGCTCAAATTTTCACCTGCGGGAGCAATCCAGTTGTTCTCGAAAGCGTCGTGAATAAATGACAGTTCATCCCCTCCCATATGGGGCGACGACAGCCAAATGCGACCGTTGCTGCGAAATTGCACAATAATTTCCGTTAAAAATCAATAATTTATCGGACAGGACCTTCTCCTTATTGGGGACAATATACACTCTTTTATTAAAATTTCTTAATAAAAACGAAATAAAACCGCATCTGTATGATAGAACATGGATTCGGGTGCAAGGTTTCACAAAATCGCGCAGGGCAGCACCGAAAGCTGTCAGTCAACAGGCTGGCAGCGTTTTTTGTCCCAATGATAGCCCACGAATTCCTTGATGACGCTTTCCAGGTCCTCAATGTGCTCCAGGGAAGGAAGCCAGTCTTCGGCGTCGAAGGTTCGGTCGGGGTTGCGTTTTCGCACGTAGGATGTGGGGGCGGCAACGGGGAGGGCTCCCTGCTGTTCGAACAGCATCATGGCGCGGTTCATATGGCGGGCCGAGGTGGCCACAACCACGCGTGTTCCGGCGCCGTGATCGCGCACAAAGGCGCGAGCTTCCTGGCAGGTGTTTTCGGGATCGGTCTGGATGTGGATTGCCTCCGGCTCCACACCCAGGGAAATGGCGGCATCACGCAGGGCTTCGGCCTGGGAATAGGTTCCGTGGACGGCCGATGCCGAGGTGACCAGCCGGCTGCCGGGCAGCTGCCGGTGGACCCGGATGGCCTCTACAAGACGCATAGTGACCGATGAGGTGAGCATTTGCGAGGGCTTCAGGCGCGGGTCGGGCGTGTGCCCTGCGCCGAGCACGATGATGTAGACGGGGTTGTCGACGGCCTCCGCCTGCAGCTCGGCGATGCCCTCCTCGGTGAGGACCGGGTGGCGATCCTGCAGCCGGTCCACCAGCGTCCCGGCGAGAAACGGGTTGCCGTAGAGAAGGAAAAGAAAGACCCACAAGGCCAGTGCCCGCAGTCCCCACCGGCGCTGCCCTGCTGCCAGGAGCGCAAGGACAATGAGCAACAGAATCACCAGCTGCGCAGATGGCTGGAGGATCTCAAAAATCAGACGGGCAATTGATTCTAGCATGGCATAAAAAATAGCGAATTTTCAAATATCCATGTCACGAAAATTTTAACTTCCTCCCTGCTCCAAATCGGCCTGATTACCGCCTCAAAGGGCCGGAATCCGGGACACTTGCCGTTCCATTCGCTTTTCTTCTATACTTCAGCTTTCCCGGGGTTTTTTACTGCGGAGGATTCCGATTTTCATCAGCAGTTTCTTGATGCCCTTGCGGATGCGGCGGGATTGTGTTTTTTGTGGATAAATGGGCTCAAGCAGCAGATCCGGCCACAACTTCTCGATGGCGCGGATGAAGAACGTGTTATCCGGCAGGCGCCGGTGGAGTTCATCCACGCCCAGGGCAATCTCCAGCAACTCGCGGTTGTTGAACGGCGTGAACACCTCCTGCGAGATATCCCATTCGAGCTGGTTTCTCGCCATCCATCCTCCCATTCCGTGCTCCCAATAGAACAGATCCAGCAGCTGATGGCCGGTGCGCTCGGCAGAGGGACGCACACCGTTAAACCAGTCTCTGAGGGCATGAGCGATAAACGGGATTCCTTTCCACTGTTTCAGCAGGTTCAGGAAGTAGTGGTGCGAAGTAATCCTGGGATGGCGCGAGTACCTGTAGTGGTAGCGCCGCATGATCTCGCCGCCATCACCTTTTACGGCCATCTGGCCGTTCGCAAACAGATCGTGCATGGCCCGGGCACGTCTCCCCCAGTGTTCACTGTGCGGGATATCGGTGTTGGCATTATAGAAGGCCCGGAAACGCTGGTCCAGGGGCTTTCGGGCATCAATCACGTGGTGCGCAAAACCGAACCTTTCCGCCAGCGCAGCGGGAATGTCCAGGTCGTGTTTCATCTCCGCGGGGTCACGGTTGATGAATGTGAAGGCGGATACAAACGGGCCGGCGGCGGCAAGTATGAGCCGGGAATCGAGTCCGGCCGACAGGGCCACGGCCAGACGGCTGCGACGAGAAGCGGCATCCAGGGATCCCGACAACAGTTCGGTGAACGCATCCACACCCTCATCCAGAGACAGCCGGGTCAATGGCCGGGACGGGTAAAACCTGGTGTGGCGGACCCTGTCTCTCTGTTTCCGGCCGGTTGCAACCTCCAGATAGTGATTGGGTACGAGCTGGTGTACGCCCTCAAACAGGGATACTCCGGCCGGGTGATAATGCTCCGGCTTGTTTTTTATGTATTGAGATTTAAAATACTGGTCGTACGCCACGGATGGCGTGAGCGTGACCTTCTTCCCGAGCAAGGTCGGCTGGGATGCCGCATAGAATTGTCCGTCATGGAGGGTCCAGAATAGCGAGCGCAGTCCGCAGGCATCGGGAAAAATGCGCATGGTATCCCGCTCGATCAGAAAAACCAGAAAACGACCGGACAGGCCATACAGACAGATGGAGATTCCCTCCACGGTCTCGCTTCGGGCCATGCGCATCGCCAGGTCGGCGTCCGTGGCTTTTGGCTTGCGCGGGTCCAGGGCGTAACCGACCAGCAGAGCGGTGCGGTTTTCATGTGTGGCACAGGTCAGCGGGCAGTCGGGATGCACCAGCAGCGTATACGGCCCTGCCTTTGCATGCTGCCACGCTTTCAGCCGGGAATGCGGTTTTGGGCTCAGAATGAACTGCCTGCGGAACAATAACGGGTTCATGGAACCGCCTCACGTGTTTTGCTGCCGCACCTGTCCCCTGATCTTCTTTGTATGTCTGCGGCCCGGCAGGGTCTGATACTCCGGAAGTTCCACATCGGCCAGGAACAGGAGCTCCTTTCCATTCGGGAATGCGGAAATTTTTCCGGGTGGATGCGGGGAGTGAGCTGTGCATCGGAATTTGTCATCGGGGCCGCTTTGATGGATATTCTCGTGATTTCAGTGTGTTTACCGGGATAGTTTCCGGTAATATTAGCCAATTCCAGCAACCGGCACAACCCTCCTGCTTTCAGGAACTGCAATCTGCCTGCCGGAGTTGCAATCATTTTTCCGGAGCTGCGACCTGCTCTCCGGTGTATCGGCGAGGGTCCCCATCCCCCCATTTCCCGGCTGCTACAGGGACCTGCTCAGACCTGCTTCGAAGCCGAACAGTGGACGGTTGTGAAAAGCCCCGGCATCGAGGGCAACCGACAGATGCACCTGCCATCCCGGTCCATGTTCCGGCCCTGTCCGGCCAAAAACAGCACCTGACGAATGTGAAGGAAGCCGCTCTCCCGCATATCCGGAGGCGCCTCTCCGGTCAGGGGCACCGGCAACTGGGGCACCGGCACCAAGGGCACCGGCACCAGGAGCGCCGGCCTCCTGACCCGCCGACCGGAACACCGGAAATGAGAGTTGCAACAGAAACGAATAGCGGTCGCGGCGCAGCGTGTGGTACGGCACATAGTCGTCGCGCTCCCATACGGGTTCCTCGGCCGAGCCCCCGCAGCTGCCACCGGAGGTCTGGTCGCGGCAGATGCCGTAGTTGCGTGAGTAAATGGCTGCCATCTCCCAGGAAAGCGTGCGGCCCAGTTGTCCGGCCAGGCCCAGATGATGCCCCAGGATCATGTTATTCACCAGCAGCTGGTCCCTGGTGCCCATTTTGGATGGATCGATGAGGATCAGCGGTGTGCCGAGCGTATGGCCGTGGTGCACCCAGCCGTCGCGCCAGACCCGGTGCGTGTAGAAGCGCGCCCGGCCGATCGCCTTGTAGCCGCCGCCATCCTGCCATTTTGTGTTGATGTGCTCGTAGGTGACGTAGCTCACCAGCCGCCGCGGACGCTGCGGGCCGTGCAGGTCGAGCCAGGCGCCCCAGACACCGTCCCACGGACTGCGCAGGTTCATTGCCGTGCCGTCCTCAATAAAGAACAGCCGCCAGGCGCCCGCGGTCCAGCCCCCCGCCCGGTACTGCGCCCCGAAATCGTAGCCGCCCAGGCCGTTGCCTTTCGGGGTGATGTTCCCCGATGCCGCGTCGTCGGGCAGGGCCAGCACATCCCTGAGGTAGTCGTTGAACGAGGTGTGCATCCGGCCGTCATCGGGATGGGTGCCGCCCCACATCAGATTGTGGACAATGCCGGCGATCAGGTCGAGTTCGGGGACCGGACGAACCCTGAGATAGAGATATTTCTGGTGGATGCGGGCCCGGTCCACAAAACGGTTGTCGGTGAGCAGCGCCTCGGACCAGCGCGCGCGGAACGAGACCGCCCCTCCGGCAAGCGGCACGGGCAGGAACCCCGGGGTGGACAGTCGCAGCTTGTACGGCTGCAGCGCATTTCGGCTCATGAGCATGGACCCGGTTGTCAGGTATCCGGAGTTGAGACCGATAGTGTCATAGAACCGGCCGGCGCTCAGCTGCCAGCCACGGAACAGGACATGGACGTAGATCTCCGTAAAATTGAGCATGTTTTCAGCATCCGAGATCCGCGCGTCGAGGCGGAATCCGGCATCCATGTCAAACGGTTCAGAATCCCGCAGAAAACCCGTGTGGTATTCGCCGAACATCAGCGTGTTGCTGCGCGAGTAGAGCGGGATGCGTCCGTCCCGGTTGGCGTGCAGCCAGAAGGGTGTTTCCGGGGTGCCCACAGTTTGGGAGATGCCGATGCGGGCGGTTTGCGGCAGGGCCGGGTGGACGGCCTGTTCCGGTGGTGTGCCGGAGGTCCGGGACGGCGCGGGGCCTATGGGCTGATGCGATTCGGGGCCGGAGGCTTGTCCCGACTGCGCACCGGCTGCGTGGCACGGGACATGCACCAGGAAACCTGCGGCAAGGAGAACAACCGGCATCCATCCGATTAGCAGCTTAAAAAAAACAGGCAGATATTTCATTTCCGGAAATTAGCCGTTTCCGGCTCCAGCCACAACCATGCATCCATGCCCGAAAGACCGCCAGGCCGGGTCGCAGCGAGCATCCGGAACAGTCGGACGGGGCGACGGCAGCATCCATAAAAGCAGTTGAAGGCCGGCTTTTTGGATATATCAGACGTGCTGGTGAAGTCTGCTGCTGCCGGTCATTTCTGCTGAAGCAATGACTCATAAATGTCATTCCATTGCTTTGCAATAGTCTCCACGCTGAAATTATCCCGGACGTGCTCTCTGCCTGCCCTGCCCATCTTTTCAAGTTCATCCACCGGCAGTTCCATCATTTTTACCATGGATTCCGAGAGTGCGTGAACATTTTTTGGCGGGCAGATATATCCGCTGCTGCCATCCCTGATAATTTCACTGTTCCCGCCGACATCAGTGGCCACAACAGGCAGCTGCGTTGCCGCTGATTCCAGAAGAACCATTGGAAATCCCTCCCAGTCGGAAGACATCACATAGCCGTCAGCCATGTTCAAAAGATTCTGCACATCATTGCGAGTTCCCAGCAGGCGTACCGAATCGTCAAGGGAATTTTCCAGAATGTGCTTTTGAAGTTTGTCTTTCTCAACGCCCTCTCCGACGATATACAGGCGTGCGTTCCTGCCCGGCATCTGAATCAGCAATTTCCATGCTTTCAACAGATTGGTGAAGTTTTTTTGCGGCGACAGGTTCCCCACAGCCAGCCAGACGAAATCGTCGTTTACCTTAAACTCTTTGCGCATTTTTTCACGCACGTGTTCTTTTTTTTGAAAAAATTTCAGGTCGATACCATTGTAGACAAGGTGCAGGCGGTCGGTTCGCGATACCTTTTTCGTTCGATGGACATCGAGGGCGGCCCGGCTCATGGCAGAGATGTAGTCAACCCGGTTTTTTGTCAGTCTGTACGTCAGATAGCGCAGCGCTGAACCTTCATTGGTGTTGTGCACGGTATTCACAAGGACCGTGTTTCCATTCAGGAACATGGTCAGAAAACGGGAAAAAAGATTTGAAGAAACGATATGGCTGTGGATGATGACACTGTCACTGCTTTTGAACTCATTGATCTCGGCGACCAGTTTTCTGATGTTCCGGATGAATGCAAGGTAGCCGGATGAGTACCCCAGCGAGGAGTAATTCACACCCGCACTTTCCAGTTCTTCCCTGAATACGTTTTTATCCTTGATGGTTATGAGGCGGATGTCCCAGTCGTATGTTTTCAGGTGAGGAAGAATCCGCAGCAGTTGCGTTTCAGCCCCGCCAACCCCCATGGTATCAATGATATAAAAGATGGTTTTTTTCATTGTATATAAACGTGTCCAGGAACAGTAAATTGTCGGTTTTTGCCTTCAATCTGTGCCTTCAGGTGCCTGTACTTCCAGATTGTACCGGATCCTTTTGGCGATGCAAGTGCGTGCAATTCAAAGGGGTTTGAACAAAGTGTAAGCAAAAAGTCAGGAACGCGTTTTAAATGCGATGCCGCATGCCGGTTTGGATACAGGTTCCGTCCCGGGCATTAGCCATTAAATTTCCGGGCTAACTTACATAAAAATAACGGCAATCAAAAGCGCCGTCATTATCGTCCCGGAGCTGCGCCGGATCAGATCAAAAACAGGTGAAGCTAATTATACTGATTTGATCTGATGCCGGACGGGTTGCTGTGCCGGGTTCACTATTTCACGAGCATCATCTGTTTGCTTTCCACAAATGACTCTGTCTGCAGGCGGTACAGGTACAAGCCGCTGGACAGGTCCGAAGCGTCAAAAAAAACTTCATGCACACCTGGTTCGGCCACTTCATTTCTCAATGTGGATATCCGCTGGCCGATGATATTGTACACTTCGAGCCGGACATGCGTTCTTTCCGGCACGGAAAACGTGATGTTTGTGGATGGATTGAACGGATTCGGGTAGTTTTGCCGGAGTTCGAAGGAGGATGCATTGTCGTTCTCCTCTTCCGATTCCGATGACATGGGAGTCCAGCCCTCCTCCATAACTTCAGCCGGGAGGAGCAGTTCCTTTTCATTCCTTGCAAGGTAGGGCGGCACGGTGAGCAGGGTCAGGGTGGCGCGGCTGCTGGAACCGATTCTCCAGAGGGTTCCGTCCTGTCCATCCGGAACAGTTGCAAGGAAGTATCCATTATTCTCATCAAGATTTTGCCAGCCCGGGACTTCGTTGCCGTCACCGTCAAGGATATGGACACTGCTGTGCCTGTCGATTATTCCCCCGACGTGTTTGATTCCTTCCGGGACATAGAAGTAGAGTTCGAATCCGGCCTGAAAGCTGAATGGAGATGCTCTGGAGGCATGCACTGAC
>SKNT01000100.1 GCA_007120385.1 Balneolales bacterium
AAGGGGCCGGCATGCAAGCCACATTCACCGATGCCGATTATGAGCAGGCTGGAGCCGCTATTGTGGCCGGCACCGGTGATCTATGGCGTAATGCCGATGTGGTTCTGAAAGTGCAGAAACCAGGCGATGAGGAGATCGGGTTGATGACACCCGGGACAACGCTTATCGCGTTTCTATGGGCATTGTACGACCCTGATCTCGTCGAAAAACTGCGCGAAGCCGGCATTACGGCAATCGGAATGGATGCCCTCCCGCGCATAAGCCGGGCCCAGACCATGGATGCCCTGAGCGCCATGAGCTCCCTGGCCGGTTACAAATCGGTACTCCTCGGGGCCAACGCCCTGGGGAAATACCTGCCCATGCTGGTGACGGCCGCCGGTACAATACCGCCCGCCCGCGTGCTGGTGCTCGGAGCGGGTGTGGCCGGACTCCAGGCCATCGCTACGGCCCGTCGACTGGGAGCCATCGTGGAAGCGTTCGATGTGCGTCCGGCCGTGAAGGAACAGGTGGAAAGCCTCGGCGCCAGCTTCATCGACATTCCTGCCGGGGAAGAAGAAACCGAAACCAGCGGCGGTTACGCACGTGAATTGAAGGAAGAAACCCGCCAGCGCCAGCAGCAGGTGCTGCGTGAACACGTCCGGAAAAGCGATCTGGTCATCACAACCGCACTGGTTCCCGGCAAACCCGCCCCCAGGCTCATCAGCGCGGAGATGGTCGCCGAAATGACCCCCGGCTCGGTCATTGTGGATCTGGCCGCCGAGCAGGGCGGCAACTGTGAGCTGACCCGCCCCGGACAGGACCATTTCTCCGAAAATGGCGTGATTATCCGCGGTCCGCTCAACATCCCCGCAGCCATGCCCGTCCACGCTTCACAGCTTTATGCCCGGACGGTCCAAACCCTGCTCCGGCATCTTATAAAAGATGGCCGCATCCACCTGGATTTTGAGGACGAGATCACCCGCCAGGCCGTCATTACCCACGAAGGCCGTGTTTCCAGCCCGATGCTTTTAAATTCAAAGCAATGATCACTCCGCATATTACCCGATCACACTGCCAATTCACCGTCACATGGAACTTCTGATCGTCCAATTGTTCATTTTTGTGCTGGCCGCATTTGTCGGTTTTGAGGTGATCTCCAAAGTCCCCCCGACACTGCACACACCGCTCATGTCCGGCGCCAATGCCATCTCCGGCATAACGCTGGTGGGCGCCCTCCTGGTAGCCAGCCACACCGGCTGCGTGATTACCTGCCACATCGGTTTCATCGCCATCATCTTTGCCACGATCAACGTCGTGGGCGGGTTCATGGTCACCGACCGAATGCTGGAGATGTTCAAAAAGAAAGAGGAAGAATAATGAACCCTCTGGTACCGGAATTTCTGGCTGACTATCTCCCGACCCTGATCCAGCTTTCCTACCTGCTGGCGGCGGTGCTCTTCATACTGGGCCTCAAACGGCTCTCATCCCCCGCAACGGCACGCACCGGCAATCGTCTGGCTGCACTAGGAATGCTCATCGGCGTGGCGGTAACCCTCTTCGACCACGAAATCGTTTCTTTTCGCTATATCGTCGCCGGCATCCTGATCGGTTCGGTCATTGGCGCAATTTTGGCACGAAAGGTGAAAATGACCTCCATGCCGGAACTGGTCTCCATGTTCAACGGCTTCGGCGGCATTGCATCGGCGCTGGTGGCCAGCGGAGAGTACTTCCGGATAGCACCGGCGGTGTTCGCAGTTCAGGAGCTGGCAGCCATGTCCATCTCCCTGCTCATCGGGACCATGACCTTCACCGGCAGCCTGGTGGCTTTCAGCAAACTGCGTGGAATCATCGGCGGATCACCCATTATCTATCCGGGCTACAAAATCGTCCACACCCTGCTGTTTGTCATCTTTCTCGTTGCCGCCGTGCTATTTTTCATGGATGCCGGCAATGCCTATCTGTTTCTTGTACTGGCGGTAATCGCCTTCCTGCTGGGTATTCTGCTGGTATTGCCCATTGGGGGCGCCGACATGCCCGTGGTGATCTCCCTGCTCAACTCCCTTACCGGTCTGGCCGCTTCGGCCACCGGTTTCGTCCTGCATAACAACCTGCTGATCATCAGCGGCACCCTGGTAGGTGCGGCCGGACTCATTCTCACCCTGATCATGTGCAAGGCGATGAACCGTCCGCTGTTCAATGTACTCTTCGGGGCATTTGGCGGTGACGGGGTGGATGCGGGTGCCCCCGGTGCCGCAACCGGAAAAACCGTCAAGGAGGTGACCGCCTCTGATCTGGCCGTCATGGCCGCCTATGCCCGACGGGTGGTGATTGTGCCGGGATACGGCCTGGCCGTGGCTCAGGCACAGCATATCGTGCGCGAGGTGGCGGATCTGCTGGAGGCCCGAAAGGTGGATGTGCGTTACGGAATCCATCCGGTTGCGGGACGCATGCCCGGTCACATGAACGTACTCCTGGCCGAGGCAAATGTACCCTATCCGCAGCTCTTCGACATGGATGAAATCAACAATGAGTTCCCCAAAACCGATCTGGTACTCGTGATCGGCGCCAATGACGTTGTGAATCCGGACGCCCGTCACAATACCTCCAGCCCGATCTACGGCATGCCCATCCTGAATGTTGACCAGGCACAGAACGTGGTGATTTTCAAACGGAGTCTTAATGTCGGCTATGCGGGCATCGACAACCAGCTATTCTATGCCGACAACAGCTACATGTTCTTCGGGGATGCAAAAAAGTCTCTTGAGTCGCTGCAAAAAGCCCTGAAAGAGTTGTAGTGCCAAGCCTCCCCGGACCGAATTTCACAGAGCCGAATTTCACAGAGCCAAATTACACAGGGCGGTTTTCCAAAATATCCGTTACGGTGAATGGATACATGTCCGCTTCAAGCATGGACGGCTTTCTACCAGAAGCATGGATGGTTATCCACCAGTCAGCAGTGCGTTAACTGCATCACGACGTTAATCGTGTGCCGCTTCCCTGCTCAGGACGTCTGCGGCAAAAAGCACCAGGATGGATGCAAGAAGTCCGACAACGAGTTCCCCGCCAAGTCCCGTAAACAGGAAAATAAGACCGCCGGCCATGGAACCAAGCACTGCAAAGGCCATGCAGACAGCGAGGCCCGGACCCGAATCCCCCACCAGTCCCTTGTAGATCCATCCCACCACAATGCCAATAAACAGAAGTGTTACGAAAGTGCCCATCATAAATCCGGTTTATATTCAGTAATTTTGGAAAACATGCGGCTGCCCCGGGTTCGGGTGCCTCTAAAAAGTCGCTAAAGATACGAATATTTCGGATTTGCGCGGAATGGAGATCGTCAGGAAAATCATCCATATAGACATGGACGCATTTTATGCTTCTGTGGAGCAGCGGGATAACCCCGCCCACAGGGACAAGCCGGTGGTCGTTGGCGGAAATCCACAGGGACGCGGCGTGGTTGCAGCCGCCAGTTACGAAGCGCGCAAATTCGGGATACACTCCGCCATGCCTGCGGCACACGCATTGCGGCTGTGCCCGGATGTCATTTTCATCAGACCCCGTTTTGATGTCTACAAAGAGGTTTCCCTGCAGATAAGGAGCGTTTTCCACGAGTACACCGACCTGGTGGAGCCGCTTTCGCTTGATGAGGCATACCTGGATGTGACAGATAACAAGACGGGCAATCCCTCCGCTACGCTCATCGCCCGCGAAATCAAGCAGAAAATCCGTGAACTGACCGGGCTCACCGCCTCTGCCGGCGTCTCTTTCAACAAGTTTCTGGCCAAAATCGCCTCGGATCTTCGCAAACCGGACGGACTGGCGCTCATCTCCCCGGAAAAAGCCGCCGATTTCATTGCCCGGCTTCCCATCGGGAAATTCCATGGAATCGGAAAAGCCACCGAGGCAAAAATGCACGGCCTTGGAGTCCGAAACGGAGCCGACCTGCGCTCCTGGTCCAGATGGGACCTCAACAAGCACTTCGGCAAAACGGGATCCTTCTACTACGATATCGCCCGGGCCATTGACGAACGCCCCGTCCGCACCGAGCGCATTCCGAAATCCATCGGAAAAGAAAAAACTTTTGAGCAGGATGTTGATTCGGTGGAGTGGCTGAATGATTATCTGGTTAATCTGAGTGAAAAAGTGGCGGAGCGCTTGAACCGCGAGGGGGCCGAAGCGCGTACCGTCACCCTGAAGCTGCGCTACGACAATTTCGACAGCCTGACACGCAGCTTCACGCCCGGACATCTGATCTCGGGTGCCCCCGAGATTGCGGAACTGGCCTTCCGGCTGCTGAAGGAAACCGAAGCCGGAAGCAGGAAGGTGCGCCTGATCGGCGTCACCGTCTCCGGTTTTGAGAGAGGCCACGGCTCCGGACAGGAAGGACAGCAGATGTCACTGCCACTGGAATGACCCGCCACCTGATGCTACTTCGCCGCCGTATAAATGGGTCCGGTTTCATTCCTGACCGGCTCAAGAGTCATCAGGTATGCATAAATCGCCCTCAAATCTTCCTCGGTCATCCTGGCATAAGCCGCCCAGGGCATTGGTGAGTCGGGATAAACCCTGCCGGCAAGAAATCGTTCAACAAAAGCATCTTCGGTCCAGCCGTTCATGATTCCCGTTTCGGGGTCCGGGGTGAGATTCGGTGTCACGTACACCATGCCCGGCTCTGATGAGGGCATTGGAAATCCACCGGCGTATCGCTCTCCAATGTAAGAGCCGTCCTTCAAATCTCTCTTGGTATGGCACGCCATGCATGCCGTTACATTATTTGCAAGGTAGGCTCCGTATTTGATAACGTCCAGCCCGGACGGTCGGTAGCGCGGGGCGTTCAAACCCCAGTCAACCGGCCCCATCCCGAAAGACATGACGGCCTTTCCAAGCAGGTTGAAACTGTTGTCCGGAACCTTGTTTTCAACCGGGGGCTGGCTTCTCAGGTATGCTATGATATCATGCATATCCTGATCGCTCATCTGATGAAAATCCATAAGAGGGAAAAGCGCGCGTCCCTCCTTGCTTACATTGGCGCGCAGGGCCCTTTTCAACACCGCATCCGAAAATCTGCCGATCCCCGTGTTCTCATCCGGGGTGAGATT
>SKNT01000189.1 GCA_007120385.1 Balneolales bacterium
AATGAAGAATATCATTTATTGCAATCCGGTTTAGTTTTGACTAATTTTGTATTACTTCGAAACCAGTCCTTTGTGTTATGGAAAAGCCCCGGCTCAGCGAATCACAAGAAGATTATCTCAAGGAGATCTTCAAACTTCGCGAATTGAATGACACGGTCAGTATGCAGGATCTTGCCAGGAAACTGGAAGTGCGTCCGCCATCGGTGACCGGGATGATCAAAAAACTCTGTGCAATGGACCTGGTGGAGCATGAACCATACAAGGGGGTGAAGTTAACGGAAACCGGGGAAAAAATTGCCCTGGAAGTGCTCCGCCACCACCGTTTGCTGGAACTGTATCTGGCGCGGCATCTGAATTACTCCTGGGATGAAATTCACGAGGAGGCAGAACGACTCGAGCATGTAATCAGTGAGAAATTCGAAGCGGCCATTGCCGATCTTATGGATCATCCCACGCATGATCCGCACGGTGATCCCATTCCCACAGCCGAACTGGAAATACCGTATTCACCCAGCCTGGTGCCCCTGCCCTCGCTGAAAGGCAGCAAGACAATAGTGATCGGCCGTGTCATGACCCAGGACAAAGACATTCTCAATCTGCTTTCCCGGTTGGAGCTGATTCCCGGACAAGAGATCGAACTGATCAAGAATGAAGCCGCGGGGATCAGGGTAAAGGTCAATGGCAGCCAATATCTGGTTCCGCATACCATTGCCCGCCTTATTTGGTGCGGGAGCACAGGCACCTGAAACATCCGAAACAATGATCGCAACCTTTCACCATTTTTTTTTCAGTGAGATGCCATCAGCAGGGTCCATATTTTCATATTCACATTTCTCATTTACCCCGGTGCTGAAGCATCTTGTATTTGCATTTTCCGTGTTTTTATTGTTGCAGGGATGCGCCGGTGACGAGTCTTCTGCAGATGATGAGCGTCCATTTGTCGTGACAACCACCAACCTGATCCGCGATGTCGTTGAAGTAGTGGGCGGTGATGATATTCGTGTAGTGAGCTTGATGGGCTCGGGAGTCGATCCGCATGCCTACCGGGCAACTCCGCGCGATTTTCGCAGGATGGAACAGTCCGACATCGTTCTTTACAACGGACTATATCTGGAAGGACGGCTATCCGAGATCCTTGACCGGCTTGGGGATCAGTCCCGGGCTGTAACCGGCTCCATCCCCCGGGAAAAATTGATAGATGCCACGGATTTTGGCGGGGCTTATGACCCGCACGTTTGGTTTGACGCCGAATTATGGAGCTATGTGGTTGATGACGTACGGGATGCACTGACAAAACTGCTTCCCGCGAGCGAGGCCGATTTTGCCAGGCGGGCTGATACATACAAAGAGGATTTGAGGGAGCTCCACGAGTATGCGAAACAGCAAATTCAGAGTATTCCCGAAGAACGCAGAATCCTGATCACGGCACACGATGCTTTTCAGTATTTCGGACGGGCATACGGAATTGACGTGCGCGGCCTTCAGGGTCTGAGTACGGCAACTGAGTTCGGCATCCAGGATGTTACGCGCATGGTTTCTTTGATTATCGAACGCAACATCCCCGCCATTTTCATTGAAACCGGAGTGAGTACCCGCGCCATAGAATCTGTGATTACCGGAGTGCGTGAACGCGGGTATGAGGTGCAAATGGGCGGTTCACTTTTCTCCGACTCCATGGGAGAACGCGGTACCCCAGAGGGAACCTATGCAGGAATGTTCCGCCATAATGTAGAAACCATAGTAACGGCACTGCGTGATAAACTTCAGCCATCGTGACTATTTGAGAACCTGCCGGCAGGACACATGCTGCCGGTCCAAATAGTGCCAGATCTGATTTCAATTCATGCTAATTCAAACCCAAATGGCAATTTAAAGCAAGAGTAACATGGATATGAAGACATCCGGCCATCCTGCCAACCCACCGCTTGAGGTGCATGACCTCACCGTTGCCTATGATCAAAAACCGGTACTGTGGGATATTGACTTTGAACTGCCAGAAAGGAGTCTTACAGCCATTGTCGGTCCCAACGGAGCCGGAAAGTCCACCCTCATAAAAGCGGCCATGGGCTTGATACCGGCATCTTCGGGGTATACTCTGATTTTTGGCAAACCGCTTGACAAACAGAGGCATTGTGTAGCGTATGTCCCCCAGCGGGAATCCGTGGACTGGAACTTTCCGATAAGTGTCATGGATGTGGTGCTTATGGGCCGCTATCCCCATCTGCGGCTCTTTCAGCGTCCGGGCCGGCAAGACAAGGAAATCGCCATGAATGCCCTGGTCGAGATGGGCATGGATGCCTATCACAAGCGGCAAATCTCGCAGCTTTCCGGAGGACAGCAGCAACGTGTTTTTCTTGCGCGTGCGCTGGCCCAGGATGCATCCATTTACCTTATGGACGAGCCGCTCGCCGGTGTGGATGCGGCCACAGAAGATGTGATTTTCCTCAAACTCAAAGAGTTGCGCGACAGGGATAAAACGGTCGTTGTTGTCCACCACGACCTGCAGAGTGTTCCGGAGAATTTCGATCGCGCCATGCTTCTGAATTTGAGAATGGTAGCCTGCGGACCGGTATCCGATGTGTTCTCTGAAAAGAATCTCCAGAAAACTTACGGTGGCCGGCTGAACATCCTGAGCCAGATGATTGAGGAAAGCCGGCAGCAGCGATTCGTGAGGGAGCAAGACTCCTGAACCACTGATTCAGTCAGTATGAACGGTGTATTATTGTAACAGTGTCACTATAATGGATTTACTTTTTGAATTTTTCTCACTTCAGGACCCGAACATCCGCTATGTTCTTGCCGGCACCATTCTGCTGGGTGTTTCTGCCGGTGCCCTGGGATGTTTTGCGATATTGCGCAGGCGGGCTCTGGTTGGAGATGCGGTGGCACATGCCATACTTCCGGGTGTCTGCCTGGCTTTCATCATTGCCGGAGGCAAGGACCCGCTCATGCTCATTCTTGGAGCGTTCGTATTCGGCTTGCTGAGCATGGTCACCATGGATTTCATAACGCGGAACAGTCGCATTGCCCCGGATGCGTCTATTGGAATGGTTCTTTCCGTCTTTTTCGGACTGGGGGTGGTGCTGCTTACGTTTATCCAGACAACCGGCTATGTGGATCAAAGCGGGCTGGATGATTTCCTGTTTGGGCAGGCAGCTGCCATGATAGGCCATGACGTACTGGTTTTTGGAGGATTGAGCCTTCTGATACTGATCATTATCATTATTGTTTTCAAGGAGTTGAAGCTGATCAGTTTTGACCCCTCTTATGCCCGGAGTATCGGCTATCCGGTAAAGCGTATGGAATTTCTCCTGGCACTGCTAATGGTACTTACCATCACAGCGGGCATCCAGGCGGTTGGTGTTGTCCTTATGGCTTCCATGCTGATCATTCCTGCTGCCGCTGCCCGATACTGGACCGATTCTCTTCGGGTGATGCTGCTAATAGCTGCCGGTGTGGGTGCAATGTCCGGCGTAACCGGATCTTTTATCAGTTACACGGCTCCGGCCATGCCAACCGGTCCATGGATGGTTGTAAGTGCCGCTTTGATCTTTGCCCTCTCCTTTCTTCTGGCGCCCGGGAAAGGTGAAATTGCCCGCCATTTCCAGAAAGTCAGGCTTTCGCACAAAGTTGCCTGTGAGAACGTTCTCAAAACATTGTATGCCATGGAGGAGGAAGACGGACGCACGGACCGGGTGCGACCCGGCAATGAACTCCGCAAACGCAGGCATCTGGCCCGTAGAAAGTTGAAGAAAGTGCTCTCTACCCTGCTTCGAAAAAAACTGATTACCTGGTTTGGCGGAACACCTGACGGGTATCTGCTTACGCCGGCGGGCCGCAAGGAAGCCAAGCGGCTCGTGCGGGTGCATCGCCTGTGGGAACAATACCTCAGCCAGCATCTCCAGATTGCCGAAGATCACGTACACGATGACGCCGAATCCATGGAGCATCTCATTACATCTGAAATTGAAGCCGAACTGCGAAAATCCCTGGGATCACCGCCGCTGGATCCCCACAAGAGCACGATTCCGTACGACTCTGACGAGGAGAACACGGACAATGGAACAACCGGCTTGAAAAGCCGCAGGAAAGGAGGCACATCATGATCACTTCAACTGCCTGGGTTATCATAACAGCCATTCTAGTGGCCACCTCATGTGCTTTGGTGGGTACATTCCTGGTGATGCGAAAAATGTCGCTCATGGGTGACGCCATAGCCCATGCCGTGCTACCTGGCATCGTCATTGCATTTCTGCTCACAGCAAGCCGAAACACCTTTCCCATGCTCATCGGTGCAGGACTCTTCGGACTTTTAACCGTCTGGCTGACCGAAGCTCTGAGCAAAAAAGGGCGTATTTTCCATGATGCATCCATGGGTATTGTATTCACCACGCTGTTTGCCATTGGTGTGATCATGATATCATTGTTTGCGGCAAACGTAGATATTGACCAGGAGTGTGTGCTTTATGGTGAGATCGCTTATGTTCCCTGGGATCTGTGGATCTGGCGGGACACCAACATGGGGCCACGTCCGGTGTGGATACTCAGCCTTGTCCTTGTTATAAATATCACCTTCATCACCCTGATGTACAAGGAGCTCAAGACCTACAGTTTCAGCCCGCAGCTTGCTGCAACACTTGGTTTGCCTGTCGGACTGATCCACTACGGGTTGATGGGAACGGTCTCCTTCACCACCATTGCATCCTTTGAGAGTGTGGGAGCCATCCTGGTCGTGGCCCTGCTGATTGTACCGCCAGCCACCGCATATCTGCTGACGGACCGGTTCCATCGCCTGCTTCTCCTTGCCGTCCTTTTTGGCATCACATCAGCCGTTGGCGGATATTACCTTGCATTGTGGATCAACAGTTCCATCGCCGGGGCTATTGCCGTGGTGAACGGGTTGCAGTTTGCCCTGGTATTCACACTGGCGCCCAGGTATGGCCTGCTGGGAAAATACCTGGCAGGAAGACGCATCCAGAAAGCAGATCCGGTTCTGGTATCTTATCCCACACCAAAATAATTATTGCTATCTTGTTATGGCAAAGCTTTTTCTAACAAGCGGTCATTATTGCTGGATAAAAAAATAACATGTTGACGGATAAACAAAAAAACGAAGTCAAGGAATTAATTCAAAGACGGATAACGGATTCGGAAAATGAGCTGCAGCTTCTCAAGCAACTAACAGCCGCAGTTGCACCCGACAATTCCATTGGACGTATTTCCCGCATGGATGCCATTAACAACAAGAGCGTTAATGAAGCCGCCTATCACAAAACCAGAAAACGACTGCAACAGCTAAAGAATGTCCAGGAAGAGGTAGACAATTCCACATTTGGCACCTGTCTGCGTTGTGGAAAACCAATTGCCTACGAACGCATCCTGATTATGCCTGAAAAACGGGTTTGCGTTCATTGTTCGACCTGAATTTCCAGGGCCAACATGCATCAATCCGATCAACCAGCATGCCCCCTCTGCGGCAATCGTGAAAAACACGCGATTGTCGAGGCCGAGGATCCACGGCTGTTTCTTTTGTGCCCTGACTGCCGCCTCATTCATGTGCCTCCTGCTTTTCATCCGGACGAAGCGGAAGCCAGAGACTGCTACCTGCTCCATGAAAACGGCATCGGGAATCCCGGTTATATTGATTTTCTGAATCGAGCGATAGAGCCGACTCTCCCCTTCCTTCCGGACCATTCAGAAATTCTCGATTTTGGATGCGGCCCCTCGCCCACTCTGAGCATCCT
Source organism: Balneolales bacterium (assembly GCA_007120385.1). Lineage (GTDB taxonomy): Bacteria > Bacteroidota > Rhodothermia > Balneolales > Natronogracilivirgulaceae > SKNL01. Next base: position 5,745 of record SKNT01000189.1, read on the forward strand.
TCTGGAAAGAAACGGGCACCGATGCGCGAACTATGATCCCCTTTTCTATCCAAAACCGCCTGAGGGTCCGTTTGACACCGTGTTTGCCACCGAGTGTTTCGAGCATTTTGCCGAGCCCGCCAAAGAGATGTCCCATATCACCTCCCTGCTCAAGCCCGGCGGAATACTGACCATCATGACCATATTATGGATTTCGGAAGAGCGTTTTCGGGCGTGGCACTATACCCGGGACAAGACGCATATCTGCTTCTACCACCATCATACCATCCACTATCTTTGCGACAGCTTCGGGTATGAAGTGGCGAAAAGCGATTACAAGCGTCTGTTCATACTCAGAAAAAACGAATGACGTACGGGTGACGTGCCGGCATCGGCGCCGGATCAGTCCGCATCCAGAATATCCCTGATCCTCTCGGACACATCCTCCAGATGGTATCTCGTGGGGTTGTCTGCTGCTCGCGACAGAGCGCGGTCCACATCCTGTTTGAGTGCCCGGAGATGTCCGCGGATCATGACGGCCCCTTCGCTGGAGGTGCGGATAAAGAGACCGGGAAGCTGAATTTCCATGACATCCAGGTAAGCCCGCTGCAGATTTCTGCGGTACATATCGATGGACACACGATTCTGTCCGAGTTCCGACCAGATGCCCTTGCGAAGGTCCGTCATCATATCGTCAACGGCGTATACATCTGAGGCGCTTCGGGTTGCTTCCATCTCGGCCATCCGGTTCAGGCGGGATGTGCTCATCAGGCTCAAAAGCATGCTGCGCTGGCCTTGCATAATGCGGTTGCCCGATCCAAACGGCTGAATCAGGTCCAGTACGTCCTGGTCCAGCAGATAATGCGGCGTCTGAAATGCTTCCTCCAGAAGATACTGCAACGCTTCTACCTGGCGATCCCTGGGAACGGGCGCGTAGACCGGGCCGGCCTGGCCATACACTTTGCGCTCGCTGTAGATGCCGCCCACCCAGTTCACCACGTGTCCGAGCCAGAAGTTTCGCTGCTGGATGACCGTGGCGTAGAGTTCGGAAAGGGTCTGGAAGTCTTCTCCATCCTGTCCGGCCGCATCCACAATGAATGTCATGATACGTTTGATGTTTTCGATGCCATATTGGGTCGATTTGACATGGTTGTCGCCAAGAGCTTCGCGCTGCTGGGTGGGGTCGTATGTGGACAGGTTTCCAAAGAGCAGCATGGGTTCATCTTTCTGCCGGGCGGTGATTTCATGCAGGAATGGTCTTTCCTCATCCGCCGATGTGGCTTCGGGAAACGGGGTGTAGCCCCACTCAATGGAAAATTTGTCGTATATGGATACGATCGGAAACATGTAGGCGCCGTCACCGGGCTGGGCGACATAATTCATGCGGGCGTAGTCCATAATGGATGGCGTGGTGCCGTATTTGTGCGTAAACGTGGCACTGCGGAGGCTGTCGGTCGGGATTGTGGCGCTGGACTTCATGTTATGGGGCAGCCCGAGGGTGTGTCCCACTTCATGTGCCACCACCATGCGGACCAGTCTGCCCATGAGCGAGTCCGGCATCGGCAGGTTCTGCATGCGCTCATCCACGGCGCCACCCTGCACAAAATACCAGTTGCGCAGCAGGTGCTGGATATTGTGGAACATCCCGATGGATGAGGTTATGATCTCACCTGACCGCGGATCGTTGACATGAGGCCCGAATGCGTTCATGACCATTGACGGCATCCAGCGAACCATGGAATAGCGAGAATCTTCCATGCTGAAATCGGGATCATCGACCGGGGCTTTTTTTCCGATGATGGCATTTTTGAAACCGGCCTGTTCAAATGCCGGCTGCCAGTCGTTTACGCCCTGAATGACGTAATCCACGAGGAACTCGGGCGTGCCCGGATCAACATAGAACACAATTGACTTCTTCGGTTCGTAGAGACCGTTTTCGTCCGGTTCATCGTCCTTGCGCTCCAGGCGCCAGCGGGTGATGTACCGGCGGCGTTCGGCGCGGTGTTCGGGACGGCTGTAATCCACTTGCTGCACGGAGAAGTAGCCCACGCGCTCATCATGCAGGCGCGACTGCATGGGGACTTCCGGCAGCTGCAGGAAGCTGAAGTTGATCATCATGGAAACGGAGCGGAGGCTCCCGCCGGTTGGGACGTTTTCGGACTGCATGGTGAGCACATTGGTGACTTCCACGTTCTCGGGAAAGGCGCGGAACCGTTCGATGTAGCTGCGGTCGCTGTCCACCCTCCTTCCGCGAAAACGCTCACGAGGCGAGAATTCCGGCACATCGGTGGTAAAGAGATCCGTCACTTCAATCAGAGACGACAGGCTGTCGGGTCCGATGGATTCAATCTTGAAAGCAGCGATTATCGGTTCGAAATTGGCCGCGCGCACGGCTCTGTAAATGGATGTGCTGGAGTCGGCCACGGACTGATGCATTACATTGCGCAGCAGGATCTTCTCACCCTGTTTCTCCCATCGGAGCACGTAATTGTTGAGCCGCAGGCCGCCGTACCCGGTTCCGGACTGAGCCCTGACAATTCTGGATACCAGCAGCATGTCACGTCCAAGCTGATTGTCCGGTATCTCAAAATAGAGCTTGGCGTTCACCTTGTGGACGGTGAACAACCCCTCTTCCGTTTCGGCATCATCTGTAATAATTTCATGGTACTTGGTAGCTGGTTCGGGTTTGCCAACCTCCACAACACCTTCCGGCAGATCCGCATCATCGGGATCGGGGGCGGTCGTTGATCGGAAAATGGAACAGCTTGAGACAAGGAGCAATACAGGCATTAACAGCCATAATCGATGGATGGGCATGATTCTTCTGGTATGTTAGGTTGGAAAAGATGCGGACAGGATTACTCAGTCCCATTCCGGTGCAATACCGGGCAGATCTACGAACCGCTGGTCCTTTTCGAGGAGGGCAATTCTTTCGAGGTCTTCCGGGTCCAGTTCAAAGTCAAATATATTAAAATTTTTGCGGCGTTTTTCATCAGTTGAGGCTTTTGGAACAGCGGCGACCCCATCCTGCTGAACAAGCCATCCGAGGGCAACTTGCGTGGCTGATTTGTTGTGTTTTTTTCCTATCTCCTGCAGTACGGGATGGTACACCAGCCGGCCTTTGGCAAGCGGGCTGTAAGCCGTCAGAAACATATTCCTGTCGCGGAGCCATGAAAGCAGCTTGTCCTGGGAAAGCAGTGCATGATACTCAACCTGGTTTGTAATGATCGGTATTCCAGTTTTTTCCGCCCGTTCCAGCCATGCAATGTTGAAGTTGCTGACTCCAAGGAAACGGATTTTCCCTTCCTGCCGGAGCTGGTCCATCGTGCCCAGTGTATCCTCCAACGGGATTGACGGGTTGGGCCAGTGTATAAGCAGCAGGTCGATATAATCTGATTTTAGATATTTGAGGGATTCGGAAACGGTTTTTCTGATGGATACCGGCGTGAGGCTGTCTGGCCAGAGTTTTGTGGTCACAAAAAGGTCGTGCCTGGGCACCCCGGACTGGCGCATTCCTTCCCCGGTTTCGGCTTCATTTCCATACATGACAGCCGTGTCCAGATGCCGGTATCCCATTTCAATGGCATCCCTGACCGCATCCACGCATTGATTGCCGTTAAGCCGGTAGGTGCCAAAACCCAGTTTAGGAATACGGGAATCTTGAACTGCAATATAGTTCATATCAGTACGATAGTCTGTTTTGGATGTCCAGCGCAAATCTGCGGGAATTCCGGATATTCTTTATGTGCCAGTTATTGCAATAATCTGTCACTGTTTCAGATTATTCGAAATCCGTATTCAGTTTGTACCTGGCAATCCGGTTATTCCCCTTGTCGGCGACATAGACTACCTGACGGAAATAGGCGACTCCGCTTGGTTCATTGAACTGGCGAGGACCGGCGCCGGTTCCCCCGAAGGAAACATTGACAGCTTTCCTCGCCGTAGATCCTGCGGGCGGGACTACGCCCTCCTGACCATTGGACTGGAACAGATAAAGACTGTCTGTTGCGGCATCGGTGATAAAAATATGGCCCCGGGCGTCGGCAGAGTATGCAATTCCACTTGGACGCACAAACCGGTCTTCTTCATAGAGAAAACGGTCGGCGCGCGCCGTGTCCTGGGCCAGCAGCTGCGACCTGGGCCGGTATTCCAGTCCGTCGGGTGTAAACTCGGCGTTAACCCAGAGTACGCGGAATGGGATATCCCTTTCGGGATCACCCTGGGTGAGCAGAAAGCTTCTGTCCTGGGTGATGTTTTCACGCTGCGGTGCCGCAACGAATGTTGAAAGATCGCTTATACCGACAGCGCTGATCAATGAGGGCACGTTCGGATTGAGTGCCCTGATCTGACCCACATTGCGCATTTTGCCGGTGGGATTTCCCTGGCCGTCAAGGATTGGCCCGTAAATAAGAATCGTGTTGTCGGGAGCTTCGGGTTGTCCCGTAATATTTCTCGGGCCTCTTCTTGCCATATAGAGGGTGTTATCGTACAATATGCCAAGTCCGGTAATTTCAATTTTGTCGGCGTTATCGTCCCTGTTGGGATCCAGTCTTCTTCTCTGTGAACCTGGTGTGCTGCGGCTGGCATCATCGAAAGGCATGATCAGCGTGTCCAGCACGACCGTGCTTCCGCTTCCGGGATTTTGAAATTTATAGACGGCAGGCAGACTCCAGGTGATATTGGGATCAACAACCTCAACTATGGTATCATACCGTGCCGACACATAAACGTTGAGCAGACGGTCCTGCAAGACCCGCTGAGCTCCGGGAAGTTCAATGGTCCTGAAATGGCGGCCTGCCCGGTCGAGGATATGCAGCCCGGATGCGTCGGTCACATAAACAAGCTCATCATATCCGACGGTGACATCGGTTGGCTGGTCAAACTGATCCCAGAATGGCAGCAATGCAGCATAGCCGACTTCATCCAGGATCAGTGTGGGATCCTGCCGGCCTTCTTCAAAGATTTCATCGGTCATGGAGTCACCCTTTGTCCCGAATATTTCATCGCATCCCGTCAGTGAGACGGCCAGAAGGATTACAGCAGGTATGAGCAGAGTAAATTTCGATTCTTTCATACGAAAAAAGCTTACAGATTAAATTTCAGGGAAAAACGGTGCAGGACGCCAAGACGCTCTCTGGCGGCAAAGCCGTAATCAAGACCAAGGGAGTAGCGCTGGACGGGCAGGTTGAAGCCGACACCGAAATTAGGCAGGTAGATCTCAGCCACTCCAAACTCGTAACCGGCACGGGCGTAGAATTGCTGCATGAACTGCAGTTCCGTACCCAGACTGAAGCGTTCGGCATTGTCATTTGGATTGATCACCTGCCCGGTTACGATGACATTGATCAGCTCGGACTGGTAAAGATCATATGCCGCCCCAAGGTTGAAGGTTGTCGGGGGTGAAATCTCTTCAAAATCATCAAAAACGATGTAGCCGTCTGCATCTGTTTCAACATTTTCGTGCGGCCCCGGACGTCGGCGGGTCTCTCCGCCGGGCGAGGCATCAAAACCGAAATTGTTGATTCCAACCGCAAAACGCAGACCGGTATTACCCACGCGGTAGAAGAAGCCGACATCAACAACGGCCGTCCTGGTGGTAATCTCCTCGATTCGTTCATCGAGGTATTTCAGCGTGACACCGTAGCTGAACAATGAAGTCAACTCCTGTGCAAAGGTGAGGCCGGCTGCCATGTGGATTGTCCGGAAGGTGCGGCCGGTGCCAAACGGGTGAAATTCGGTTGTCTCCTCAATATCACCCGAATCGAGATACGTGAGCGAGGCCCCGAAGGCCATGTTGCGGTACCGATGCACGTACGCTCCGTAATTGAGTGATATATCGGTGAAATAAGCGGTGTGACCCAGAAAGAACTGGGACTGGCCCATCTGTGCAGAAAGCGCCGGATTCCAGAAAAGTGATGAGGCATCCTTTGAGTCTGCAATGTTGGAATATGCCATTCCGGCAGAGCGCGCATCCACCCCGATTTTCAGAAACTGGAATCCTGAAGTTCCGGACCGCGAGGAGCCGAAGCTGGGAAAAATACTTCGGGCCAGACCCTCAGTGGTCAGGCAAAGCATCAGGACAATCAACGTGGCGGATAGTAGTGTAAAACGTTTTTTCATGCGTTGAGGAATACTTGTCGTGAATTTTACCGGTTACCCGTTAAAAGTTAAATGCGAAGCCGAACACGATATGCCGCTGCTGCAGGAAATTGGCCGGGTTCAGATACGAGGGAGTATTATTGTCCCGCGGATCCAGATACCTGGGATCGCGTACGTTTGCCGGCACGTCATAGGCCCGGTCGCCGCGCAGAGCAATCAGCTCATCCTGTGATTCGGGGTAATCAGACCGGTATGCCTTTCCCGTCACGGGATTGATGATGGCCGGATTCTTCGCGTTAAACAGATTGGTCACTTCCAGGAAAGTGATCACGCGGGTATCCCCAATCCGGAACCAGCGCTGGAAATTCAGGTCGAAAATCCACCAGGACGGACCAACTTTCGAGAAACGCTGTGCCGGGTCATTATCCCTTTCGTAGATGGGGCGCCAGTCACGTTCTCCGGTAACCGGATTGCGCTGAAACTCGATGAAATCAAACGGCGTGTATCTCATTCCGCTTCTGAAATTTCCGGATACATATAGCTTCATCTGATTCAGCGGCGCCAGTCCAAACAACGGATTGGGTCTGTCATAGGTGAATGTGGCATTACCCTTGATATCCCAGGGGCGATCCCAGGCCAGCGGGGTTTCCACGTTGAAACCGAACTGATCACCGGCGATGATATTTCTCAGGGCGTCATTGGAAGTAGAGCTGAGTCCCTCGGCCCGGGAGTAGGTAACCGAAATATTGCCCATGAACCAGTCGCGATGGCGCTTGATATAGCTGATCTCCACCCCCCGCACACGAGCAAAATCCCCGTTTACGCGGAAGTTGCGCTCGGTATCACGGCCGGTTGCGTCCTGGATAATGAGCCGCTCGGAGGTAATGAAGTCGTATTTGTCACTCCAAAATGCCGAAATATTCAGGGCATCATTGGAGGTGAGCTGGTTCCTGAGGCCTATTTCATAGGAAATATCCACTTCGGGATCCAGGTTCGGGTTGCCCAGATCGGACAGGAAAGAGCGGTCCTGGAAGAACGGATCCAATCCCGCATAGACAAAGGATGGATGGGGAAGCTTGGTCTTGTGTCCATAGTTGAAATAGAGCACCTGGTTTTCCCGTACCGGGAAAGAGACGCTGATCCGAGGGAGCAGCCGCATTTTGAAACGGCTGCCGAAAAAATTATAGGTGTCTTCGTAGTAGGCCTCGCGAATTTCATCAGCGATCGGTGCCAGCGGATCATCCACCAGATCGTCGACATATTTGCCGGGGAACCAGTACTCAAGGCGAAGCCCCAGATTGGCAATGAGTCCCTGATACCGGATCTGATCCGTCACGTAAAGGGCGCCACGGCGGGGCTGCACATTCCAGATATCCGAAGACGAGCCAAGGCGCAGTGTTTCTGTGAAGGTATCCTCATCAATCTGAATAGGTGCGCCAACCCAGGGCCGGCGGATGTCGATCCACTGATAATCATTGAACTTCATCTCCAGGCCGACATTCAGACGGTTGTTACGGTTGAAGAAGTAGTTGGTGGTAGTGATGCGGACGGTGTATTCCTCGGCAAAGTGGTCGTGCCAGAGCGTTGCCAGACCGCCGTTGTTGACCAGACCGGGTCCCGGAAGCACATAGCGGAAATTGTCATCGGCATCGAAGGGAATGGTTGGCGGCGTCACAATACTTTCACCGTCGAACTCCCCTTCCACCACGGTGGGCCTCCAGTGGCGGCCGTTGGCATCGGCTCTCAGCCGGGTGAACATGCGGCTAACCTGGATATCATAGAACATCCGCGGATTCAGGGTATGCGTCCATTTGACATAGGCCACCTTGCTGTCGTGAGCATAGGTATTGGCATTGTCAAGGTCCAGCGAATAGAAAAACTGGTAGCCGGGACGGATCTGTACGTCGTCACCGACGATCTGAAGCATCCTGGTGTTCTGATTTACCGTCAGAGACCGCTGATACGAGGCCTCAAAACGCATGGAAGGCCGGATACGCCAGGTGAGCTTGCCCATGGCGCTCCAACGGTTGTCCTGCCTCGGGGACCAGAAAGTGTTATCGATAAGCGAAGTCTGTACCTGATCTGCCGTATTCTTGAAAAACTCGTTGGTCATGTTAGCCTGTGCGGCCACAAAAAAGGTCATGGTTCCGGGCGTGTTGATGCCCAGGGCGGGGAGCACGGACTGGTAGAGCTGAACCGGTCCACCCAGATTGAATTCATAAATATCCGTAAAGAAGTTGCTGGATGTGGCTGTCATTCGCCCCGGGTTGTCCCTTTTGTGGGAGAAGTATCCGGCATAGTTCTGTCCGCCCTCCTGGGTTCTGACGGTCACCACGCCCGAGGTAACATCCCCAACCTCGGCTCCTACCCCGCCTGTGGTCACTTCCACTTCGGCGTAGGCGCTGGCACCGAGGTCCAGTCCAAATCCGGTTCCAGCCAGAGGGTCCTGGGCCGAAACACCATCCACAATAAACCCGGTTTCCGATGCACGTCCGCCTCGTATATAGAGCCCTGTCGGGTCGCGGATAACCCCGGCCTGCTGTCCCACAACTTCGTCGATCTGCCGGACGGGGGCGGCCTGGATTTCATCCCTTCCGACCCGGGAGGATGTGGACGACTGCTCTATGTCAAAGATGGGTCTCGCTCCGATAATGACCACTTCATCTTCTGCCGTGAGTACCTGTTCACGCAGCCGGATGTTGAGTTCAACCGTTTCGCCTGGTTCCACTCTGATACCGGTGTGAAGCTGGCGTTCAAAGCCGACATAGCTGAATTCTATGTCATAGCTGCCGGGACGTACGTTGGATATGGTGAACCGGCCATTTAAATCGGTAGACGCTCCGAGTGCAGTCCCCCGGATGATGACATTCACCCCGATGAGCTCTTCACCGGTGTCGGCATCGGTAATGCGTCCGATTATCTGGCCTGTTTGCGCCGCCAGCTGAGCGGCTGACAAAACAAAGATCGTGATAAAAAGTAGGCAAATTCTATACATCGTTACCGGATTAATCTACGGGGAAATTGAGTTCATCGAGAAGGAAACGAATTGTTCGGTTGAGGGCTTCGCCGCCTTCAATGCGTTCGAGCTGATACCCGAAAAAGATGATCGAGTTGTCAGCGGAACCAGAAACCAGCAGTTTTGAAAAATCCAGATTGGGATCAAAAAACGGTCTCGTACGGAATTCGGCGTTATAAAACATTCTTGTATCACCGGCAGGGAAAAGCGGGTAGGCACTTTGGGAATCCCGAGTAATTCTGAGGGTATCCAGCTGTGCCGGTTCAATGGGGAGCAATCTGGTATTGTTGGGGATTTGAAAGCTGGTAAGTCCTGGAGGAACACGTTCCAGGCGTTCAAATGGCAGGAAATTGAAAATGGCATCGTCCTCATCCAGACGTTTGGTAGGGATGTTAACGAACATGGTTCCGCCGTTCTCAAAGAAGTCAATGGTTGAACGGAGGGCATAGGTGATATTGCGGTCCAGGTCGTCCGATACCCAGTAGATGTAATCCCATTCGGCCAGTACCTGGTTAAGTGTCGGGTCAACCGGTCGGTGGAACGCTGAAGAGAGCGGCACTTTCTGACCACCTGATGCTACTCCGTCCAGGGTTTCCAAATAATCAAACTGTGTAATTCCGATATCCCGTAAAATCTGTCTGTGGCGGGTCATGGCTTCCTGCCTTGCCACGCCGGCATAGTCGTTGATCAGCAGAACCCTTGAGGTCTGCTGCTTGATATACCAGCTGAAGCTTTCAATTGGGCTTCGGGCCTCGGCATTATCCACGGCGCGGATGTAAAACGTATTGTCGCTGTCCATACGGAAATTATCCAGGACGATATCGCTTCGGCTAAAGCTTCTTCCCAGGTAAACAGCTGCCGAGGTCTGGTCACCAGCGGGTTCGGTGATACGAAAACTGATGAAGCTGACATCCACGGGAATCCGGGTCCATTCGGCGAGGGTATCGTTAATGACCACTTCGAAATGGGACAGGTTGTCATCACCATCCGGGTCCGTTGCGGTCCACCCGATGCTTGCCACGTGGTATGTGGTATCCGGGGGTGCTTCCATTTCCTGTTGCGGGGTGTTGACCCTGTGAATGGTTACTTCTGGCGGGGAGTTTTCAATTGGGAATACAACGGATGCGCCTTCCGGGTCCCGTAGCCCGTCATTGTCGATGGCTCTCACTGTAAAACGAACGTCTGCAACTTTTTCTCCCGGGGGGATGGGAAGTACAAAAACGCTGTCGGTTCGTTCGGTGTAAGTCCAGTCGACCTCACCTTCCGTTTCCGGGGTATAGATCCAGTCTCTGTCGGTAATGGCATATTCAAAGGCAACTACGTAGCCGTCGGGATCATCACCCCACCAGGATATATGGACTTGGCTTACAAGCCTGCGTTCCGCACTGTTATCCTCATCCAGATTGATCTCATTAACCGTGAGGAACGTTCTGGGGGGCTGGTTCTCTTTCAGATTGCCTGTCAGTCCGGCGTCACAGGAGACCATGCCGGCCAGCATCAGGGTTACGATCAAAACAGGCAGCAGGCGGTAGATTATCGTCATATGAGTTTCAAAAAAAATAGAAGGCAGAAACCGGCTTCATTCCGGTTTCTGCCCTTTCATTCGTGTACGTTACTTGACAAGCATCATTTTTCTTGTCTGGATAAAGGACCCGGCTTCCATGCGGTAGATGTAGACACCACTGGCAAGTCTTGTGGCATCAAAATCAACGGTATGTCTGCCGGCGCTGAGTTCCTCATTTACCAGGACCTGAACCTGACGTCCGAGGACGTCATAAATGGTGATCCTCACGTGCGATTGATTGGGAACATCGTACCGGATCTTCGTCGCAGGGTTGAA
>SKNT01000060.1 GCA_007120385.1 Balneolales bacterium
ACAGAGGGCAGCTGGGTTGCCGCCGTGGATGCCGGACGCCGCGCCGAGATCGAACGGCACCACTCCGCCACGCACCTGCTGCATGCCGCGCTCCGGGAAACACTGGGCGAACATGTAGGGCAGCGTGGCTCGCTGGTCGCCCCGGATCGTCTTCGCTTTGATTTTTCCCATTACGAGCCGGTCACACCTGCACAGCTTGACGAAATTGAAGAACGGGTCAATGAGAAGATCCGGCAGAACATCGCCCTACAGGAAGACCGCGATGTGCCGATTGAGGAGGCCAAAAAGCGCGGCGCCATGATGCTCTTCGGCGAAAAATACGGTGAAAAGGTACGCGTGATCACTTTTGATCCCGGGTACTCGGTGGAATTGTGCGGGGGTACGCATGTTGACGCAACAGGAAAAATCGGCTATCTGCGGCTGGCGTCCGAGAGTTCGGTTGCCGCGGGAATCCGAAGGGTGGAGGCCCTGGCCGGTACCGTGGCCGACCGCTATCTGCGCGAGGAAAAGAACCTGCTGCACCGGATCCGTCGCCAGTTAGGCAAGGGAAGCCAGCCGGATGAAGAAATTCTCCGTTTGATGGAGGAAAAAAAGCAGCTTGAAAAGCAGCTTGAGAAGATGAATCGCCTGAAAGCCGGACTCCGGCTTGATGAACTGCTGTCGCAGACGGTCACCACCGGAAAGGGTATTCGTCTGGCCGCCGGTGAAGTTGAAGGAGCGGACATGAACACGCTGAAGCAGCTGGGCTACGACGCTCTGAACAAGGCAGAAAAAAATGCCGTCATAGTCCTTGGATCCCGCGACGAGGAGCAGGGCAAAGTCTATCTCATGGCGGCAGTGACCGATGACCTGATCGCTTCGGGCATCAAAGCCGGCGCCCTGGTCGGCACACTGGCCCGTACGGTTGGCGGCGGCGGCGGTGGTCAGCCCAATCTGGCTACGGCCGGCGGCAGGGAACCGGGGAAACTTGACGAGGTGTTTGATCAGGCGAAAGCGGTACTCTCCTGATAAAGTTTCTCCCGATTATGATATAAGAGGCAGAATGATAATGGCCGGTTGGGTGTTATATGCTCAGGAAATTCGGCAAAAAAATCTGTATCTTTGCAACCGGCAAAAAAGTGACGGCGGCACTTGTAACATTTTTCAAATTAATGACATAGGATTGCCGCACAGCGCCTGACGATAGTGTATGGCATACACGTGACATGTAAACAAGATTTCTAACAAATGTCCAACAATACTGACAAAGCTTCTATTACCAGCAGAACAGCATCCATTATCAAGGCAACTGATCTGCCCAAACCAACCCGGAAGACCCACAAGGGACTGAATATTTCAGAAGAGCAGCTGCTCGAACTGTATGAATCCATGTTTCTGCAGCGCCGTTTTGAAGAGCGTGCCATGCAGATGTACCAGAAAGGGAAATTCGGCGGTTTTCTGCATCTTTATATTGGCCAGGAGGCCGTATCCACCGGATCGGGATATGCCCTGAACGACGATGATGATTTTATTACCGCGTATCGCGACCATGGTCACGGACTGGTAAAGGGAATCACGCCCAAAAAGGCCATGGCCGAACTGTTTGGTAAAAAAGATGGATGCAGCCGCGGAAAAGGCGGTTCCATGCACTATTTCGATCCGGAAAAACATTTCTGGGGCGGACATGGCATCGTCGGCGCTCATTTGCCGCTGGCCGCCGGCATCGCTTTTGCCAACAAGTACCAGGAAAACGACCGCGTTACCATCTGTTTCTTCGGTGATGGCGCGGTGGACCAGGGAGCGCTGAACGAAAGTTTCAACCTGGCGCAGCTCTGGAAACTTCCCGTGATTTATGTGGTTGAAAACAACGGTTACTCCATGGGAACGGCCGTCCATCGTCATAGTGCCGGAAAACTGGCCGATCGTGCCATTCCATATGGAATGAAATACGATGTGGTCAACGGGATGGATCTGTTCAGTGTCATCGACAAGGTCAGCGAAGTAGCTGAACATGTCCGCAAGACCAAAGAGCCCTATTTCCTGGAAATAGTCACTTACCGCTACCGCGGCCACTCCATGAGTGATCCGGCCAATTACCGCACAAAGGAAGAGCTGGAAGAGTACAAGAAGATCGATCCGATAGAACGGCTTAAGACCTATATCCTCGAAAAAAACATTGCGAAGGAAAAAGATCTGGAGGCCATCAACGAAAAGGTGGAAGAAGTGGTGCTCGATGCGGTCGAGTTCGCCGACAGCAACGACTTTCCGGATGACGAGGAGTTGTATCAGGACGTGTACGCCGACGATGACTTTCCATACCTGACCTGATCCGGTTCAAACTGCCGGGGAGACATCCCTCGACCGGCAGACCAGGCACTACGCAAATACAGATATTCAGAATAACAGTTAAACAGCAAACATGGCGCAGAAACAATTCAGAGAAGTCATACGTGAAGCCCTCCGGGAGGAGATGGAACGCGATGAGAGTGTATTTATCATGGGCGAGGAGGTTGCCGAGTACAACGGAGCCTACAAGGCCACCCAGGGGTTGCTTGACCAGTTCGGCGACAAGCGGGTCATCGACACCCCCATTTCGGAGCTGGGATTTGCCGGGCTGGGTGTCGGTGCAGCAATGAACGGCCTGCGGCCCATCGTCGAGTTCATGACCTTCAACTTTGCCCTGGTGGGTGTGGACCAGATCATCAACAACGCCGCCAAGATCCGCTACATGAGCGGCGGGCAGGTGAAGATCCCGATTGTATTCCGTGGACCGAACGCCTCTGCCGGGCAGCTGGGCGCGACCCATTCCACCGCTTTCGAAAGCTTCTACGCCCACTTTCCGGGGCTGATCACCATCCACCCGTCCGAGCCCTATGACGCCAAAGGATTGCTGAAGGCGGCCATCCGCAACGACAACCCGGTTATTTTCCTGGAGTCCGAGCAGATGTACGGCATGAAGCAGGAAGTGCCCGATGAGGAATACCTGCTGCCCATCGGCAAGGCGAAAATCAAACGCAAAGGAACGGACGTCACTGTGGTTGCTGACGGCAAGATGTACCATGTGGCCAAACAGGCCGCCGAGCAGCTGGCCAAGGACGGGGTGGAAGTGGAACTAATCGACCCGCGCACCATCAAACCGTTTGATATGAAGACGGTCATTGAATCCGTAAAGAAAACCAACCGCTGCGTAGTTGTGGATGAATCGCATCCCTTCGGTGGTGTTGCGGCCGAGGTTGGCTTCCAGATCCAGCGCGATGCGTTCGACTACCTGGATGCCCCAGTGCAGCGCGTGACCATCCCGGATGTTCCCGCGCCGTTTTCAAAAAAGCTTTTTGATCTATGGATTCCCGGCCCCAAGCAGGTGATCGACGCCGTGAACGCGGTGACCTACCGCTCGTGAACCGGCAAGCGGGGTGCGGGACCCCGGGACGATGTTGTGGCTCCGGCTTGACATCCACCCGTAACTAACCGAATTTTGCAGAACTCAGACTTTAAACAGACCAGACCAGAGGATTTCATATGGCAACAGTGATTGACATGCCCAAGCTCAGTGACACGATGGAAGAGGGAACCATCGCTAAATGGAACATCAAGGAGGGGGACAAGGTGGAACCGGGGGATGTTGTCGCCGAGGTGGAGACCGACAAGGCGACCATGGATCTGGAGGCTTTTGATGGCGGCACGGTACTGAAGATTCTGGCTGATGAGGGCGACGCCGTGCCGGTTGGCGGCAAGCTGGTCATCCTGGGCGAAAAGGGTGAGGATATCTCGGATATTGAAGGTGATGCGGGTTCTTCCGATGCTGACTCCGATGAGTCTGACAAAAAGGATTCTGAAGAGAAGGAAGAGTCTGACGGAAAAGAGTCCGGTGAGAAAAAGTCTGAGAAAAAGGATTCTGACGAGAAAGAGGAGTCTGAGGAAAAGAAGGATAAAAAGGACGACAAAGATAAAAAAGGCAAGAAGGATAAGGATTTTGACCCTCTGTTCGGAGATCTGAAAGAGGACAAAAAAGGTGGAAACGGCAAGCAGGAGGATGCAGACGGCCGGGTCAAGGCATCGCCGCTGGCCCGCAAGATGGCCGAGGAGCGCGGCATTGACGTCAGCCGGGTCAAAGGCAGCGGTCCGCAGGGACGCGTTGTGAAGGCTGATGTCGAGAACTTCAAGGAAGAAGACGCCAAGGCAGCACCGGCCGCCGGCAAAGAGAAAGAAAAGGAGCTGCCGAAACCGTCTGTCAGCGGCACCAGCCTGAAGGAGGATCAGGACGTGAAGGTCTCCCAGATGCGAAAGACCATTGCCAAGCGCCTCTCCGAGAGCAAGTTCACATCACCGCATTTCTACGAGACGGTGGACATCGACATGAAGCGGGCTATCGAGGTCCGGGAAGCGATCAACGAGATCAGCGACGTCAAGATCAGCTATAACGATCTGGTGGTCAAGGCGTGCGCCGTAGCCCTTCGCCGGCATCCGTGGGTAAACGCATCATGGATGGGCGATGCGATCCGCTTCAACGGTGATGTGAATGTTGCGGTGGCCGTGGCTGTGGATGAAGGCCTGCTGACCCCGGTAATTCGTCACGCCGACCAGAAAGGGCTGCGGGACATATCCATCGAGACCAAGGATTTTGCCAACAGGGCCCGTGAGAAGAAACTTCAGCCCGAAGACTGGGAAGGAAGCACTTTTACCGTGAGCAATCTGGGGATGTTTGGCATCGAGGAGTTTACGGCCATTATCAATCCGCCCAACGCGGCCATTCTGGCGATTGGCGCCATACGTGATGTGCCTGTGGTGGAAAACGGCCAGGTGGTTCCCGGCAAGCGCATGAAAGTGACGATGTCCAGTGACCACCGGGTGGTGGACGGTGCCAAGGCGGCCGAATTCCTGAACACGGTCCGTTCGCTGCTTGAAAACCCGGCTTCCATGCTGCTTTAGCACACCTGCTGCAGGCTCCCGTTTACACCGGATTACCTGCCTGCGACAGGGCCTGAACGTATTGCTGTACGTATTCGGCCATCCTTCTGGACCGGTACTGGACCACGAAACGCGGATG
>SKNT01000043.1 GCA_007120385.1 Balneolales bacterium
AGCCGGTCGGCGAGGATGCAGACGACAAGAAACCGGTCGGCGAGGACACAGACGACCCTGAAAAAAAATGACGGATATGGTCCCATGTAACTGATGATCAACACCGCGCTCTCCCTGACCAATTTTCGCAATCATCACCAGACCGATGTAACCTGGGGAGAGCATGTGAACATCATCACAGGTCCGAACGGCGCCGGCAAGACCAACCTGATCGACGCCCTGCACTACCTCTGCATGGGAAGGAGCTTCACCAGCAGCTCCGATATGTACGTCGTTCGGCAGGAGGCCCCCTCCTTCCTGGTCAAGGGTACTTTCCGGGGCAGTATCAGAAGCAATTTCGAAGTGGCCTGCTCCTACAGCCGGGGCGAAGGGAAACGGCTCTGGGTCAATGACAGTCCGCTCGATCGCCACGCCGACCTGATCGGACTGGTGCCGGTCGTACTCGTATCGCCGGACGACCGCAGACTCACGGGTGAAGGTCCCGCCGAACGCCGCTCCTTTCTGGATGCACTCATCTCCCAAACTTCCCCGTCCTACCTGGATGATCTCATCCGGTACCGCAGGATCGTCCGGCAGCGCAACCGGCTTCTTTCCGACCAGCACTTGCCACAGAGCCAGCTGGACCTGATGCTCGAACCCTGGGACCGCCAGCTTGCGGAAACCGGATCACGCATCATAGCCAAAAGAGGAGCCCTGGTGGGCATGTTCCAGTCCTACCTCGAAAAAGCCCACAGCGAGCTGGCCGGATCCGGTCTGGTGCCGTCAATATCCTACCGGACATTCTGCGACCTCGGCGAACAGCCGCAGCCCGACGCCGGCCGCATCCAGCAGGATTACCTAACAGCCCTCCGGGAATCGGCGGAACGCGAGCGCGAACGCCGCCTGACCCTCACCGGTCCGCACCGAGACGAGCTTGTTTTCTTCCTCAACGGCATGGAGCTGCGCAAATTCGGCTCCCAGGGGCAGCACCGGATTTTCGCACTGGCATTGAAAATGGCGCAGCTCTATTTTTACAATGACGAACTGGAAGACCTGCCGGTTTTTCTGCTGGATGATGTTTTCGGCGATCTGGATCCGCAGCGGACCGATACGGTGATGCAGATGCTGCTCCAGCACGAAGGACAGTCGTTCATTACGGCGGCTCATCCCGACAAGATATCCGGCTTTTCCGCATCCGGGCGCAACCGAATCACCACGTTCGGGGTCAGCGCCGGCCGGGTGGAACAAACCTCGCACTAACCAAACCAAAATACAGCCATGCCACGCTTCAGAAAACAGCCCAGGCAGCTCAAGGAACTGGTCGATGAGTTCATTGATGACTATCCGCACAGGGTGGCGCTGAAGAGGGGCATGATCCTGGCGCTGTGGCCCGAGGTGATCGGCGAGGCCATCCGCGAGCAGGTTAGCGACATGAAATTCCATGGCAGCCGGCTGATCCTGCACGTTCCGGATCCATCATGGCGCCACGAAATTCACATGCAGCGCAGCGCCATAGCCGCCAAACTCAACGCCGCCGTCAAGGAGGAGATTATCCGCGATATTATGATCAAAACGTGATCGTTATAAGGTTTTTAGGCGGGAATATCGCTATAATATAGCTGCGCATCACAATGCGTACCATCCGGGCGGGCGCGGCTGCCCGCCGATGAAACAGGCACATTCATCACCACCATGGCAAAAAAAAGCAGAATCGGCAACTGGGTAACCAGAATCTTCAAACCATCCGAGGCGGAGACTACCTACCTGCACAAGGGAGAGATCCTGGTGGTCTTCCTGATGGCCTATTTCATAGCCATGTCGCTTTGGCTTCTGGTCAACATGACCAAGGAGTACAGCCTGACCATCAGCGTTCCGCTTCTGGTAACCGAATACAGTGAGGATATGGCTTTTGTGTCCGATCCGCCGGCCGAAGCCAGGGTGGGCGTGAGCGGCGAGGGGTGGAACCTGCTGTCACTCTACCGCAATCCTCCCGAAATCACCATACCGTACAGCGAAGGGGAGGTGAGTATCAGCGATATGGTGCAGGGACAGTTCGCTTCCTACAGCGATATCAGCATACAGAAGGTGGAGCCGGCACGCATCAATCTGAAAATGGAACCAAAAAGCAGCGCCCGGGTGCCAGTGCGGCCGGAACTGGATATTCAGCTCAAACCGCAGTTCGAGATTCTCGGCAGGATCCGGGTGGCGCCGGACAGCGTGACGGTGTCAGGGGCCGGGTCGGTTATTGATACTCTGCGCAGCATCGCTACGGAAACGCTGCGGCTTCGCAACGTACAGACCCCGGTGCAACAGAGGGTCGCGCTCAAACAGCCCGCCGGCCTGATTCTGGGTGGCGTGGACGAGGTCACCGTGTCGTTCGATGTGACCGAATTCACCGAGGGCGAAGTGCGCTTGTATCTGGAAGCAATGAATGTTCCGGATGGAAGGGAGGTCCGGTTCAATCCCACAACTGTCACCATTCGTTATCACGTGCCGATTGAGCAGTTCGGCCTGGCCCAGGAGATGGAACCCTATCATGTGTATGTGGAATACACCGACATTGAGCGTGACACGACCGGGTATGTTGTGCCAAGGGTGGAGGCGATGACCGATGAGCTGGATCTGCGCCTGCACGCCATCCAGCCGCGACGCGTATCCTACTTTCAGGTGGTGCCGGAGTGAGCGGCTTCGTCGCGGAACGGCTTGAGCGCCTCTTCCACCGGCCGACACCCCTCGAAATACGACGCCACCTTGAGCAGCACCTCATCCACCAGCGCATCCGGACAGGAAGCCCCCGAGGTGATGGCGATGGTGACCGGTTCGGCCGCTTTCGGCAACCAGTTGCGGGTCTGCTCCACCTCTTTGCTCCACTGGTTGAAATGGTGTATCTCGCTGCGCGACTTTATCTCCGAAGCGTCGCGGATGTGGCAGGTCGGGAACCGCTCTTCCAGAAGCTCCACCAGATGCATGGTGTTTGAGGAATTGTAGCCGCCCACGACCAGGGCCAGGTCCGCACGTTCATCCATCAGCCCGTAAGTGGCCGACTGGTTTTCGTTGGTCGCATAGCAGAGCGTATCCGTTGTGTCGGCAAAATGCATTTCCACACTTGAGGTGCCGAATTTTTCCCGGACCGCATCCCGCAGGATCTGCATCACCTCGCGCGTTTCGGTGGCCAGCATCGTGGTCTGGTTGATCACGCCGATCCGTTTCATATCCTCCATCGGATCGAACCCGTCCGTGCACTTCATCCCAAAATATTTCTGGAAATCGGACCGGGGACGATTCGCCAGCATGATATCGGCCAGGATGTGCGCCTCCTCCGTGTTCAGCACCACCACGCAGGGCGCCTCCTGCGAACTGTGCGAAAACGTGGCCCGCGTCTCCTCGTGCTGGTACTTGCCGTGGATGACAAGCGAATATCCCTTGGAGCCCAACTGCTTGCCTCGCTTCCATACCTTGATCACAAACGGACAGGTGGTGTCGTACTGATAGGGATTGATGCCCTGCCTTTCGAGCTGCTTCTGGACTGCGATCGTGGTGCCGAACGCCGGCACGATCACAATGTCATCGGGGGAAAGTGTTTCGATGGAAATGCGCTCGGTGCCGTCGGTTTCGAAAAGGAAACGAACCCCGCGCGCCTCCAGATCCTTGTTGACCGTCGGGTTGTGGATCATCTCGCTGAGCAGGTAGATGTTCCTGCCGGGATTCTCCTCCACGGTCCGGTAGGCGATGTCGATCGCGTTTTCCACCCCGTAGCAGAAACCGAAATGGCGCGGGATGAGAAATCGGACCGGTCCCAGGTCCAGCACCGCGGGCGTCCGGTCCTTTTTGCGCGGATCCAGGATCTGACGGGCATTTTTTACGGTTTTTATGATCTCGGA
Organism: Balneolales bacterium; assembly: GCA_007120385.1. Lineage (GTDB taxonomy): Bacteria > Bacteroidota > Rhodothermia > Balneolales > Natronogracilivirgulaceae > SKNL01. Next base: position 3,861 of record SKNT01000043.1, read on the forward strand.
CCGGTACAGGTCAGGGATGAGAAATTCCTTCGGCATGGTGTGGCTTGTGTCTCGCGTGATTCCTGCGGAAAAATCGTTGTCAGTCCCGCTTGAGTTTCTTGTACTGGATGCGTTTGGGCTGGTCGTCAATGCCCAGCACATCGCGCCGGTACTCCTGGTACTGCCGGAAGTTCCCTTCAAACCACCGTACCACGCTGTCGCCTTCAAAGGCCAGGATGTGCGTGGCGATGCGGTCAAGAAACCACCGGTCGTGAGAGATAACGACAACGCATCCCGCAAAGTTCAGTAACGCATCTTCCAGGGCGCGAAGTGTCTGCACGTCCAGATCGTTCGTGGGCTCATCAAGAAGCAGCAGATTGGCACCTTCGCGGAGCGTTTTGGCCAGGTGGACCCGGTTGCGCTCGCCGCCGGAGAGCTGGCCGGTCTTTTTCTGCTGGTCGCCGCCGCTGAAGTTGAAGCGGGCGACGTAGGCGCGCGAGTTGATGTCCCGGTTGCCCAGTTTGATCGTATCCTCCCCGCCGGTAATCTCCTCAAAGATGGATTTCTTCGGATCGAGCGGGCGGCTCTGGTCGGCATAGCCGATCCTGACGGTTTCGCCGATCTCGAACGTGCCGCTGTCGGCCTGCTCCTGGCCGGTGACCATGCGGAAAAGCGTGGTCTTGCCCGCGCCGTTCGGACCGATGACGCCGACAATGCCGCCGGCGGGCAGGTCAAACTCCAGATTCTCGAAAAGCAGCCGGTCGCCGAAGGCCTTGGAAACGCCGTTGGCCCGTATCACCTTGTCGCCCAGGCGCGGTCCGGGCGGAATGTAAATTTCCAGCTCCTCGCGCTTCTTTTCCTGCTCGCTGGTCGACAGCAGGTCCTCGTAGGCCGTGATGCGCGCCTTGCTCTTGGAATGGCGTCCCTTCGGGTTGGTCCGTATCCACTCCATCTCCCGGTCGATGGTCTTCTGAAGCTTCTTGTTCTGCTGTTTCTCCACATCCAGGCGGCGGCGTTTCTGCTCCAGCCAGCCGGTGTAGTTGCCCTCAAACGGTATGCCTTCGCCATGGTCCAGCTCCAGAATCCATCCGGCCACATTATCCAGAAAATAGCGGTCGTGCGTGATGGCGATCACCGTGCCCTCGTAGCGCTCCAGGTGCTGCTCGAGCCACTGGACCGAGTCGGCGTCCAGGTGGTTGGTGGGCTCATCCAGCAGCAGCACATCCGGCTCCTTGAGCAGCAGCCGGCACAGCGCCACGCGCCGGCGTTCCCCGCCGGAAAGTACGCGGATTGACATCTCTTCGGGCGGGCACCGCAGCGCCTGCATCGCCATCTGGAGCTTGCTGTCCAGGTCCCACGCGTTTTTCTGGTCGATGCGCTCCTGGAGTTTGGACTGCCGCTCGATGAGCTTGTCGAAGTCGGCATCGGGTTCGCCGAACTGCTCGCTGATCTTCTCGTACTCGCGGACCAGGTCCACCAGCTCCTGCACCCCCTCCTCCACAATATCACGGACGGTCTTCTCGGGGTCGAGTTCGGGTTCCTGCGGAAGATGCCCGAAGGTGACCCCGGATTTGGAGCTCACGTGCCCCTCGTAGTTGTCGTCGAGCCCGGCGATAATGCGCAGCAATGTGCTTTTTCCGGAGCCGTTCGCCCCGATGATGCCGATCTTGGCGCCGTAGAAAAACGAGAGGTAGATGTCCTTGAGGACACGCTGGTTCGGACCCCAGGTCTTGCCGACGCCCATCATCGAAAAAATGATCTTCTGTTCGCTCACAGTGCTGTTCGTTTGATTTTTATTGCTTGTAGATTCTTTTGGATATGGCCTGCGGAAGGTTCGGGTGGATGCGGCCCGGCCCGGATCACCCGCAGTGAGGCAGTCCGGCGGACCTGAAACCTGCAGCCGGCCATCAGACCGTCACGTTGCCGTTGGCCTTCACTTCATCCAGCCGCACGCCCACCAGCTTGCTGACGCCAACCTCCGGCATCGTCACACCGTACATCATCTCGGATTTCTCCATCGTGGTCTTGTTGTGAGTGATGACGATGAACTGGGTGTCGTGGCTGAACTTCCTGAGCAGTTTGGTGAAACGGAGGATGTTCGGATCGTCGAGCGGGGCGTCCACCTCATCCATCACACAGAAGGGGGAGGGTTTGACCAGGTAGATGGCAAACAGCAGCGCAATGGCCGTCAGCGTTTTTTCACCGCCGGAGAGCTGCTCGATGACGCTGGGACGCTTGCCGCGCGGATTGGCGATGATCTCGATCTTGGCCTCCAGCGGGTCCTCGGCTTTCTCGTCTATCAACAGATCGCAGTGATCGTTTTCCTCGAACAGGGTGTTGAAAACGGTGCGGAAATTCTCGCGGATAGCGCGGAATGTCCGGTTGAAGCGCTCCTGCGCGTTCTGGTTGATCTCCTGGATGGTCTCGATGAGCTGCTCCTCGGCCTGTTCCAGATCGCGTATCTGCTCTTCGAAATGGTCGAGGCGCTGCTTCTCTTCCTCGTACTCGGTGATAGCCAGCGGGTTGACCTCGCCAATGTTCTTCAGTCGCTGCTTCAGCGTGAAAATTGTCTCCTGCGCCGTTGAGATGTCCGTATCTTCGGGAAGCTGCTCGCCGATCTGGTCGATGGTCAGGTTGTAGGTTTCCCAGATGTGATCGTTGATGTTCTTCTGCTCCATTTCCAGCTTGGATCTGGCCAGTTCCAGTGAATAGAGCAGCTCCTGGCTGGAATCCTTCTTGCGCCGGGCCTCTTTCAGATTCTCCTCGAGCAGGTTGATCTTGCCGCGCTGGCGGGCGCACGCCTCTTCGGCCTCGTTGTTCTCTTTTTCCGCCGTCTCCTTGTGGATGAGCTGTTCGCGCAGTTCGTCCTCGGACAGTTCCAGCTGTTCACGCAGGGCAATGATCTGGTCCTTGCTGGATTTGGCCTGTTCGGCCCGCTGTGTGAGCCGGTCCTTGATGCCCTGGACATTCGACTCGAACCGTTCGATGTCGCGTTTGAGCGTGGCAACCCGGTTTTCCGCATTCTGAAAACGCAGGGATACGTCGTTGAAGCGGGTTTGTGACCGCTGGAGGATCTCCTCCTTCTCGTTGAGCGCGGATTTTAGCGACACTTCCTCCCGGACAATCGCCTCCAGTTCACCTGTGAGCATTTCGAGTTCCGGGGTGATCTGCGTCCGCTCTTCGCCGGCCTTGCGCACGGTCTCCTTGAGCTCCTGAAGCCGCTGCTCCAGTTCCTGCACGTTTTTCTGGTAGAAATCGGCCTGGGTCTGGAAGGAATCGGTCCGCGCTTCGTGCTTGCGGAGCCGGTCCGAACACTCTTTGACGTGCTGCCGGTGGTGCTGCAGGTCGAATTTCCGGTGGGATTCGGTCAGGTCGTCAAGCAGCACCTCTGCCTTTTCCAGCTCCCTGGAAACATCGCCGGCCTGCTGGCGCCGCCGCTCCACTTTTTCGCGCAATCCGATCCGGACTCCGGCATTTTTGTTGCTGCTGCCGCTGTAGATGAATCCGTTTTGTGATGCCACATCGCCGCCGGACGTTACGGCGGTCACCCGATGCTTTGCGGCCAGCCGTACCGCATCCTCCAGTGATTCCGTCAGCACAACGCCGCCGAAAAAGAGCTGTTTCAGCGGCTCGAAGGATGCCTCGCAGGTGACCAGGCCGGCCAGCGCCGTGGCGCCGCCTGAATTGACGGCGGCCGATATGCCCCCGTGCGGGGCTGCGGCGGAATCCGAACCGGCGGAATCCGAACCGGCGGAAACAGATCCTGCAGACTCCGAACCTGCGGTGAATGCCTCCTCTGCTGAAATGCGGTTCAGCGGGATGATGGTCACCCGGCCCTTGTCCTTTTTGCGGAGCAGACCGAAGGCGCGGACCGCTTCGGCTTCATCGGCGGTGATCACAAAATTGGCGGCATCTCCGAGCACGGCCTCCACCGCCGCCGCATGTTTTTCGTCGCTGGAAAAGACGTCGCTGACCAGTTCGAGCATCGAAAATTCGCCGCGATGCTCCCGGAGGTACTGCACGCCGGCCGGATGGGCATCCGACGATTCGGCCAGGCCCTTAAGCAGCTGATACTCCGACCGGAGGGCGTCGCGCCGGCTTTGCAGGCCGCGTATCTCGTCTTTGTGCTGGTTGATGCGGTTGAGCAGCTGCTCCCGCTCGCCGCGCGCCTGCTCAAGCTGCCGCTCGGCTTCCTCAAATTCCTGGAGCAGCAGAATGTGACGCGCATCCATGGCCTCTTTCTCTTCGGAAAAGGAAGCCGCTTTTTCCCGGCTCTCGGCAACCTGCCTGTGCAGCCGCTGCTCCTGCTCCTCTGCGTTTTCCACACGAGATTCCAGCCGGACCTGCAGGTTTTGCAGCTCGCTGATGCGCCGGCGGGCTTCACTGTGCCTGCCGGCGGCCGTGTCCAGCTCCTCACGCACCCGGCCGACCTGCCGCCTGCTCTCCTCCAATGCCGTCCGGGATGATTCCTGCTCCCCGCGGACCTGTTCCAGTTCCGCACCGGCCCGCTCCAGCTCCTCCTCGTTCACTTTCAGATCCTTGCGCAGGTCTCGGATTTCGTTCTCGGCCTGATAGATATCCTGCTCGTAACGCTGGATGACCGTCTCCTCACTTTTCACCTTCTCCTCGGCCACACGCATATTGGTACGGATTTCCTGGATAACGCCGACGATCCGCTCAACCTTCCGCCTTACCTCGTTCTGCGCCAGCTCTTTATCGATCAGCGCCTCGTGCGCTTCCTCTTCGTTCTTCTCGAGCATTTCGAGCCGGTTCTGCAGCTCCTCTTTGGTCGACGAGACGCTGGCGATCCGCTCCAGCAGGGGATTCAGCTCGTTGCGCACATTCTGGTACTCCTGGCGGGATACGGCCTTGTCCAGGAACTCCAGCTCTTCCTGGTACTTGCGGGCGCGCTCGGCGCGGGATGCCTGGGTCTGCAGCGAGCGCGTTTTCTTGCGCACTTCCACCAGAATATCCTCCATCCGCTGCAGATCCGCCCGCGTATCCGAGAGTTTCTTGAGCGTCTGCTTCTTGCGCTCCTTGAACTTGGTGATGCCGGCAGCTTCCTCGAACAGCCGCCGGCGGTCGTTGTTCTTGTCGTTGAGGATCTCGTCCACCATCTTCAGCTCGATCACCGAGTAGGCGTTCGGACCCATGCCGGTGTCCATGAACAGGTCGTTGATGTCCCGAAGCCGGCAGGGTTTGTTGTTGAGCAGGTACTCACTCTCGCCAGACCGGAACAGGCGCCGGGTCATGGTGATGTCGGTGAACTCGGTGGGCAGCACACCCCGGTTGTTGATGATGGTCAGTGAAACCTCGGCCATGCCCAGGGCCTTCTTGGCCGCCGTGCCGTTGAAAATGACATTGGTCATGGCCGCGGAACGGAGCAGGGAAGGGCGCTGCTCACCCAGCACCCAGCGCAGGGCGTCCACAATGTTGGATTTTCCGCACCCGTTGGGACCGACAATTGCCGTGATGCCGCTGTCGAACTTGACCTTTGTTTTGTTGGCAAAACTTTTAAAGCCTTGCAGTTCGAGTTGGGCAAGATACATGTGAAGGTGACTCCGGTAATGCGATTAAACGGTCATGATCTCTTCTTCCTTCTCCTTGAGCATCTGGTCAACGACGGAGATGTAGGAATCGGTCAGTTTCTGCAGCTCTTCTTCGGCCTCAAAACGGGAATCTTCAGGGAGGGACTCCTCCTTTACGATCTTCTTGATCTCGTCCTTGATCTCCCGCCGGGTATTGCGAATGCTGACGCGCGCTTCCTCGGCCTTGTCACGTGATACCTTGACAAGATCTTTTCTGCGCTCTTCGGATAACACGGGGAGGGGGATGCGGATGAGCGTGCCGTCGTTGTTGGGATTAAGGCCAAGCCCGGATGTCATGATCGCCCGTTCGATTTCGCGAATGGACGATTTGTCAAACGGTTCGACCGTCAGCAGCCGGGGGTCGGGTGCCGATATGTTGGCAAGCTGGTTCAGAGGAGTCTGGGTGCCGTAGTACTCCACCTTGATCCCGTCCAGAAGAACAGGGGTGGCCTTTCCGGCTCTGATATGTGCCAACTCTCTCTTCAGGAAGGAGTTCGAAGCTTCCATCCTGCTTTTTGCATCGTCGAGATAGGGCTGTAATTCTGCAATCATAATATCTGGTAAATAGTGGTGGATATTCCGTACAGATGCGAAATATATAACAAATTGGCAAAAAAAAAAGCAGTGTCAGTCCCAGTAGACACGCGTGCCGACCGGGTCACCCTGGACGATTTTCACAAGATTGCCCCGCTCGTCCATGTTGAAGATGATGAAAGGCGTTTTGTTGTCGCGGCACAGGGTGAATGCGGTCAGATCCATCACCGAGAGCTGGCGCTTGAGCACATCGTCACCGCTGATGGTTTCGAACTTGACGGCGTCGGGGTTTTTTTCCGGATCGGAGTCATAGATGCCGTTCACACGGGTTCCCTTGAGGATGGCGTCGGCTTCGATCTCAATGGCCCTGAGCGATGCAGCCGTGTCTGTCGTGAAATAGGGGTTGCCGGTGCCGGCCCCGAAGATGACCACACGTCCCTTCTCCAGGTGGCGCACCGCCCGGCGCCGGATGAAAGGCTCGGCGATCTGCTCCATGCGGATGGCCGACATCAGCCGGGTGTGGATGCCCTTGCGCTCCAGCGCATCCTGCAGCGCCATGCTGTTGATCATGGTAGCCATCATTCCCATGTAGTCGCCCTGTACACGGTCCATGCCCTGGGTGGCGCCTCTGACGCCCCGGAAGATATTGCCGCCGCCAATGACAATGGCAATCTCTGTGCCTGTTTCCTTCGCTTGCCGTATTTCATTGGCGTATTGGGAAAGCACGTCGCCGTCGATGCCATGACCCTGTTTGCCGAGCAGGGATTCGCCGCTGAGTTTCAGAAGGATTCTTTTGTACGGTTTCACGATTTTTGCTCCTTATGCTTTATTGGGATGGATATGATTCCGGGATGGGGTTTCCCTCAGAAGGTGCGAAGTTTGCTTGCGACTTGCGTAAAGGTACGCAGAAAGAAAGTAACGGATAAAAAAAAGGCCGCCAATGAGGCAGCCTTTGTTCCAAATCTGAAAGCTTACTGTCCGCCGAGCTGGATGCGGACAAATGAGGTCACCAACGGTGCACCCGACTGCTTCAGGTAATCCTGAACGGAAATGGTGCCGTCCTTGACGAACTTCTGCTCCAGCAGGACGCGCTCTTCAAAGAAACGGCGCATCTTGCCCATGGCCGCCTTTTCGGCGATCTCGGCAGGTTTGCCTTCGTTGATGAGCTGCTCGCGCGCAATCTCTTTTTCCTTCTCCAGAACGGTTGAATCCACACCGTCACGGTTGACAGCCAGCGGATTCATGGCGGCAACCTGCATGGCCACGTCCTTGGCAATATCGGGGTAGGGGACTTCACCCTCAAATTCCACAAGCACACAGAGCTTGTTTCCGGGGTGGATGTAGTCGTAGATCTGCCCCTGGGAAGTCAGGATCTCAAAACGGCCGATATCGATTTTTTCACCGATTTTTCCGACCAGGTCCTTCAGCTTGTCAGAGACGGTGAGGCTGCCGGATTTGGCCTGGAGAAGCGCCTCCCGGTCGGCCGGATCGTTATCGAACACCACTTTGGCAAAATCGGCGGCATACTGGACAAATTCTTCGTTCTTGGCGACAAAATCTGTCTCGCAGTTCAGCTCAAGGGCTACGGCTTTTTTGTGGTCGTCGGAAAGCAGGGAAACAATTACGCCCTGATTGGCTTCACGATCGGCCCGTTTTTCGGAGACCTTCTGGCCTTTTTTCCGCAGGATCTCGATGGCTTTTTCCATATCGCCGTTTGATTCGGCGAGGGCCTTCTTGCAATCCATCATCCCTGCACCGGTCTGGTCCCGGAGTTTTTTTACATCTGCAGCAGAAATACTCATGGTATTAAGGGTCGGTTTTGATAGTTGAAAACTGGCTGTGAAAAATTATTTTTCTTCTTTTGAATCGGAATCGACGGCTTTTTCCGGTTCTGCGTCAGCAGCGGGCTTGTCGGCCCTGGCTGCATCCTTCTTTTCCGTGTCAGCAGCGGGCTTGTCGGCCCTGGCTGCATCCTTCTTTTCCGTGTCAGCAGCAGGCTTGTCGGTCCTGGCTGCATCCTTCTTTTCCGTATCAGCTGCGGCCTCAGCGGCCCCGGCTTTCGTCCCGGCATCACCTTCAGCCGCCGGCTTCTCTTTTCTGGCGGCTGGTTTTTCCTGGGCCGGGGCGGTCTTGGCCTTGCGCGTGCGCTTGCGGCGCGAGGTCTTCACTTCGGGCTCACCGGTATCTTCGCCTTCTTCCGCATCCTCGCGGCTGATGCTTTCGGCAGCAAGCTGCTCTTCCTGGTAGGCCTCGCGTTCGGCCATGCCCTCAATGATGGCATCGGCAACATTGGAAGCCACCAGCTGGATCGCCTTTGCCGCATCGTCGTTGCAGGGAATGATATAGTCGGGTACATCCGGATCGCAGTTGGTGTCCACCAGTGCAAAAATCGGTATGTTCAGTTTCAGGGCCTCGTTCACCGCGATGTTCTCCTTCACAATGTCAACGACAAACAGGGCTCCGGGGACTCTGCCCATTTTGGAAATACCACCCATCACATCCTCCAGCTTCTGCTTTTCCCGATCGAGCATCAGACGCTCTTTCTTGGTGATGTTCTCGTATGTTCCGTCGGTTTGCATTGCCTGAATCTCCTCCATGCGGGAGATGCTTCTGCGGATGGTCACAAAGTTGGTGAGCATGCCGCCCAGCCAGCGGTGGGTCACATAGGGCATGTCGCAACGGTTCGCTTCCGTCTTGATGATCTCCTGAGCCTGCTTTTTGGTGCCGACGAAAAGTACTTTTTTGCCGGAACGGGCTACTTTGGTGATCTCGTCGAGGGCTTCCTGCAGAAGGGCGTGGGTCTTGTTGAGGTCGATGATGTGGATCCCGTTGCGCTGCATGAAGATGAATTCACGCATTTTGGGGTTCCATCTTCTCGTGAGGTGGCCGAAGTGTGCTCCCGATTTGAGAAGCTCTTCGACAGAGGCTGCTTTTGCCATGTTGGTAGGTATTGGTATGTTGAGGTTTGTCCACTATGCAGGTCAGCCCCATAGACCAATTCCTTCATCCTGTCGGAATCCGGAACACCCAGCCATGGGTCGCTGCATATGTGTGATAATAGTTTCGCTACGGAGCGATCAGCGCTTGGAGAACTGGAATTTCTTCCGTGCCTTGGGCTGACCATATTTCTTGCGTTCGACCATTCTGTCGTCCCGCGTCAGCAGGTCATGGGACTTCAGGGCACTGTGCGTTTCCGGCTCAAGGGTGTTGATCGCCCGGGCAATGCCCAGTTGTACGGCATCGGCCTGACCGGTGATACCGCCGCCGCGAACCGTAACCTTGACATCATATTTGCCGGTGGTCTCGGTGATCTTGAACGGCAATTTTACAGTGATCTGCTGGGACGGCAGTACGAAATAGGTCTCAAACGGCTTGTTGTTGACTACGATCTCTCCCTTGCCGGGCTGTACGTATACACGTGCAGTCGAAGTTTTTCTGCGGCCGATAAAAGATTGGTTAGCCATGTTCAGAGTTCGATTTTTTCAGGTTTCTGCGCGACCAGAGTGTGCTCCGGTCCGGCAAAAACACGTAGATTGGTGAGAATTTTGCGGCCGAGCCGGTTTTTGGGAAGCATGCCCTTTATGGCATTCCGGACCAGAAACGTAGGGTCTTTTTTCAGCATCTCTTCCGGAGTGGTGAAGGTGGTTCCACCGGGATATCCGGAATGACGGAAGTAAAGCTTCTCCTGCATTTTTTTCCCGGAAAGGGTGACTTTCTCCGCATTGATGACAATCACATTGTCACCCGTGTCCATGTGGGGAGTGAACTCGGGCTTGTTCTTGCCGCGGAGTATGGAAGCGACCTTGCTGCCAAGACGACCCAGCGGCTGGCCTTCTGCATCCACTACCAGCCATTTTTTCCGGATGTCACCTGGCTTGGCCGAATATGTTTTGAAGCTCTCGGTTTTCACGGTGATATAATTTTAAGAATCACTAATTAAAACAGAATAAAACAGATTTTCTGACAAGTCTGGAAAGATATAATATTATTGCAACTCTTGCAAACAGTGAATCTTCCAAAAATTGCAAAGAAATGCCTGCTGCGGAGTCACGGCCCGCCTTTGCCGTTTCCATGGCCCGGTTCGCGCTGCCGCCCCGGTATCGCCCGCCCTGAAATCCGCAATTATCATCCAAAAAAGCGCTTAGCAAAACATTTTTTGTTTGCTTTTGATATCAGCTTCACCCATATTATTCCTGTGAGTTTTCTTTCATGGAAACTTAATTACAGGGACATGTTAAAAGGGCGTATTAATCGTTTAATGCGCCCTTTTTTGTAAGCAATGTAAGAAGAGAATGAAACTCGGGTATGTAATTTTTCTATTTTTGATGACCGCCGCCCTGCTGTGCGGCAGCACCTGCTCATCGGGCATCGCCAATGCACAGTCGCTGTCCCTGTCCTACGCAGCACCGGAGCAAACCGGCATGGACCCGGAGCAGCTGTTGCGGGTCGACTCGCTCATCCTCGATGCCATAACGTCAGAGCTGACACCGGGGGCCGTGCTGGTGGTCGTACGCGACAGCTTCATCGTCTATGAAAATGCCTGGGGATGGACCCGGCGCATCCCCGATCAGCGTGAGATCCACACCGGCACCATCTTTGATCTTGCCTCGCTGACCAAGCCCGTTGCCACCGCCACTGCCGTAATGAAACTGGTGGAAACCGGCCACATCCGGCTCACCGATCCGGTTTCCAGATACCTGCCCGAGTACGCCCGTTTTGGGGACAAAGAGCTGCCGCTGCGCGAACAGCCGCGCATCATCCACCTGCTTACCCATACGGCCGGCCTTCCGTCTTATGCCCCTGTGCGCGATCTGAAGGAAAAATACGGCGAGGAAGCCGGTGAAAACCTCATGACCTATCTTTGCTCACTGCCGGATCCCGCGCCCCCCGGAACGCAGATGACCTACAGCTGCCCGAGTTTCATCACCCTCCAGCAAGTGGTGGAGGCCGTCACGGGCACCGATCTCCACTCCTGGACCCGCGACTATCTCTTTGAACCCCTCGGGATGATGGAAACCTTCTATTTGCCGATCGGTGAACCTGTGGATGGGGAAATTATGGACCGGATCGCCCCAACTGCCTACAGTGAAGCGGATGGCGTGATGGCCGGCAGCGTTCACGACCCCCTGGCCCGTGAAGTGATGGGCGGAATTTCAGGCAATGCGGGACTTTTTTCCACGGCAGGCGATCTCGCCGTTTTTGCCGCTATGCTGCTGAACGAAGGCACCGTGAACGGCAGACGGATTCTGTCTCCGGCAACAGTGCGCACCTTGACGGGCGCTCCTTCCGGACTCGAATCGTTCGGCCGGGCCCTGGGGTGGGACATGAAATCCTCGTTCGCATCCAACCAGGGTGATCTTTTTGGAAGCAGGACGTACGGCCATACCGGTTACACCGGAACTTCCATGGTGCTCGATCCCGAAACCCGCACCGCAGTGATCCTGCTGACCAACAGAGTGTATCCCGACGATACAACCAGCGTGGTGGACCTGCGCGCCAAAATTGCCAATGTGGTGGCCGCTTCCGTGATCAGGTGATACCGGCACGTCACACCGGCACGCAGCGCCCACATCCCGCGCCGGCATTCCATCCGAAAGTCAACCTTTTCCTGCTTTTTTGTGTTACAATCTCATAGCGTCACCAGAAACCGCAAAAAAAAACGAGACGACATGAATCGAAGAGATTACCTGAAATCCACACTGGGCGGCTTTGCTTTCCTCGGTACGGTCGGGATGGGCTCGTCATTGGCCGCCACATCCGCTGCCTCAGCCGCTTCATCCGGGAATCCGGCTGGTTTAACCGGTGCGGCCGGGCTTTCCGCATTTGCCGGCAACCATAACCATCCGGGTGAGTACACCCTGCCTCAGCTGGCCTATTCCTACGACGCCCTGGAGCCGCACATCGATGCGCAGACTATGGAACTGCATCACAGCATTCATCACCAGGGTTATGTGAATGGCCTCAATAACGCATTGGCAAAACTGACCGAGGCACGTGAAAAAGACGACTTTGGGCTGGTGAAACACTGGTCGAAGGAGGTGGGATTTCACGGGGCGGGACATTTTCTGCATGCCGTTTTCTGGGATGTGATGAGTCCGGATGGCGGTGGAGAGCCCAGGGACGCCGACCTTGTCCGTGCCATCAATGCATCTTTCGGCAGCTTTGAGAAGTTCAAGGCACACTACATCGCCGCATCCGGAGCGGTGGAAGGCAGCGGCTGGGGAATCCTGGCCTGGGAGCCGTTCCACGACCGCCTGCTGGTGTTCCAGGCCGAAAAGCACCAGAACCTGTCACCTATGGTAACGGTGCCGCTGCTGCCGATTGATGTCTGGGAACACGCATACTACCTGAGATACCAGAATCGCCGCGGCGACTATGTGCGCGCTTTCATGAACGTCGTGGATTGGGAAGCCGTGGCCCGGCGCTATCATGAAGCCCGTCAGATGCTCGGATAAGGTCTTGACATCGCGACTTTTTTTTATTTTATTTGAAGTACACCTTTAACCAACGTAAGGAAAAACAGGCCTTACTACTTGCACTTGCCCGCCATCCTACCGGATGAGCGGGCTTTTTTTTG
>SKNT01000039.1 GCA_007120385.1 Balneolales bacterium
CTTCCTTGATCTCGATATCATCGAATTTCTTGCCGAGTTCCTCGACGATGAAAGCCCAGCGCGCTTCCCGCTCCGCATCATCTTTTACAGATTCGCGATATTCCTCCTCGTTGAAGTCCTCCGGAAGCGGACGCCCCTGCTGTTGTTGCTTCAGACGGTCCACAAAAGCGTCCTGGAAGCGTCTCAGCAGGGCATTTGGCACTTCGATATCAGGGTGGGCTTCAATGAGCTGATCCATGACCTCCTGTTTGAGCATGTCGCCGGATACCTGGTCGTAGTAGTTCTGGATCTGGCTCTTGATGCGGCTGCGGTAATCTTCCACCGTGGCGACCTCGCCGCGGGTCGCCTCTTTCACAAATTCCTCATTCAGTTCGGGAATCTCGAGCTTGCTCACTTTTTTTACCGTCAGCTGAAAAGTTTCGGCATCGTCGCCCTCGCCCAGTGTGACGGTCACCTGGTCACCGGTCTTTGAGTCCTTGAGCGCCTCCAGGAAATCCTTGTTTCCCTTTTCGCTCAGATCCAGTTCCTTGTCGGTATCCTGGTCCTCGCTCCGGGGCTTGCCGTCCTTGTCAAGCGGAACCGCATCCACCGTTACCCGGCTTTTTTCATCAATTTTGCCTTTGGTCTCTTTCCAGGTGCCGCCGCGCTCCAGAGAGTGGGTCAGCTCCTCTTCGACCTCCTTTTCGGTGACATCGTGCACCATTTTGTCGACGGTGAAGGTGGAAACATCCTTCAGCTCAAACTCGGGTTTGACCCCGATCTCGAGTTTCACCTCCAGTTCGCCGTTTTCCCATTTCAAATCCTCGAAGCGGGGTTCGCCAACCGGGTTGTATTTGGGGACTACCTCATCGCGGAACACTTCCTGGATGTACTTGTTGATCTCTTCGGATTCAATTTCCTTTCCGAAGCGTTTTTTTACCAGGCCGACGGGCATTTGTCCGGGACGAAAACCGGGCATGTTGATTTTTTTCCGGTATTCACGGAAGGCCTTGTCGAAACGGGGGGCCAGTTCTTCCCGGCTTGCGGAAATGGTGAGCACCTTGTCTACGCTGCTTTTGTCTTCTACCGCTATATTCACGTAACTGATCGTTTAGAGTTAAAAAAAAACCGTCAGGCTTTTGCCGGACGGGGGAACGGGACACCGTTGGATGAATCCCGGTTTTGCTTCGTACGAGAGGGGGGACTCGAACCCCCACGCCTTTCGGCACTAGATCCTAAATCTAGCGTGTCTACCAATTTCACCACTCTCGCGGCCAGTGATTAACCGGTGCTGTGCCAATGTCCGCCGAGCCCATCCACCCGAGACCGGGATGCGGATCGTTCTCCGGCGCCGGGAACGGGGATGCAAAAACACAGTTAGTGCATGATAATTAGCCTGTCAATATACGCAATTTCACCTGCTTTCTCAACGCATGCCGGCGACAATGGTTTTTCATCCGGGACGCTTTTCCTATTTAGGATGCGAATGGTTATTTTCTGAAATCAGACCCTCCGGTACCTGTCAACAAAATGCCTGTAATACCTATGCCAAATCCTTCGCAAAGCGGAATGAGCAGCCATTTATTTGTTTACATCACTGTCTCCGGCCGGAAGGAGGCCGAAACCATTAGCAAAGCCCTGATCCGGGAGCGCCTGGCCGCCTGTACGAACATCATCGAAAACATGTCGGCGCTGTTCTGGTGGGAAGGGGATGTTCAGAGTGAGCACGAAGTTGTTCTGATAGCCAAAACCCGTGCCGACACTTTTGACCGGCTGTACGGCAGGGTAAAAGAACTTCACAGCTATGATTGTCCCTGTATAGTTGGCCTGCCCATTGCGGCGGGCAACCCCGATTATCTGGCCTGGATCGATGAGGAGGTCCGCCCCGAAACCGACCGTTAACAACCCCAACCTTATCCAACGTGGCTATAGTCAAAGTAAACAAGAAAAAGCACATCTACTGGGCCGAGATCAACCGTCCCGAGTCCAATAACGCCATCGACTTCGAGGTCATGGAAGTGCTGGAGCAGATCCTTGATGAGATTGAAAGTAACGGCAGTACCCGTGTGCTTGTGATGAGCGGTTCGGGACAACGTTTTTTTGCCTCCGGCGGCAACATCAAGGCGTTTGCCGCGCTCAAAACCGAGGAGGAGGGCCGGCAGATGGCGGAGCGGATGAATGCCATCCTTCACCGTCTGGAAACCGGCCGTTTCTGGTCACTGGCCTGCATCAACGGGGAAGTTTACGGTGGAGGATGCGAGCTTCTGCTGGCGTTCGATTTCTCCATTGCCAGCAAAACGGCCACGTTCGCTTTCAGCCAGGCCTCCCTCGGCCTGCCGCCTGCCTGGGGTGGTGTCACCCGGCTTGCGGAACGGGTAGGCCGCTCACGAGCGCTTGAGTGGCTGGGCAGCACCCAGGTCATTACTTCGGAGGAAGCAGTGAACACCGGTCTCATCAACAAGCTCTCCATCACCTCGGAATTGCGCAGGAACACCTGGGAATGGGCGCTGGAACTGTCCCGGTTGGAGCCGGACCTTATCGAGGAACTCAAGAGCGGAACGCTTTTTGCCCTCGACAACAGCAGGAAAGCTTCCTTTGAGAGGGAGCTGGGCCGGTTTGCCCATTTCTGGGCCGCGCCCCTGCACCACAAGAAAGTGGCCGAGTTCCTCAAGCGGTCACGAAAGTGATGCCTCCGGAGCCTGGGTGAAGCATCCGGCATGGCGGCTGAACAGACTCACTGCATGCGCCGCCAGCCATTGACATTCGCGCACAGGTTTGGCGTTCAGCGGCAGCCATCCATATGCGCCGTGACCTCCCCTGCCACATCCTTCACCGCTATTTCGATGGGACCGTTGTGCCAGGCGCCGGCCGCATTGAAATGCCCGCCTCCATCGAATTTTCGTGCGACCTGATTCAGGTCCACCTGCGCTTTGCCCCGAAGACTGACCTTCACCCGTCCGTCACGCTCATAGAACAGCAGAGAGACCACCACCCCGCTGATGCTCAACGGGTAGTTCACGAATCCCTCGAGATCGTCCTGCGTGCAGTTGTTCTCCGAAAGCATCTTTTCCGTCACCTGTATCACCGCCACGGCGCCGTCACAGAACAGACGGATTCCCTCCAGTGCCGATCCCAGCAGTTGGTATTCCGCCAGCGATCTGTCCTCGTAAATCCGGCTGTAGATCTCCGAGGGCGCAATCCCTCCCTGCCGGATGATTTTGCCGACGGCAAAGTGGGTGCCGGCGGTGACCGAATCAAACCGGAAAGAGCCGGTGTCAGTCAGAATGCCGGCATACAGCGCTTCGGCCGCTTCCCGGGTGAGCGATTCCAGGGAGGTCGCCTCGTACAGCAGATAGACCAGGTACGCCGTGGAACTGGCCCCGCTGTCCCACAACATCCCGCGGAACAGCTCTTTGGGCGGATCCAGGTGGTGATCGATCAGAAACAGCGGTTTTGACGTCTTTCGGAAGTAGCCGGCCATGTCCCCGAACCGTTCCGGTTCATTGCCGTCGATGAAAATGATACCGTCGCACTGGTCAAGAAGCGCCTCTGTCGGCTTGCGGATGACATCCTGCCCGTCAAGCCAACGGAGGTTGCCGGGAACCGGGTCGTCGTTGAAGAGCAACGGCTCCCTGCCAAGATTGCGGAACCAGCTGTACAGAGCCAGCTGCGATCCGATCGCGTCACCATCCGGACCGATATGCGAAATGAGTCCCGGTTTTTCAAGTCTTGCTATTGCTTCCGCAAATTTCTCTACCATCTTGTGTATTTTATTTGCTGATACCTGCTCTGGCAAAGTATCACAATTTCCATCGTCTTTTCAAAAAATCTGTCCGGAGCGCGTTCGGGAAACGCACGCATTTGCCATCCGCCCGCAGCTCCACATCATCGCAATATGCGCATTCTTATTCTTGCCAATGGATCAGAACCCTCCGTCGAGCTTCTCGGTTCCCTCCGGGAAAAATGCGACCGTTTTATTGCCGCCGACGGTGGAGGCAACACCGCACTGAAACTGGGCTTCCGTCCCGATACCGTCATCGGCGATCTGGACAGCTTCCGGCCTGACGGGGACTTAAACGGGAAATTCGACGGGCAGATCATCCGTGACTCCGACCAGGAAACCAACGACCTGGAGAAAGCCCTCTCCCATGCCCGCTCGCTGAAAGCCGTTCGGGTGGATGTGCTTGGCGCCACCGGAAAACGGCTCGACCATACCCTCAAGAACCTCTCCGTGTTGCAGCAGTTCGATCCCTTTTTCGAAGCAATGGCATTTTATGACGACTTTTTTTACACCAGGATTCTGCCGCGGGAATTTGCCATCCGCCTTCCTCCCGGACATCTTGTCTCCCTGTTTCCGCTCTCCGGATCAGCGGATGGGATTGTCACGGACGGCCTGCGATATCCCCTCAGCAACGAGTCCCTTGAAAACGGCCGGCGCGACGGTTCCTCCAATGAAACCGTTTCGGGTCCGGTCCGCATCAGGCACACGTCCGGGTGCCTCCTTTTCATGACCGCGCTGACACCGGACCTGCTATAACCGGACCTGCTATAACCGGACCTGCTACAAGCTTCATCGCAAACCACACCTTTACCCTGCAGCAAACGTGCACTGGATCGACGGAATCATCATCGCCCTCTATTTTGTCGCACTTGTTTTTCTGAGTTTCTGGAAACGGCAGAAAAATGAGTCGGAGGACAGCTTTCTGCTGTCGGGGCGCACCCTGTCGCTCCCCGCCTTTGTTGCCACGCTGGTATCCACCTGGTATGGCGGCATTCTGGGTGTCGGCGAGTACAGCTTCCAGTTCGGCGTCTCGCAATGGGTACTGTTCGGATTTCCCTACTATGTTTTCGCCCTGCTTTTTGCGGTATTTCTGGCCGGACGCATCCGCGAAAACAAGGCGCTCACGATTCCCGAGGCGCTGGAAAACACCTATAACCGGCAGACCGGCATGGTCTCCACCATCGCGATCTTCCTTTTGGTGAGCCCCGCCCCCTACATTCTGATGCTGGGCCTCCTTATCCAGTTTTTCACCGGCTCGGATGCCAGCATACTGCTTTTCGCTTCGTTCACAGCCCTTTTCTCCGTCTTCTATGTGAGCATTTCCGGATTCCGGGCTGTTATCCGGACCGACATGCTGCAAGTCGTTCTGATGTACGCCGGTTTTGCCGTGCTCCTTTTTCTGGCCATCCGCACGGCCGGCTCTCCGGTTCAGGTTTGGAGCGAACTCCCCGACACCCACCAGTCGCCGCTGGGCGGACACAGCGCCCAGTACCTGCTCGTCTGGTTCTTCATTGCGCTCTGGACGTTCGTTGACCCCTCCTTCCATCAGCGGGCCGCCGCCGCAAAAACACCGGCCACCGCCCGCAAAGGCATCTTCTGGTCTGTCGGGTTCTGGTTCGTTTTCGATTTTTTTACCGTTTCGGCGGGCCTCTACGGATTCATCATCCTCGGCGAACTGGACAATCCGATCCTGGTTTATCCGGAACTGGGCGCCTATCTGCTGCCGGTGGGCCTCTCCGGTCTGTTCTTCCTGACGCTGCTGGCCACCATCATGTCCACGCTGGACAGTTTCCTCTTCCTTTCCGGCCAGACTCTGGGCAGGGATCTCATCGCCCGCTACTGGCTCCCGGGAAAAAGTGTTGCCGTCACCCGCTGGTGCATGCTCCTTTCGGCCGTGCTTGGCATCCTGCTGATCATTATCTATCCCAGCGTCATTGCCTTGTGGTACGTGATCGGGTCGGTGCTGATCCCGGGGCTGCTGTTTCCCGTCCTGGGCATGTACCTGCCGCTGTTCCGGCTCCGAAGAGGTGTGGCGGTCTGGGCCATGGTGGTTCCGTTTGGTGTCTCCACGCTCTGGCTCGTGCTGGGTACGCTTACCGGCGGCGACCTCTACAGCTACGCCTGGCTTGGATGGGAACCATTTTATCCCGGGCTGTTCACGGCCATTGCCATATGGCTTTTGGGGAAGGATCGGGGCGCCTCTACTCCATATTCTTGAGCAGATGGGAAAGATTCAGCTTGTGGATGGGGATGAGATACTTCGATTCGAACGCATCCTTGTGGACACTGTACCTTCCGGTGCCGCGGAAGTCCACAATACAGAAACGGTCGACCACTTTCAGCACTTCGCCGATGCCATAGAACTCCGGGCTGGGGCCGTAATACACCAGGTCCCCGCTGTTCAGTTCATTGTCAGCGCGTCTGTGAAAAGGCAGAATGACCGGCAGGCGGTCGATGCGATATGGAAGTCTTTTGATGTCCATTTGTTAAAAACAAGGGCTAAAGATACAAAAATCAATCCTGCCAATGAATGGTAATTTGCCGTTTATTTTGGTCGATGTGGGTGAATTCCACCACCAGGCTGGAACCCGGGAGCAGGGATGCGATCTTTTCGGGCCACTCGATCAGGCAGATGCCGTCACCGTACAGATACTCTTCCAGTCCGAATTCAAGCGCTTCCTCCGGTCTGTTGAGCCGGTAGGCATCCACATGATACAGGGGAATCCGCCCGGGATATTCATGAATGATGGAGAAAGTCGGGGACTGCACTTCCTCTTCCGGGATTCCAAAAAAACGGGCTGCCCCCTTAACAAAGTGTGTCTTTCCGGTACCGAGATCTCCCTTCAGCTGAACAATGTCCCCGGCTTTCAATCCGGCGGCCAGCCGCTCTCCCGCCCCGAGGGTCTCCTCAATGGTCGATGAAACAAACTGTGTACTGGTGCTCACGTTGTCGTTTCCTGCTTGAAAACCGCCGGATCCATTATGCCATACCCGGCCTTCATTTTGGCTGCAGGTAGGCCAGCGGCAGAATCATTTCCTCCATCGAGGCCCCGCCATGCTGGAACGTATCCCGGTATTTGTTCTGGTATTTGTTGTAGTTGGTCGGATAGACAAAATAGTAATCTTCGAGGGCAATGATGTAATTGGTGTTCATGTTGGCCCTGGGAAGGAAATAGTCACCCGGTTTATCGATATGTATGGCGGCATTGCCGTCACAGCGCAGGTGGCGGCCGAATTTGTAGCGAAGACTGGTGGATGTGTCCCTGTCGCCGAGCACCTTGGTATCCCTCATGGCCCGGATGGAGCCGTGGTCGGTCGTGATGATAATCCGCACATCCTGGTCGGACAGTTTTTTCAGCATCTGGAACAGGGAGGAGTGGGCGAACCAGG
Source organism: Balneolales bacterium (assembly GCA_007120385.1). GTDB lineage: Bacteria > Bacteroidota > Rhodothermia > Balneolales > Natronogracilivirgulaceae > SKNL01. The sequence goes on from SKNT01000039.1 coordinate 7,151, forward strand.
TTCGGGTCAGCTCCCGGAATGCCGGCACGTCCGGGGCAATTTCCTTCAGCACCTGCGAATCGGAGCGCGAATGGACCAGCGTATCCACAAAATTGATCACAAAAGCGCTGAAAGGCGACTGGGTATAGTTCAGGATCCTGTCGGATATGCGCTTGCCCTCTTCTGTCTGCAGGATTTTCTCGTATTTCGGTTTCACCCCGGTTTTCTTTCGCTCGAACTGCGCGGTTAGCAGCTCCGCTTCGTACTGGTTGAGCGATGTTTCGTTTTCGTCGCTCTGCGTCCAGAGTTTCGGATAGTGCCGTTCGATCTGTGACGGATAGAGCCCGGCAAAGATGGCGTTTCGCGAGTACGGGGTGGCAGTCGGCAGGATGGAGTAGTAGAAGTCGGTGTCGATCTTGTAGTAGGGTGCCAGCATCTGTTCGAACACCAGCCACTGGTCGTAGCGCATGCAGTCGATCAGGAAAAGCATGGTGCTTTTGCCCTGCTCCATGGTCGGGAGCACCGCCTCGCTGATCAGGTCGGGCGAGAGCATGGGCCGGTCTTCCCGGCTGGCGCGCAGCCAGTCGTAGTATTCGTTCTGGATGAACTTGCCGAACTCGGCGTTGGCGGTCTGTATCTGGTCCTGAAGCACCTGCTGCAGCCCTTCTTCGGAACGTTTCAACTCCATTTGCCAGTTGGTGAGCTTGCGGTAGATCCGGATCCAGTCGTTCCATTCCGGCTGCTCGTTGATCATGGTTGTGATCTCGTTGAAACTGCGCAGATACGACTGGGCCGATTTTTCATCACGGATGCGGTGGCGGTCCAGGATGCGCTTGACCGTCAGCAGGATCTGGTTGGGATTGACCGGCTTGATCAGGTAATCGGAGATCTTGCCCCCGATGGCATCGTCCATGATCTCCTCTTCCTCGCTCTTGGTGATCATGATGACCGGAATGCCCGGCTGCATGTTCTTCAGCTCTGTAAGCGTGGCCAGGCCGTCCATTCCCGGCATCTGCTCATCCAAAAAGATGATGTCGAACTTGTTTTTCTTCACCAGGGAGAGGGCGTCTTCTCCGTTGGTGACCGGCGTGACTTCATACCCTTTTTTTTCAAGAAATATGATGTGTGGTCTCAGCTGATCGATCTCGTCATCTACCCAGAGTATGGAAATGCTCATTCGGTTCTCATTACGGTTTAAAATTGTCTTGTCCGGCAGTCTAACAGCGGCCATGCAATAATCTTCAATACCTGGCCCGGACTGGCCGGCAGTCATGCGGCGGCCGGACTCGCCCCGGCAGAGCGGATCGCACTGGTATCCGCTGCCCGATTACCTAACGCAAACAGGGACAAAGAAGTACCCGCTTCTGCATTGAATGATGCCAATACAACCGGATTCGGTGCAGAAAATAACTCCGCTTTGTACCATAACCATTTTATGATCCATCCTGTTCCGGCGCCTGTTCCTGTTTCGACGCCGGCATCTGTTCCTGATCCGGCTCCGGCACCAAATCCGGTTCCTGCTCGAAAATGATGAACTCACGGATGTTTTCCAGGGTTCGCGGTCCAATGCCCGACACGTTCAGCAGATCTTCGGGCGTCCGGAAGGGACCGTTTTCCTCACGGTATGCAAGTATGCGTCCGGCGGTAACCGGACCTATCCCAGGCAGCAGCACCAGCTCATCGAGGCCGGCCAGCTGGATGTTGACCCTGAGCTCCCTGCCGTCTCCGGAAGCGGGCGGCGAGCGTGTGCCGGTGCGCTCCTGCTGTCTTTCTGCGGATGCCTCCCCGGGTTCCGCCGCCGCTGTTGTTTCACCGGTAGCGCCGCTCATCATCGGTGTCTCGGGCAAATTCAGGCCGAATTGCAACGCACGCGGCTTTTGTGTTTCCTCCGGGGGATAGTACCGGGCCAGCAGCACGCGCCGCTCTTCCTCCCGGATTCCTGATAAACGTGTGAATTCGGCGATCACCGGCTCGTAATATTGATCATCGTAAATGGTGCGGCCCGGATAGAAAGTCCGCGTCCCGGTTACCACGAGAAGCATTCCGACAAGCCCGAGGACCACCCTTCGCTCCGCAGCCGTTATCTGCAGGGCCTCCATCCAGAAAAACCAGTTGCGCCGCATCATCGTCCCGCTCCTTTTTCATGTTTGCGGTTGGTACCATTCTGTTCCTGCATGCCACCCTCTTCCAACCTTTCACGTGCGGTACTTTCCGGAATACGGGCTGCTTCCGCACCTTCCAGCCAGACCGGTGGATGCGTGTGTTTCCGGATAATAGACAATGCAAACGCCTGTTCCTTACATGGAATCCTCAAAAGAGAACCTGTTGCAACATATCGGCCCCTCAGGTAAAACGGCCGCCCGCTGGCGCTGTTTCCTGATGAATGCGCTACTTCTTGAACTGGAGCAGGTTCTCTTCACCCACCGCTTCGATGGCGCTGTTGAGTGCGTAGAGACTGTCGAAGAGCACAATGGGATTACCTTCTATATCGAAGGTAACGTTGGTGGAGTAGGAGGATTTGAGTTTGGAAATGATCTTTTCGTCGACGGGCAGCCATCGGGCGGCTATGTAGGACGTCGGCGCCAGGGTGATGTCGGCCTTGTACTCGGTTTTCATGCGGTGTTCCACCACTTCGAACTGAAGGGCGCCAACCGTACCCAGCAGGAGCTCGTTTCCAACCCCGTTCGGAAGTTCAAATACGTTGACCACCCCCTCCTCGGAAAGCTGTTTGAGTCCCTCGCGCAGCTGTTTGCGTTTGAAGGGATCTTTCGAGGATGCCTTGCGGAAGTGTTCCGGCGAGAAGAGCGGGATCACGTCGAAGGTCACCGGGTCGCTTGCGTGCAGTGTGCTGCCGATGCGGAAGTCGCCCGGATTGAAGAGTGCGACGATGTCGCCCGGATAGGCGATATCCAGCAGTTTCCTTTCCTCGCCCATGAGGCTGTGCGGCGTGGTCATGCGCAGCTTGCGTCCGCTGTCGGCGAGCTGCACTTCCATTCCGCGCTGGAATACACCGGATGTGACGCGCACAAAAGCCGTGCAGTCGCGGTGGTCGGGATTCATGTTGGCCTGAAGCTTGAAGACGAAGCCGGAAAAGTCACGTTCCAGATCGCGGACCTGGCCGCTCTTGTCGGCATACGGCTGCGGGGCGGGGGCCAGCTGTTCGAAATACTGGAGGAACAGGTCGAGTCCGAAATTGTTGAGCGCGGAGCCGAAGAAGACCGGGGTAACCTCGCCGCTGCGGAACGCATCGGGATCCATGTTCGCATACTCATCGCCTATGAGCTCTATTTCTTCGATATAATCATGGCTAACCGCATCCCCCAGAGTGCTTTCACCCAGTCCCTGATCCAAAGGAAGCAGTTCGGCGTCGGCCTTCAGGGCACCATGCTTGTTCTTCTTGTAAAGGTGCAGTTCCCGGCCGATAAGATCGTATACACCCTGGAAATCGGCTCCATAGCCGATCGGCCAGCTTGCCGGCACGGCGGTGATGCCCAGTTTGCTTTCGATGTTGCTGAGCACCTCAAGCGGTTCCATGCCGGGACGGTCGCATTTGTTCACGAAGGTGATGACCGGGATTTTGCGCAGGCGGCACACTTCGAAGAGTTTTTCGGTCTGTTCCTCGACCCCTTTGGCCACGTCGATCACCATCAGGGCGCAGTCGGCGGCAATCAGCGTGCGGAAGGTATCCTCGGAGAAGTCCTTGTGTCCGGGTGTATCCAGCAGATTGTAGCGGATGCCGTCTTTTTCGAAGCGCAGGACGGACGAGGTGACCGAGATGCCGCGCTCCTGCTCGATGGCCATCCAGTCCGATGCGGCGTGGCGGGCGGCTTTTCGCTGCTTGATGGATCCGGCTTCGTGGATGGCCCCGCCGTACAGAAGCAGCTTCTCGGTAAGGGTGGTCTTACCGGCATCGGGGTGCGAGATGATGGCGAAGGTGCGTCGCGACGCCACTTCCCGCGCAATACCGTTTTGCTGTGCAGAGCCCATTTTCATTCCGGCGTAATAATCATCGTTTTCTTTATAGCCACGTAAAATACGAAAAAAAGCTGAAAATATCATTTCCCAACGAGTTCCAAATAATTACCATTGTACTTTATTCGATTGAATTTTGGCAGCCAATGTCCCATATTCCGAACGTAATTGTTTCGTGAGGACCGGCACGGCGAACCAAACCCGTCATCAGACCGATCATCCGAATGCGGCGCCCACTAATTGGGCATCACACGGATGCCCCTCTCTTTCAATGAATTACCATACGGACATCGCTGTTCTTTCACAGTTAATTTAAAACAATACAGGGAATGGTCTCAACTCTTACAACCCTCGACTGGCTGCTTGTAGCCGGCTATTTTGTACTCTCGCTGACCATCGCTTTCTATTTCTACAAGAGGGCAGGTAAAAACACCACCGAGTTCTTCCTCTCCGGGCGCAACATGCCCTGGTGGATCATCGGTACCAGCATGGTCGCCACCACCTTTGCCGCCGACACCCCGCTGGCCGTAACCGAAATGGTCGCCGAAAGCGGCATTGCCGGGAACTGGCTCTGGTGGAATTTCGTCATGGGCGGCATGCTCACTGTCTTCTTCTTTGCCCGCCTTTGGCGCCGCAGCGGCGTGCTGACCGATGTGGAATTCATCGAACTGCGCTACAGCGGTCCGGAAGCGGCCTGGCTGCGCGGCATCAAGGCCATCTACTTCGGCCTGCTCATGAACTGCATCATCCTGGGATGGGTCAGCCTGGCCATGGAATCCATTTTCAACGTGCTGTTCCCGGGCATGACCCTGTTCGGACAGGAGTCGTTCTCCTTCATCGGCATCACCATCAGCGCGCCACTTGCCCTGGTCGGTTTCCTGATCATCTTCGTTGCGTTCTACTCATTGATCTCCGGACTGTGGGGCGTTGCCGTCACCGATATTTTCCAGTTCGTGATTGCCCTGGGCGGAACCATCGTGCTTGCCGTCTTCGCCGTGAACATCCCTGAAATCGGCGGCCTCTCCGGACTCCAGGAAAAACTTCCCGCGGAAACGTTCAACTTCCTCCCAAGTGTGGGTCAGGCCGCCGAAGGGTTCGGTGTACTGACGCTCAGCGTCGGGGCTTTCGCCGCCTATTTCGGCGTGCAGTGGTGGTCGAGCTGGTATCCCGGCTCCGAGCCCGGAGGCGGCGGCTACGTGGCCCAGCGCATCATGAGCGCCAAGGACGAGAAACACTCCCTTTTCGCAACACTGTGGTTCAATATCGCCCACTACTGCCTGCGCCCCTGGCCCTGGATCATCGTGGCGCTGGTTTCGCTGGTACTTTATCCCGAGTTGGACGATTCGCGCGAGGGATTTGTCCTGGTCATGCGTGACGTTCTTCCTCCGGGACTGCTCGGACTCCTGTTCGCCGCTTTCCTGGCCGCCTTCACCAGCACCTTCGCCGCCCATCTGAACTGGGGAACCTCCTACCTGGTCAACGACTTCTGGCGCCGGTTCATCAAGCAGGACGGTGACGAGCGCTATTATGTCGCCGTCTCCCGCATCATCACAGCCCTTCTGGCTGTCACCGCGTTTCTCGTAACCACCCAGCTCGACACCATCAAGCAGGCCTGGGGACTGGTACTGACGGCCTCCGGCGGACTCGGCCTGGTGCTCATCCTGCGCTGGTACTGGTGGCGCATCAATGCCTGGAGCGAACTGGCGGCCTCTCTCACCCCTATCTTCCTGGTCATCCTGGTGCTGCTTGGAGTGCAGGTTCCCGGTATCACCGATCCTTTCCCGCATAATCTTTTCTACGTCGTTGCCATCACAACCGTGGTCTGGCTTCTGGTCACCTTCCTGACCAAACCGACCGATAGTGACAAACTCAAAAAGTTCTACCGCCGTGTGCGTCCGGGAGGACCCGGCTGGGCACCGCTCAAAGCCCAGAACCCCGATGTGGAAGCGGACGGCTCACTCTGGCCGCTGCTGGGCAACTGGGCAGCCGGGGTGGTGCTGGTCTACATGGCCCTGTTCGGTTTCGGACATTTCCTGTTCGGCAATTACGGCTATGCCCTGCTCTGCACGCTTGTCGGCGCGGTCGCCATTGGCGTCCTGTACTGGGATCTGAGCCGGCGCGGCTTCGACACCATCATTGAGCACGATGATCCGGGTTCCGGCACTAGCGATGATGGCTCCGGCAACAGATAACATCCACACGAAACATCCACACGAACTGCATAAGGCGACGGTTAAAGCAAGAGCCCGGGTTGCGCGCCCGGGCTGTCTGTGCCCGTTCCGGACAGCCACGGATCCGCCCTGAACCAGCGCCCGGACACCCCGTGATTCGCCATTGCGTATCTGGTTGCGGAACATCGTATATTGACCGGTGAACCGATCATTGGACGCAAATCATTAGACGCAATCTGACGCCGTGCACATTCCAGAACCCACATTATCCGTCATCTGTGTCTTCCGCAACCGTAAGGAGTGGGTAGAGCCCACCCTCAAAGCGCTCTATTCCATCAAGCGCATCCCCTGCGAATTGATAATCATCGACGATGCATCCACCGACGGAACCACCGAAACAATCCGCTCAATTATTGAGTATTACCAGCACGAACAGACCTATTTCTTTGAGCAGGAAGCTCCGAGGGGCAGAGGCAACTCCCTGAGCAGCGCACTGGAACAGGTGCGCGGACGCGTGCTCTGGATTCCGGAAAACCTGCACACGGTGGATCAGGACTGGCTCACGGAATCGGTCGAATCACTGATTGCATCAAGTGCCCGTGCGGCCATAGCCATGGACGACCCGGTACCGAAATCGCCCATGGACTGGCTCCACCTACTGCAGAATGAACGGATTCCCTACGACCTGAACTACCTGTTTGATCTCGGGAGGATGCGGTCCATCCGCAAGTTCATCGACCCGCACTGGTCCAACCGCCATGCCACGGAGCTGGCAATCCGGCTGATGTCCGACTCCGACCCCATCCCCGCAAAACCGTTTGCAAAAGGCGAAACACGCCGGATGGAGATGGATGACCGCAGCAAAAAGGAGTGTGTGCTGGCCTTGCTGCGTATTCCCGAACTGTCGCTCTCCGGACAGGAAAAGGCGTTCCGCATGCTGCGTTCGTTCGGTCATACCGACACCGAAGAGGATGAAGGCAGCGCCGAGCCGCTCTACCAGGAGGCCCAGGCCCTGTACAAATCAGGGAACAGCGTGGCCGCCCTGGAAATCCTGAACCGGATTCTGGCAGCCGAGCCGGACCACCGGCGTACGCGCCTGTTCAAAATCCAGATCCTTGAGAAAATGCGCCGTTACGTGGAGGCGGCCGAACTCAAGCACGGCTATGACCTTGAAAAAACCGCAAAAAAACCGGAAACGGAGGAGGAATTTAAAGATGAAGCCGGCACTACCGGAGATGCCGAAACTGATGATGCAACCGTTGCGGCTGATCTGGCCGAAACTGATGATGCCAGCGATATAGTTGATCTGGCCCAAGCAGACGATGCCGACGATCTGGCCGGCGAGGCAGTACCGGATACGTCCGGCTCTGACCGTGATGAACCGGATATAACCTGGAAGCAGCAGGCACCTGATGAAACCGATGCCGGACGAACAGCTGGTGAATCGGCGGAAACGGATGACGGCGATGGCCCGGATGACGACGATTTCTTCATCGACCTGAGCGATACGGATGCAGAGCCTGCCGATGCTGCCAAACCGGCAGAAAGAGACAAACCGGATGCTGATCCGGAGCCAGACCCGGAAAGAAAGCCGGATTCCGAGATGGAACCGGATTATGAAATTGAGCTGGAATCCGAGACGGATTCCACAGCCGGCCGGGATGCCGGAACAACCGCTGGTGAATCGGATGAAACGGATGAGCCGGATCGAACCCAGGCCGGGGAAGAGGAACAAGTCGAAGGGCGCGAGCCCGGTCCGGATGAGAAAGTAAAGTCACATTCCGCGTTCGGCGACGAGATCAGCCGCCAGCCGGAGCTCACCGTCATCATCCCCACGGCAACTGTCCGGCGGCCGATGCTGGAAGACTGCCTGACAACCGTTTTCCGCCAGACATCAACCAACCGGACCCGCATCATTGTCGTTGACAACGGCTCGGTGGATGATACTGCGAGCTTCCTCCGCAACCTGCTCAGAGATCATCCCAACATGACCATCCTCAGGAACGAGCAGAACCTGGGATTTGCCGGAGCCGTGAACCAGGGACTGGCCAAAGCCGGTGACGGATACGTAGTTGTGATGCATAACGACGTGATGCTGCGCAACCCCGTCCCTGCCCGCCTGGCACACAAACTGGAGAAGAACCCGGACATCGGCCTGATTGTACCGCGCACCGATAAAAACACATGGAATCCGGCACAACGGGATGACTACACCGACGACCAGCCGTTCACCGACACGGATGTTGTTGACGGTTACCTGATGGCCTTCCGCAATCAGCCCGGACTGACCATGAGCCGCGAATACGGCCTGGCCTACTTTGATGACGCTGATTTCTGTTACCGCATGCAGAAGAAAGGGTTCCGAATCGCAATCGACAACCGTGAGCATGTGGCGCACCTGGGCGGTAAAACCTCCGGAGACCTCGGCTTCGACCGGTTCACCAAAAAGTACTGGAAAAATGCGGCTCTGTTTCAAAAGGAGTGGGACATCGCCCCGCAGTTCCCGGCCGACCAGGCCCGGGTGGACCCGCTCCGGCAGTTCGTGATCCTGGGCGGGCTCATCAATCCCTTCTTTCCCGAAGAACATCTGCTCAACCACTTCAACAGCCTCTTCACCAGTGAGCAGAAGACCCGCGTCATGAAAACCGAATTCCCGCCGGACGCCCTCAAGGCCATGCTTCGGCTGCTGATTGCGGCCAACCAGCGTGATGTTCTGCGCAAACTGGAAGAGCAGCTCGACCCGCTGCCACCCGACAAGCTTCTGTTTTACGATCTGATCACCTTCTACTTTGACCGCACCATCTACTCCCGCTGCAAGCGCTATCTTGACAAAATGCGGGATGCGGACCTGCCCGTCAACCTGGAGCTCTATCATTTGAAAATCGCACTGGGGGAAAAGGATTTCGCCCGTGCGGCAGAACTTCTCCGCGGGATGGTCGACAGGTACCCCACCCATCCGGAAGTGCTCATTACAGCGGCTGAAATTCACCGGAAAAACGGCAACCGGGAACAGTCCGAGAAATTTACAACCCTCGCCCGGACTTTCGACCCGTCCGTCAAACCCTGATGCGCCAATCAGCACGCCTTTCGGCCCTGCATTCCCGGATCCGGCGGATCCTGTAAATCGCGGCACTGCAAAGACGCGCATCAGACCTGCTACATCCACATCCTGCCAACTATACCC
>SKNT01000193.1 GCA_007120385.1 Balneolales bacterium
CCTCGAAAAACTCGAAATGCACGTGTCGCTCCCATTCCTCTCCCCGGTTCCAGAAATTTGGGGGGACATAAATACCGGATTCCTCGGAGAAAAAGTGATCTCTGTCGGTGGCGAGAGAAACTACGGGCAGCCGGTAGCGGTCCGGGAGGTCCTCGCTGACAAAAAAGCTGCGCGTGGCCACCCGGACGGGCTTGGCGTCGGGCGCCCAGGAAACGGCACGCACAACCGTCCCCTTGAATACCTGCCCGACCGGCGGTTTCCAGCCATCGTTCAGCGGGTCGTGCTCGCCGATATTGTTGGTCCGGATCATGGAAATGTCGTTGGGTTCTTCCGTACGATCCTCGATCCTAATAGTTTGTCCTTCAAAAAGCCGGTGGCCGTTATCGGGACCGGGCGCACTGCCGTCGAGCGTGTAATAGATGTGCGCATCCTGCTGGTGGCCGGGCAGCGAGAGCGTGAGGTCGAAGCCGGAGGGATGGAATCCGCTTTCATGCGAAAACAGCGGCGGATCAAACAGGCGGGGCACACCATCAGTGGTGTTGGAAAATCCCGGAGTCGGTTCGTCAAAAAACACCCAATGGTCCGCCCCGTCAGGACTTCGTCCATAGGAGTAATCCGTGGGTATGCGCACCGGTGGAACCGTATCCAGCCGGTTCCCGTTGAAATCGGTCAGCCGCAGGGGTTCGCCTTCGGAAGCAATGCTGAAATTGGTGTGCAGCGGCCGTCCCGGTGTCCTGCGGTTTTTTCCGGAGGCCCAGACGATCATGAACGCACCGGGCTGGATCGTGGTGTCGGGGAACACCCATCGGAAATAGTCGCCTTCCCGGTCGGTGAGGCCGTATCCTGCAAGCCGTACTTGCGCGCTTCCGGTGTTGAGAATTTCAATCCAGTCCTCATGGTCACCGTCCTCGTCCGCAATGGTCTCGTTGTTGGACGCCATAAACTCGTTGATGACAAGCACGGATTGCCCATGCACGGCGGTTATGCACAAAACGAGCAGAACAGTTGTAAAAACGGGAGAGAAAACAAGGTGCTTCATGAAGATGATCGCAAAAACATGGTTATATTACCAATTTAAGGCATTTTTTTATGTAAACACAGGGAATTTCCGCGTATGGGAAGGTTACTGCCCGGCGTCGGCGCCACGGCTCATGCTCATTTTTTGTATATTTGTCCACCATATATCCACAACCGTGTTCCATCACTTTTTTTCACAAACCGTTTGTTTTGAAATACCCCTTACATAATGCCCTGAAACAGAGGATTCTGGTACTGGACGGTGCCATGGGCACGATGATCCAGAAGCACAAACCAAGCGAAGAGGATTTCCGGGGTGACCGGTTTGCCGGGCACTCACGCGAGCTCAAAGGCAACAACGATCTGCTTAGTATTACACAGCCCGGCTTGATCCGTTCTATTCACGAAGCGTTTCTGGAGGCAGGTGCGGATATTGTCGAGACCAACACGTTCAGCTCCAATCCGATCTCACAGCTGGATTATGGACTTGAAGACCATGTCTACGAGATGAATCTTGCATCGGCTCGCATAGCGCGCGAGGCGGCCGATGCTTTTACGCGACAGAATCCGGAGAAACCCCGTTTTGTAGCCGGCGCCATCGGTCCCACCAACCGCACGCTATCGCTGTCGCCGGATGTGAACAATCCCGGGTACCGCGCCGTGACGTTTGACGAAATGGCCGCATGTTATGCCGCGCAGATTCCCGGCCTGATGGATGGCGGCGCCGACGTGCTCCTGGTGGAAACGGTATTTGATACACTGAACTGCAAAGCGGCGCTGTTCGCGATCCAGAATTACCGAAGGGAGACCAGGAACAATGTCCCGGTTATGATTTCCGGCACAATTGTGGATCAGAGCGGACGCACGCTTTCCGGCCAGACCACCGAGGCGTTCTGGATTTCGATCTCACACATGACGAATCTGCTGAGCGTGGGGCTGAACTGTGCGCTCGGATCGCAGCAGATGCGTCCGTTTATCCGTGAAATTTCGCAGATTGCCACCGTGCCGGTCACGCTCTATCCCAACGCCGGCCTGCCCAACGAGTTCGGCCAGTACGACGAATCGCCGGAATTCATGGCGGAACAGCTCAGTGCTTATGCATCTGAGGGATGGCTGAACATGGTTGGAGGATGCTGCGGCACCACGCCGGAGCACATCGCGCAGTTTGCGGAAGTGGCGTTGCGGCACCAGCCGCGCGTCATTCCAGACGCCGAACCGTGGCTGCGCCTGAGCGGACTTGAGCCGCTGGTGGTCCGGCCCGAAACCAATTTTGTCAACGTCGGGGAGCGCACCAACGTGTCCGGCTCCCGGAAATTCGCCCGCCTGATCCGCGAGGAAAAGTACGAGGAGGCGCTTGCTGTTGCACGCGAACAGATCGAAAACGGCGCCCAGATCATTGATGTGAACATGGATGAGGGCCTGCTCGACTCCGAAAAGATCATGCCGGCCTTCCTCAACCTGATCATGGCCGAACCTGACATCGCGCGCGTGCCGGTGATGGTCGACTCCTCGAAGTGGTCTGTGCTTGAAGCGGGACTGAAATGCCTGCAGGGCAAGGCGATTGTCAATTCATTGAGTCTGAAGGAAGGTGAGCACGCTTTTCTCGAACAGGCCCGCAAGGTGCGCGACTACGGCGCCGCCGTGATCGTAATGGCTTTCGACGAAGAGGGACAGGCCGACTCCTTCGAGCGGCGCATCTCCATCTGCGAGCGCGCTTATCACCTGTTGGTGGATCACATCGGCTTTCCGCCGCAGGACATCATTTTCGACCCGAACATCCTCACCGTTGCCACCGGAATTGAAGAACACAACAACTATGCTGTCGACTTCATCCAGGCAATCCGCTGGATCAAGGAGAACCTCCCACTGGCCAGGGTGAGCGGCGGCATCAGCAACATCTCCTTCTCCTTCCGGGGAAATGACCCGATCCGTGAAGCCATGCACGCCGCCTTCCTGTACCACGCCATCCGCGCCGGGCTTGATATGGGCATTGTAAATGCCGGACAGCTGGAGGTTTACGAGGAAATCCCAAAAGAGCTGCTTGAGAGGGTCGAGGATGTGCTGTTTAACCGGCGTCCCGACGCTACCGAGCGCCTGGTGGATTTCGCCGAGACCTACCGCCAGAAAAGCGGCAGGAATCCGGTTAAAACAGACGAGTGGCGCAGCCGCCCGGTTGAAAAACGGCTCCAGCATGCACTGTTGAAAGGCATCGTGGATCACATCGACGATGACACCGAAGAGGCGCGGCAGAAATTCGACCAGGCGCTCGATGTGATCGAAGGTCCGCTCATGGACGGGATGAACGTCGTCGGCGATCTGTTCGGGCAGGGCAAGATGTTCCTCCCGCAGGTGGTCAAAAGCGCGCGGGTGATGAAAAAAGCCGTGGCATGGCTGATTCCCTACATCGAGGAGGAGAAAAAACGGCTCAAGGATGACCGCCCGAAGGGCAAGGTGCTCCTTGCAACGGTCAAGGGCGACGTACACGACATCGGCAAGAACATTGTCGGAGTGGTGCTGGGCTGCAACAATTATGAAGTGATCGACCTTGGCGTAATGGTTCCCGCGCAAAAAATCCTGGATGCGGCTTCGGAAAACAAAGTAGACGTCATCGGCGTGAGCGGACTCATCACACCGTCTCTGGATGAGATGGTGGACCTGGCGAGTGAAATGGAGGCGCAGGGCATAACGCTGCCGCTGCTGATCGGAGGGGCCACCACGTCCCGGATCCACACTGCTGTGAAAATCGCCCCTGCTTACAGCGGACCGGTTATCCACGTCCTGGACGCCTCTAAAAGCGTTCCGGTGGTCAGCCGCCTGCTTTCCGACACACAGCGTGAACCGTTGCTGCAGGAGATCCGCGAAGAGTACGTGAAAGTCCGTGAGCGCCATGAACAGAGCACCCACACCAAAAGCTACATCCCACTGGAAACGGCCCGCCGGAACCGGACTCCTGTATCGTGGCGTCCCGACGACATCAGTCCGCCCCGCCAGACCGGCATCATCCAGCCGGAACTCCCCTCCATCGAGGTGCTGAAATCCTTTATCGACTGGACCCCCTTCTTCATCACCTGGCAGCTGGCCGGCAAGTACCCGGCCATTCTGGATGATGATACGGTCGGCGAACAGGCGCGCAGGCTGTTCCGCGATGCCGAGGAAATGCTGGACCGAATAATTGCCGAAAAATGGCTGGATGTTCGGGTGTGCTGCGGCATCTTCCCCGCCAACAGTACCGGAGACGACATCGAGATCTATCCGGATGATGAGCGCAAGGCAGTGCGGGCCGTCCTGCGCATGCTGCGCCAGCAGACACAAAAGCGCCAGGGCCAGCCCAACCGGTGCCTGGCCGACTATATCGCTCCGAAAGAGATCGGACTTCCGGATCACATCGGCGCATTTGCGGTCACGGCCGGACACGGAATCGAAGCACCTCTGGCCCGATTCGAAGCGGATCATGACGACTACTCGGCCATCATGCTCAAGGCGCTGGCCGACCGGCTGGCCGAGGCGGCTGCCGAGTGGCTGCACAAGAAGGTGCGCCGCGAGTTTTGGGGTTATGCCCCCGACGAAGACCTGGGCAACGATGCGCTGATCCGCGAGGCCTACCGCGGCATCCGTCCCGCACCCGGCTATCCCGCCAATCCCGACCATACCGAAAAGCCGCTGCTTTTTGAACTGGTTAACGCCGAGGAACTTACGGGTATTTCGCTCACCGAAAACTTCGCCATGTCGCCGGCGGCATCGGTGTGCGGACTTTACTTCGCCCATCCCGAATCCTCCTACTTTTCCGTGGGTAAAATCCTGGAGGACCAGGTCGCCGATTATGCAAAAAGAAAAGGGATGTCTACCAGGGAGATGGAAAAGTGGCTTGGATCCAATCTGGCCTACGATCCGGCGAAACGGAGCGCTTCTTCCAGCCGGGCCTGACGAACCGGACTCCAGTCTTCGCCGGCCAGCC
>SKNT01000057.1 GCA_007120385.1 Balneolales bacterium
CTCTCAGCAGCTCTCTATCCCTGTTTGCGAAATTTTGGGGTGGTTTGTATCACCAGGAAATAAAAAAAGCCCGGCACCGCGAGACTTCTGCGATACAGGGCTTTTGAATAGGTGTGGGACCGGGCGGAATCGAACCGCCGACACATGGATTTTCAGTCCATTGCTCTACCAACTGAGCTACAGTCCCTCCCTTCATAGGAAGAGCACAAATATACGGCCTTTTTTAATGACAGGAAACAGTTCTGTCCCTAATTCTGCAACTTTTTCCGGCTCAGGCAACATGCTCTCCTTTGATGTGGATGTCCTTGATGCGGATCTGCAGAGCCGTTCTGTTGTTCCAGGTGTTCTCTTCCAGGGTGTAGGCAATATCAATCGGATCCGCCCCGGCATTGCGTATCGGCTCGGCAAATTTTTTCATATTGAAACCAATGGCATCCAGTGACCCGGTGCCATTCTGTCTGACTCTCATCTTGATGTGACCCTGTCCGACAATGGAGAGTCGGCCTGCAATGTCAATATCCCTGCTGACAAATATCGGTTTCAGGTTGTTTGGACCGTAAGGCTCAAATTGTTTGAGAAGTTTCCAGAAGCGGGGTGTGATCTCGGAAAACGGAAGTTCGGCATCAATCAAGAGTTCCGGTTTGAAGTCCTGCTCCGAGAGCATATCCCCGGTGATCTGCTGGAAACGTTCTATGAAGCTTTTCAGCTGGTCTTCCTCAATGGTGAGCCCGGCCGCATACTTGTGCCCGCCGAACTGAACGAGAAGATCGTCGCATTGCTTAAGGGCATCATAAATGTTGAAGCCGCTGATGCTTCGGGCGGAACCCTTGATGAGCCCGTCGACCGTGCTGAGCATGATGGTGGGGCGACAGTACATATCCACAAGCCTGGAAGCGACAATGCCGATCACACCCAGATGCCAATCGGGGTCATGGAGCACCAGGCAGGAGCAGTTTTCCGGGTCGATCTGGGTGTTGAGCTGCTGCAGCGCCTGGTCCATGGTTTTCGTGTCGGTATCCCTTCTCAGGAAATTGATTTTCTCGAGCCGTGCCGCATATCCGTTGGCTTCTTCTTCATTTTCAGAGATCAGCAGAGCCACAGCAACGGCTGCATCGCCCATACGTCCGGCGGCATTTATACGCGGTCCGAGGGAGAAGACGATATGTGAGGTAGATATCTCGGTATCCTTCAGCTGGATCCGGTCGAGCAGCGCTTTTATGCCCGGCCGCGGGACTGCATTGATTCGAAGGAGTCCCTCGCGCATCAGTATCCGGTTTTCATCCACAATGGGGACAATGTCCGATGCTATGGAAATGGCCACGAGGTCGAGATAGGGGTGGGCCACATCGGGCTGCAAACCGAGCCGGACCAGTGTTGCCTGAACCAGTTTGAAACCGACTCCGGCGCCTGACAGTCCTTTGAAGGGATAGGGGCAGCCGGGTTGTTTCGGATCCAGGACCGCCACGGCGTCGGGGATGACATCGCCGGCGTTGTGATGGTCGCAGATGATCAGGTCGATGCCTTTGCTTTTGGCGTATTCGGTTTCGTCAACAGCGGTGATGCCGCAGTCAACGGAAACAATGAGGGTAGCACCGACATCCCGGGCAAAATCTATGCCTTCAACACCAATGCCGTAACCTTCCTTGAAACGGTGCGGGATATAATAGTGGACCTGCAGGCCGAAATTCTTGAGAAAGGTGTATACGATGGCCGTGGCCGTGGTTCCGTCAACATCATAATCACCGTATACAACGACTTTCTCGCCCGACCGGACGGCCGATGCCAGACGATCTGACCCTGCATCCATTCCCTTCATGAGGAAGGGGTCGTGGAGCTGGCTCAGCGAAGGGCGGAAAAACGTTCTTGCATCTTCAAAGGTATGGATTTTCCGGATGGCAAGCAGCTGCGCGACAGATCTGGGGATGCCAAGATCCTCCTGAAGTCTGGGTACAGTCTCCTCACGTTCCGGCTGGATAAAGTTCCATCGGAAAGACATAGTGTTATTTGTCTCGTTCTATTTTTCATGAAGAGGCTTATGGCGGTCAGGCCATCAAACCAGCCTGGGAGTGTGATTCCCATCTCATACAGATAGCCTCCCGGGTCGCAACGGGAGGGGTATTTCGTCAGTTCGGATCAAAAACCATCTGTTACGGATAATAACGCAGGTAGTTCAGTATTTCATTTGCAATGTCGCTCTTATTGTATTGCCTGCGTTTCAGAATACCCGTACGAACATTATCATTTAATGTACGAAAAGAAATGAAGTTTTGATACGGGTGGGCATGGATAGGTACTAAAAAAATCTGTCCGGGCAGGTTTGCAATACAATCTTCTGCCGGGTGTCAAAAAAGCGTATATTAGAGTGCTGTTTTGGATACTTTTTTACTGATTTATCATGTCGCTTATTTCATCACCGGAAATTCCGCTTTTTGCAAAGACTCTCATGGGGCTTGAGGGGGTGCTGGCAGAGGAATTAAAGCAGCTGGGTGCCGGTGATGTCTATATTGGAAGAAGGGGCGTGGCGTGTGTGGCGGATCAGGAGGCGTTCTACAGGATCCTGATCCACTCCCGAATAGCGATACGGGTGCTGGTGCGGCTGGCGGAGCAGACGGTCGGCAATGAAAACGAGCTTTATGAATGGGTAAAGACCATTTCCTGGGAGGATTATCTGTCGGTTAAAAACACCCTGGCCGTGGACGTGGTTTCCTTTCATCAGGAGATGAACCACACGGTTTTTCTGGCCCAGAAGACAAAAGATGCCATTGTGGACCGTTTCCGGGATATATATGATCTGCGTCCGAGTGTACACCCCAAGGATCCGGATGTCCGCATCAATCTTCACATTTCGAGAGACGGCGCATCGCACATTGCCCTGGATGCTTCCGGCCGGTCAATGAACCAGCGGGGCTACCGGCAGCGAACAGGCAAGGCGGCGATCAACGAGGTACTGGCAGCCGGACTCATATCCCTGAGTCTATGGGATCCCGAGACACCATTCCTTGATCCTATGTGCGGTTCCGGCACGTTTGTCATCGAAGCGGCCATGATAGCCAAAAAACGGGCTCCTGCCCTGCTCAATGACACTTTTGGCCTGAAGCGCTGGCCCAACTTCCGTGAGACGCTCTGGCAGCGGCTCATACGTGAAGCGGAGCGTGAGGAGCGCCGGGACGTAGACTGGATTTATGGCAGCGACAATGATCCGAGGATGATCGAAGTTGCCGGTCAGAACATCAGGAAGGCCCGCCTCAGCCGCAACATCACACTTGTCAACAAGCCGTTCGACAAGCTGTGGATACCTGATGCAAAAGGGGTGATCATCACCAATCCACCCTATGGCGAACACATGGGCGAGCGCATGCAGCTCAGGAAGATGTACGAGGAGCTTGGCAGGGTGCTGAAGTATAAAGCTGTGGGCTACAAGGCCTATTTCATTACCCCCGACCGGGAATTCAAAAAAATCATGCCGATGAAACCGGGGAAAATATTCAACGTTTTGAACGGGTCCATTCCGTGTGAGTACCTCTCCTATTCCATCGGACCAAAAAAGTAAGATTTTATTCGACTGGAAGCGCTTTTATATGTAATTTGGTACCGACGGTCAGGGTGACTGTCCGCAAGGAGAGCGCCGTACCGGGTACGGTGTGCGGTCGGACGGTATCGAAAATAAAATTTATCAAATGGAACAGCGCTCAAGACAGGGCCATTAACCAGATCACTCTAAAGCATTTCAACACTATGTCACCAACGCTAGCTGAAAAAGAACCCCAAACCGGACATTCCATTTTTGAGAGCATGATGGAACACGAACATGAGCAGATCATCGTCTGCTCCGATCCATCGTCCGGACTTAAAGCCATTATTGCCATTCACAACACGATACTGGGGCCGTCACTCGGCGGAGTCCGCATGTGGCCCTACGAGTCGGAACAGGCGGCGCTCAAGGACGTGCTCCGCCTTTCCAGAGGAATGACATACAAGGCGGCCCTGGCAGGGCTGAATCTTGGCGGAGGCAAGGCTGTCATCATCGGCAATCCGAAGAAGGACAAGAAGGAAGCCATTTTTCGTGCCTTCGGACGCTATGTCGAGGGGCTGGCAGGCCGTTACATCACCGCTGAGGACGTTGGCATGTCGCTTCAGGACATGGAGTGGATCCGGATGGAGACGAAATATGTCACGGGCATATCGGTTGCACTTGGCGGAAGCGGAGACCCTTCTCCCGTTACTGCAATGGGCGTCTACATGGGCATGAAGGCCACGGCCAAGAAAGTCTTTGGTACCGACTCATTGGAAAAGCGCAAGATCAGCATTCAGGGTGCCGGAAATGTAAGCTCCCATCTGGCCAGGTACCTGCATAAGGAGGGGGCGAAACTGTATGTGACGGATATTGACGAGGAAAAGGTGGACCGCCTTGTGAGGGACACCGGCGCCATTGCAGTGGATCCGGATTCGATCTATGATGTTGATGTGGATATCTTCAGTCCGAATGCCCTTGGCGGCGTGCTGAACAGCGAGACCATCCCGCGGCTCAAATGTGCCGTTGTGGCCGGCGGTGCCAACAATCAGCTGGAGGACGAGTCAGTGCACGGGCCGATGCTCATCGAACACGGAATTGTTTATGCCCCCGATTATGTTATCAATGCCGGTGGTGTCATAAATGTTTCCAACGAACTTGAAGGTTACAACCGCGAATATGCGCACGAACAGGCCGCCAGGATCTACGACACCATGACACGGATCCTGGAGTATTCTGAAATGCACAACGTGCCTACCTACACGGCATCCAATACGATAGCGGAGATGCGTCTGAAACAGATCGGCCGGATCAAGTCGATTTACGCATCCCGGAGTCATTTTACCGGAAGGATGGGTGAACTGGTGGGGCGCCGGTAGCGGCCTGATGTGCCGGCGGATCCAATATCCATGAAAAAAAAGGATTTTCTCAGGCGCGACCGACTGTTGCGTGCCATTGGCAAAAACGGCAATTTTCGCATATCCATCGTCAAATCGACGCAGATCGCTCGTACGGCCCGTGAAAGGCACGGGCTTTCTCTGCTGGCCAGTGTGCTGCTTGGACGCACTCTCACAGGAGCGTTGCTCCTTGCATCCAATCTGAAGGGCGAGGAACGCATTCAGCTCAGGATGGAGGGCAGCGGTATGGTCGGTTCGGTTACGGCAGAAGCCGTCAGCAACGGGGAAGTGCGAGGCTATGTCACAAATCCGGGAGCCGAGCTGGATTTCCACGAGAAGAGGTCGCTTGGTGATGGCATCGGTGCAGGGGTGTTGACCGTTTCCAAGTCGCTGTACAACAGGGCGCGTCCGGTCAGTGGCACCGTTGCCCTTGTCCGCGGGAACGTCAACGAGGATCTGGCGCATTACCTGCTGCAGTCGGAGCAAATACCCTCGGCGGTATCCCTGGATGTTGCCATGGATGAGAACGGTGCCGTTTCGGAGGCGGGCGGAGTTCTGATCCAGGCCATGCCAGGGGCTCTGAAGGAAGAGATTGGCCGCCTGGAAGAGAATATCCGGAACATGCCCATGATAGGGCAACAGCTGGCGGAGGGATATCTGGACGATGTCTTGAATAAGGTTTCAAAAGGTCTTGAGGTAAAAGAACTTGCGCGTTATCCGGTAGACTTTTTCTGCCGGTGTTCAAAAGACCGTTTCCGCAATTCGCTGGCTCTGCTTGACCCGGACGAACTTCTTTCGATGAAGGGAGAGACCGAGGAGCTGGTCTGTCATTACTGCAGCAGCAGGTATGTATTCAGCCGGGAAGAGCTGGATGCTATTGCTCAGAAAGCAAAGGTTCGGCAGAACTGAGTGATGGTTTCGTGTGCAGGACGCGGTCGCGCAGATGCCGGATGAGGGCATAGGCCATCAGGGCGCTTACGGGGGCGAAGACGCGTTCGTCCACATCAAAAAACGAATGGTGCAGGGGATGTGACGTTTCCGGTGAATGCGCAGTCCCGACACGCATGTAGAGTCCGGGTAATCGTTCTGTGTAAAATGCAAAATCTTCCGCACCAATGCTTTGCTCCCGATCCAGGAACTTTTCGTCTCCTAGCTGCAAACCAATAAGTCTGCGCATGAAACGGTAGAGCTGGAAATTGTTTATGACGGAAGGGGAGCCGCCGCCAAGGCGGATGCGGGCTTCCACCCCGTTTATTCTGCCGATTTCACGTGTGATGTCTGTC
Organism: Balneolales bacterium; assembly: GCA_007120385.1. Taxonomy (GTDB): domain Bacteria; phylum Bacteroidota; class Rhodothermia; order Balneolales; family Natronogracilivirgulaceae; genus SKNL01. The sequence goes on from SKNT01000057.1 coordinate 6,192, forward strand.
ATGTATTCGCGCAGCTGCTGCCGGAGCTGCTCGTTCATCGTGCGAATGGTTCCGCCGAAGGAAGCGTGATGGGGGATCACATTCAGTGCATCACCGGCGTGAAAGGTACAGATGGAGATGACGGCGGGTTTGCGGACATCCGTGACGCGGCCGATCATCTGGTAGAAGTGCTGGATAATCTGGTTCGCAATCCAAATAGTGTCTTTTCCCTCGTATGGCCGGGCCGAGTGTGAGGTGGAAGGAGCATCTACAGTGACCTCGAAAGTGTCAAACGACCCAGTTTCAGCACCTGGTCGTATACTGTAGCAACCTGAGGGAAGTGTCGGGTCACAGTGTATGCCGTAAATCGCCTCGATGTCATCCAAGACCCCCTCCTTGAGAATCAAGGGGGCACCGCTCGGCGTAACCTCCTCGGCTGGTTGCCAGATGATGCGCACAGTGCCATGGAGTTCGTGCCGGTGCCTGTGAAGAAGCCGGGCCACTCCATAGGCAACAGTGCTGTGGGCATCATGTCCGCACAAGTGTCCGAACCCCGTTCTTTTGGAGGCATAGGTTTTTTCTTTTCTGTCCTGGATGGGCAGGGCGTCCATGTCGGCACAATAGGCGATGGCAGGACCCGGGTGTTCACCCTGTATGTCCAGGTAGAACCCGGTGCCAGCCGTCGCTTTCAGCGAGGAAAAGCCGTTTTCAGCCAGGCGGGTTCGCAGTGTCTGGGATGTTTGAAACTCGGACCATCCGGGTTCAGGATGCTGGTGCAATGTACGCCTGAGACCTATCAGCTCCTCTTCGTTGGCATAGGCATGGGATCTCAGTTTTTTATGCAGTTCATCCATAAGTTGGTTCAAGCGCTGAAAGACGTTCCGCACCCGCAGGTGCTGGTGGCGTTCGGATTGTTGAAAACGAATCCCCGGGCGTCCAATCCGTCATGGAAATCGATGGATATACCGCTCAGATAGAGGATGTGGCGTTTATCGACAATGACATCCAGACCGTGTGTTGAATAGAATTCGTCGTTGTCAGTCCGCTCGTCAAAGCCGAGCGAATAGCTGAGGCCGGAACACCCGCCACCTTTGACAGCAATGCGCAGATAGTGGTTGGGGGGGATCTCTTCCTCGCCGATTATCTTTTTAACCTGCATGGCAGCCCGCTCAGTGAGGGAGACCGGGACTTCCGTCTCTTTTGGGAGGCTGCCGCCGTTTGTAACTTTCATAAAAATCTGTGTTTTTCCTGTGTTACGTGGAAAAGGTATTCTGTTAAAAAATGAATGTAATGATATAATGTTACGAATGCATCAGTAAGTTCCCCAGGGAAATTCATGGTTGTTTCGTCCGGAGTAATCTGAACGAGCTGCTGATGTACAATGCTGGCCCGGGGTTTGCGGCCGGGTTCCATCTGCATATCAAAAGGGGCGGGTGCACGGGTGGTGTGTGGGAACAAAACTGTTTTGGGATATCACATCGACAATGTGAAAACGTTTATCTGTTTTTTCTTGCTGATTTTAAGAATGCCCAATGTGGTCAGCTCGACCAGGACCCGGGATGCTTTCTTGCGGTTGATATCTGCCAGTTTGGAATACTGTTCCACGGTGATATTCGGATATTCGTTCAGATAACGGAACAGTTTCTGCTCATGGGGTCCATATCGGAAGGTTATTCCTCTTTCGGATGCCTGCGCCCGCATGACTTCTGCTATTTCATCGCTGGCACGGACACTCTGGTCTTCCATGCGGACAAATACGGCATCACCTGTCCCATTCCGGACGGTGACCGGTTTTTTTCCCGACTCCTCGATGTAGACCAGCAGAATCTCCCTGCTGTAGTAGGGGATGACTTCCATCCGGTATGAAAGGGCGGGAGTACACAGTTCGTGTGCGGCCTGTTCGAGGTAGAAATCCTGCTCATAATAGCTTTCCACACCGGTCAGGGTGTGGTCGTCATCTACACCGATAATCAGATGTCCGCCGTGCGTGTTGGCGAAGGCGGCAATTTCACGAGCTATTTTTTCCGGGGACGATATGGCTCTTTTGAATTCGAGCATGAGTCCTTCGCCGGATCGGATCAGATTTTTCAGGTCCTGCAAGCTCATGGAGCTGTGAATGGGGGCTTGCTGATTCATAATTCAGAAATCTGATTATGCTTATAGAGGGAACAGGATTTATGGCCTAACGAATCAGGAACAGAAACCGGTATGCTTAAAAAATGATCTCCTCTTTCGGGTCGCGGGTCATGAGCTGGTAAACTGCCTCTTTCGGGGCAAGGTCCTCGAACAGCACCTGGTACACTTTTTCGGTGATGGGCATGTTGACGTTCATGGATTGGGACCATGTGTAAACGGATTTTGTCGTTTTGACCCCTTCGGCAACCATGTTCATGGAACTGATGATTTCCTTCAGTTTTTCACCCTGTCCGATACGGAAACCGACACTTCGATTCCGGCTGTGGCGGCTGGTGCAGGTAACGATCAAGTCACCGACTCCCGTTAGTCCGGCGAAGGTTTCCTGTGATGCCCCGAGCCTGATGCCCAGTCGGCGCATCTCGGCCAGACCGCGTGTGATGAGGGCGGCCTTGGCATTGTCCCCAAGGTCGGCGCCGTCACCGATGCCGGCTGCGATGGCCATGATGTTTTTTACGGCTCCTGAAACTTCCACCCCGATAATATCGCGGTTCACGTAAACCCGGAAGTGAGGCGTCATGAAGGCTTTCTGTATGACCAGGGCCGTCTGCTTGGAATTGGAGGACGCGACGACGGTGGTCGGCATGTGCCGGCTTACCTCCTCGGCGTGGCTGGGGCCGGACAGGACGCCGATGAAGTCGTCGCTGGTGACGCCGGAGAGAACCTCGGACAGGACCTGGCTCATGGTCAAAAAGGTGTCCATTTCGATTCCCTTGGCAACGGTGACGATGCGTTCTGTGCCTTTCAGAAGCGGCTTGGCCTCACCCGCCATATTGCGGATGGTATGGGAGGGTGTGGCAAAGACCACGATATCGGCATCCTTGAGGGCGGTTGCCAGATCGGACCAGGCGGTCACGTTTTCCGGGATTAGAATGTCGGGCAGATAGACGCCGTTTTTATGGTGTTCGGTGATGTTTTTTACTATCTCCGGTTCCCGGGCCCACATGCGTACATTATGCCCCTTTTCTGCGACGACCAGAGAGAGCGCAGTTCCCCAGCTTCCGGCACCGATTATACTGATGTTCACGAGCTTTGTTCCTGGTTTATCCGGCCTTTGGCAGGTTTGAAAGACCGGATGCGGTTTTCGTTGCCTTGAATCAGTCTGCGAATATTGGATTGGTGTTTGATGATGATGGTGCCCGCCACCACGGCGCTGATTACGATCAGGCTGCCGTCGATGGGCCATTCAAACACGTATTTCAGAATTAAAAGGAAAAGCGGATAGGAAAAGTTTGCAATGATGGATGCCAGTGAGACGTACCTGCTTGAAAAAAGCACGATGGCGAAAACGGTGATGGCGAGAGTGATCGATATGGGCTCGATGCCGTAAAGCATGCCGGCCGCCGTGATCACCCCCTTGCCGCCCTTGAATTTCGCATAAAGCGGATACATGTGGCCGCCGACGGCAGCGGCTCCGGCTATGAGTCTCATGAAGACATCGGTTTCCCATTCCACGCCCATGATCACGATTTGAGGCAGTACGCCGCCGGTGTGGTAGCCGATCTGACTGATGTAGTAGGCGGCTGTGAAACCCTTGGCCAGGTCAATGAGGCTTACGGCAACGCCCGCCTTCCAGCCTAATATCCGAAAAGTGTTGGTAGCCCCTGCGTTGCCGCTTCCGTGCTCGCGTATGTCCACCCCTTTGAAAAGTTTGCCGACCCATACGGATGTTGGAATGGAACCCAGCAGATAGCTCAGTATGACAATGAGGATGAAAGACAGCATGCAAAGTTCCCGTAAAAGGACCCGGAGAGGATGTTTTGATCAGTTTTTGTGAATACAGATAAAATAGGATTTTTTTAAATCCATCCTAAGCTTTTGGTGCCAAATGTTTATGTGCGTGGTAGGAGGAGCGTACAAACGGACCGCTTTCCACATGCTCGATTCCCTTTCCCTCTCCAACTTCCTTGTAGGTTTCAAACATATCGGGGTGTACATACTCTTCTACCGGCAGGTGCATCTTGGTTGGCTGCATATACTGCCCGATAGTCATGATGTTCACTCCGATGGAAGCAATATCGTCCATCAGCTCAAACACCTCGGCCGGTGTTTCACCCAATCCGACCATGATGCCGGTTTTCGTACGCAGACCCTGTTCTCTGGATATTCGGAGCAATTCAATCGAACGCTCATATTTTGCCTGCGGCCGCACACGCCGGTATAGACGGGGCACACTTTCGAGGTTGTGGTTCAGGATGTCGGGCTGTGCATCCAGCACAACCTGGAGGGCATCCCACAGCCCGCGGAAATCAGGTATCAGCACTTCAACGGTAACACCGGGTATCTCTTGACGCAGGCGCTCAATAGATCTGGCAAAAATGGGGGCGCCGCCGTCTTTTCGCTCGTCCCGGTTGACCGAGGTTATGACAACGTGTTTCAGATCCATCACCTTTGCCGCCTCAACAACGCGGTTCGGCTCGTCCCAGTCAAGGCCGGGGGCCGGACGGCCGGTTTTTACGGCACAAAACCCGCAGGAACGGGTGCAGACATCCCCGAGTATCATGAACGTAGCCGTACCGGCATTCCAGCACTCCGACATGTTGGGGCAGCGGGCTTCGGCGCAGACGGTGTTCAGCGAGTGTCCGGAAATGATGTCGGAAATCTCCTTGTAGACCTTGCCTCCGGGTATCTGCGATCTTAGCCAGTCGGGACGGCGTTTATGTCCCCGACGATCGCTGCTGGAGGTGGTTTTTCCCGCCCCGGCACCAGGTTCAGCGGTTGTGCCCGCATCTGAAGAGCTTTGGCATGGAGCGGATTGGCGTGCCTTTGTTCCGGCGGAATGGGGGTCTGATATGACTTCGAGTTCTTTAATCATTACTGCTGATAATGCGTTTTTTTAGATATGTTGGATAAAAAAGGGGCGTGTGGCAGGAGTAGAGTAACCGGGTGTAAAATAAGGACATCCGGACGATTCTGAAACCTGGGTTGGCCGACAAGTTTTACATGTGTGACTCACGGGGTGTAACCGGAAGCCTGGCAGACGGTTGCATATCCGCTCGGAAACAAGATTCAAAGTGTTTCCTGATCGGTTTCAGGAAGGGGCCTGCTTTCTATGGTACAGTCAAACAGTTTCTGAAATTCTCTCAGGAGTTGTTCGGAGACACTTTTCCTGTCAGGTGGTGGGTCACACAGCTTTTCAAAACTGGTAACGCCGCCATCCGCGATCCCGCAGGGAATGATACCGTGATAGTAATCAAGGTCTGTCCGGATGTTCAATGCAAACCCGTGCATGCTCACATAGCGGGAGCATTTGATACCCAATGCACAGAGTTTGTTGTTGTCGACCCAGACACCGGTTCGCGAAGGGATTCTGCGGGCATTAATGCCGAAGTACGCGGCCGTCCGGATGATCACCTCCTCCAACCGTTCGATGTAGGAAGCTACCCCCATCCCAAACTGTTCCAGATCCAGAACAGGATAGCCAACAAGCTGTCCTGGACCGTGGTAGGTTATGTCCCCGCCACGGTCGGTTTTCACGACTTCAATTCCTCTTTGCCTGAGTACATTGTCTGAATAAAGCAGGTTTTCCCACTTGCCGCTCTTGCCAATGGTGTATACATGGGGGTGTTCAAGGAAAAGCAGATAACCGGATGGAAGGAGGCTATGCCTTGGCTTTCTCCCTGGACCAGCGGCATCCGTGGCTGTCGGGCCGCTGGTGGACCACCTGCGTCTCTTGCCTGATATCAGCTCTTGCTGAAGGTACTCCTGCAGTTTCCATGCTTCATTGTACGATATGGTACCGAGATCGGAAAAGTGGACTGTGGGGTGCATGGCCGGCATTGATAATGTCTTTTCAAAGAAAGATATGCCGGATGCACCGGTATTTCAAATGCCGGCCTTTTTACGTTCCAGATACCGGGCCAACCAGCATGAAGACATTCGCAATATCACGAGCTTTTTCTGAACCACAACAGGTATGAGAGAAAATCAATGATACCTATGATAACAGCAGTTACAAGAGACTGTCTGAAAAGTCTAAGCCAGTCATTGCTGTTCTCATCGCACCATGCAAGCTGATCAAACAGAGGCTCATTGCAAAAAACAAGCAGATCCAGCAGATAAGAAGCTATTGGTAAGGCTAGAAAAAAAAACGGGTAAAATATCAATCTGAACTTTGCATTAAAAAGCATGGCAATCTCCTAAAAATGTTGACAATCCGGACCCGCATGGCATCTTGCAGGCCCGGATAGTTGAAAATTTCACACCAAACCGGTATTAGGATGAAAGCTGCAAAATGAACACAATATCCCAAACAGGATGGTTGATTATTTAATTTGAGGAAATGGCAGGGTTTATTACGTGCTTTTCCGGGACTTTCTATTGTACCAGAATTTCTGGTAAACAAAATCAAAGATGCCAATCAGAATAACGGTACCAAGTGATTGCCTGAACAGCTCAAACCAGGTATCGTAATAAGCTTCACCCGAGAGCTTTTGAATCAGATAATGTATTATCGGATAAATAAGAAAAAACCCCGGATAAAGTATCAATCTTTCCTTAGTCGTAATCTTCATTTTAGTAGGCGTTAAATGATGAAATAACCGGGCTCTGGAGAATGCCCGAAAGCCCGGCTATTTCAATTATTGTTGATATGTTAACGTTAGGTCTTAAAGTTGATCAAGAATTTGTAACAGAGCATTGGTAACTGAGCCACCAGCGGCACCAATCAGCCCCCACGTCAATGCACCGGGCAGACAGCCCACTCCGCCAGCTAAAGACCCAGCCATACACCCCCCAACAGCTCCTCCCACGCCGCCAGCTACATCAGCATTCACCATACGTCGTCCACTAAACCACTGTACGGAGTCGAAGAAGCCGGCGCCGGCAACTTTCTGGAAGTTCAGTTCGGAGGGGTCACTGTACATCAGTACTTCGACCCATTCTTGAAAGTGGGCACTCCAGTAGATTGCCGATTCGATTCCGATGGATGTTGCGGCGTAGATAACCAAGCGGTCTTCATATTCCAGGGCAAGCACGTCCGGACTTTCATTCACCATTTCCAGCGAAATAATCATCATTTCCACTGTTAAAGAATTATTTATGATATTCTCAATTCGGCGGAGGATATCAATCTGTTGAGGGGATAAAATACCCTCGAATTCTGAAACGATGCTTTGAAGATAGCTTCCACTTTCCAGGGTTTTATTTCTTTTTACCCGATAATCGTTCCGGGTCCGGGCCAGCTCATCGACGACAAGGGCCCTGATTTCTTCTCTCTTCATCCCCTGAAGAAGATCTTTTGTGGAAAGGTTGTTCACCAGTGATTCTTCCAGAAAGGCGAAGTAATCCTCACTGTCATCTAAAGGCTCTTCATGCTTTCTGAAATCGTCGAGCACTTCGGCCATGACTTTGTTGTGCAGCAGGCCAACCGTCTGAAACTCCTTTAGGATTTCGTCGGTGTTCACAATGCCCTCTCCCTCTTTCTGGTTCTCGACGGATTGGGTGCAAAACGTTATAAAGATGCCTGACAGCACAAAAGCCATCGCAAGCACCATGGTTTTATGGATTGTTTCATTCATAATTGTTCACCCTTGATTTATAGTTTTTTGATTTGATATGCGCATGCAGCACACCCGATATCCCATAGATTACGATCCCAACAATTCCTTACAGTCCCGGGCAACTTTTTTTCACCACCAATTTGCGCCGTTGTGACGTTGCCTTTTGCCCCACTCGCAAAAAGCGGCCGCTTGGTATTCCGCCATCCATCCACCACCGCTCCACCGGCACAGGGCTCCGCCCAGCCACCCCAGACTCCGCTTGTTAATTTCAGCGGAGATTGATACTATTTCTCAAGCCAATCCATACAATTTCTCCCTCAACCGCTGATATTCAATATTTTACCATGACAAAACGGGTAATTTTTCCATGTGCCGCCATTCTGTGCCTGCTGGTGTCACAACCGCTCCTCACAGCAGCAAACGGCAGCAACCCCGATCGCCCGGATTACAGCCATGTATCCGAAACCGACCTCGACAGCATCTTTTTTGCCTACAACCGTCCGGACACCCCCGGCTGTGCCGTAGGCATTGTCTGCCATGGAGAGCAGATCTTCGCCAAAGGCTACGGCATCGCCAATCTGGACTACGGCATTCCCATCCGGCCCGACTCCCGGTTCATGATTGCGTCCATATCCAAACAGTTCGCCGCTGCGGCGCTCATGATGATGGCGCAGGAGGGTCTGCTTGACCTCGAGGAAGACCTCCGGACCTACATCCCGGAGCTTCCGGTTTTTGAAAAACCGATTAACGCCCGCCAGATCATCCACCATACCTCCGGCCTGCGCGATATCTACGACCTGCTTGCACTTGCGGATATCGGCCTGGACAACACCACGACCAACGAAGACGCCCTGGTCATGCTCGGACGCCAGCAGCGTCTCAACTTCGACCCCGGTTCCGACTTCCTGTACAGCAACAGCGGGTATTTCCTGATGTCCGTCCTCGCAAAAAATGTAACCGGCATGTCCCTCCGCGAGTACACCCACAAGCACTTTTTTAAACCCATCGGCATGCTCTCCACCCACTGGCACGACGACACAAGCATGATCGTGCCCAACCGCGTGATCAGCTACCGGCCGACATCCCGCGGTCCCGGCCAGTTCTACCGCGGCAACATGGAGCGGGTCGGCGCGCGCGGACTCTTCACCACCATCGAGGACTTCATCCGGTGGGATGCCAACTTCATAGAAAACCGCTCGCACCTTGAGAACTTCACCGAGGTCATGTCGCGGCCCGGATTCACCACCCGCCGCGACTCCATCAACTACGGCACCGGTCTGCGCCATGGCGTCTACCGCGACCTTGTCACCCTCGGCCACGGCGGCAGCTACATGGGATTCCGAACCAATTACTTGCGATTCCCCGAATTTGAACTCGCTATCATCGTTTTCTGCAACCAGAGCAATATCAGCCCGGCCGCCTACTCCCGTCAGGTCGCCGACCTCTATCTGCGCAAGATCTTCGCCGAAAGGTTCGCCGAGTTTGCCGGCACGTACAGAAGCGAATCGCTCGGGGTCTCCTTTTCTGTTATTCTGGAGGATGGGGACCTGTACCTGAAACGGGCGGACGGTGACCCGCAGGACGACCAGCGCCGACTCGTCTGGTCGGCCGGGGACCGGTTCCGGGTCGACCGCTGGACCATCCGCTTTGAACGCGACGATGATGACCGCATCCGGCATTTCACCCTGGAAGCGCCCCGCACAGGCGCCATCACCTTCCACAAAAAGTGAGCGTGCGGACAGGCGTCTCCGATACGAATTACACATAAAAAGCATCACCTTTTCCAATAAAACTTACCATTGTCACATTCCAACTCTGCAAAATCCATGGTACACTCAGTCACCATTTCGGTCGCCCGCATCGCAAAAAAAACGGCATTCTGGATGATTTCCGGGTGGATACTCGCTTCATGCTCCACACAAACAGGCGAAGCTGTCGCCCGGGAAGCCGGAACCGATGGCGGGGAGGCACAGAAGCCCGCCACCGCCGTCACTGCAGCTGTCATGCCGGCAGCCTCCTTTCTCGCCGACGATTTCCCGGATGAGGAATCGCTTGCCGCCATCTACGACCTCTTCTCGGAGTATGACCGGGATGATGCGCCCGGCTGCGCCGTGGCAGTGTACCGGAACGGAGAAATGGCCCACAGCGCCGCATTCGGCATGGCAAACCTGGACCACAGCATTCCGCTCACGGATTCCTCGCGCTTTTACATGGCTTCGGTATCGAAACAGGTGACTGCGGCGGCGGCCGCTCTGCTGGTAGTTAGGGGTGAGGTAGACTATGACGGACGGGTGTCCGGGTACATTGAGGACTGGCCGGAGTGGGCCTCGGATGTGCGCGTGAAGCACCTGTTCAATCACACATCCGGGCTACCGGATATCTACGATCTTATGGACATTGCCGGCACCTCACTGAGCAATGTGATGACCATCGATGATTACATGTCCGTTTTTTTTGGAGGCGAAGCGCTGAAAAACCGTCCGGGTTCTGCGTACAGCTACACCAACAGCGGATACAC
>SKNT01000082.1 GCA_007120385.1 Balneolales bacterium
AGTTCTGGGTGACATATTCGATTTTCGCAAGGACGTTCTTTGTCATAAACCATCCGCCACCGATATTAATTCTGCTTATCTCGATGTCATCACCGTTGGCCATTTCGCCCGTGACCAGGTTATAGCGTCCGCCCACGTAGATGTTCTCGGTCGGACCGAAACGGTAGAGCAGCTCGGCGCCATACTGGTTGAACGTGCGCGTGTCGGCTTCAGTGGTTCTTTTACCGGCGATATTTTCGAACTTGCCGAAGAACTCCAGTCCCTGGAATTTCACGAAGGGGTTGATCATGATGGCCGTCATCTCACCGCCGACAGGTCCACCCGGTGCGAAACCGGAAAGGGCGTAACCGGGATCCAGGCGACCGCTGTAGTCTCCGCCTTCCACAACGTTGTAGTAACGGCTTCCGGCACGGTCACCGGCGTACAGGTAAATACGCTCGGCCTGGGAAGTGTGATAGACGGAACCGGTCAGACGCAGGCGCAGGTCCGGGTTGATCTGACGGTCGAAACCGAGTTTACCAACAATGGAGGGGTTGGTTTCGATGTCGGATTTGATGGTGCTCTGGTTCAGTTTGCCATTGGTGACACCGATCATCCCGATGAATCCACGGTCGCGGTAGTATACCTCACCACCGACTTCCGTAGTAAAGGAGTCCATGATGTAGTTGCCCACAAACGGGTTGAGTATGGCGGCACCGTTATCCGTGCGGCGGAAATGGGAGTCACCGTAGTTGATCTGCATGTGGCCGACTTTGATCGTGACTTTGTCCATCAGGTCGGAAAGGAACCCTTCGCTGATGAAATCGAGGCGGTCAACCTGCAGATAACCGCCTTTCACCCATGCTTCGGAGTGGTGGCGGGAAGAGAGATAGGTGCGCAGGTGCATGCGCAGGCCATTGTGCAGCTGGACATCCAGGTCGAGGTTGGATGTTGCCAGATTGAAGTTGGATCCAAGATTTGCAAGGTTTTCCGATGCCCCTTCCTGGGTCAGGCCCTGAAACTGCAGGGTGTTGGCGCCGCCAATGCGCACGCGAAGACCGTCAAAGGCCACATCGGTGGTTTTGGGTGCTTCAAACTGGTTGAGGCCGGTCTGATCGTTCGGTGTAAAGTACTGCAACGGACCCATAAACTGTGCCTGTGCGACCGTTGCTGAAATAGTTACTGCAAGCAGTAGGAGTAATAGCTTCTTCATTGTGTTACTTTTTAAGATTTTGGTTTACCTGATGCCCCATGGATAATTCAAGGCGGGCATTAGCCGCCTGCCCTGATCCTGTTTTATCAGGACATACCAAAAATCCATAAAAGTACGGTACCGTGTAATAGGCATATCCCTGATTGTTGTATAGGAATTTTCACTACCCGCGATGTAGGGGAAATCCCTACACTCCCGGTCACAATCAGGCAGTCCCGATCCGTTACTGCTCTTTCTCCCTTGTCCACTGAACGGCCTGCTGCAACAATCCGGCTCCGTCAGGTATGTTCAGCTTCTCCCTGATCCGGGCCTTGTAGGTGTCCACTGTTTTGGACGAGATGTGCATGCGGCCGGCGATCTCCTTCGTTGACCTTCCCTTCCCGATCATACGGAACACGGAGAGTTCCCGGTCGCTCAGGAGCTCGTATGGGGATTTCTCCCCGGGATCATGTCCGGATGTCAGGTTCATGAGCAGCTTGCTGCTGATTTTGTCACTGAGGTATATACCGCCGGCAGCAATTTTCCGCACGGCGTCCACCACCTGGTCCCCGGCGTCGATTTTCATGATATACCCCTGGGCGCCTGCCCTGACGGCACGCTCTGCGAACAGATCCTCTTCATGGCGCGATACAACCAGGATGCGGAGGTCATCATGGCGTGTGCGGAGCATCTTGATCAGCTCCAGGCCACTCATGCCCGGCAGGGATATATCCACGATCGCCAGCCTCGGCTGTTTTTTTTCCACAAGCGAAAGCGCCTCTTCCCCGGAGGAGGCCATGCCGACCACCTGCATGTCAATTTCTGCATTCAGGGTCATCTCCATTCCCTTCTGCATGAGCGGATGATCTTCCACGATGATGATCTCTATTGCCATGTTCTTGCCTTGGTAATTGCTGTTCTCATTCTTTTTTGCCACCCACTGGAATGCCTCCCGGTATGCGATGCGATTCCCCACCCCAGACCGGATCGGTCCCTGCGGGTCAATCCACATCCAACCGGTATACCGCCTCGGTTCTCGGGAGGATGCAGCTCAGCTCGGCACCACCTTCTTCCCTGTTCCTGATGTCGAGGTTTGCACCGATAAGCTGGGCGCGAAACTGCATGATATCCATTCCGGATCCCTTCCTCTCATACCAGTCGGCCGGAAACCCTTTCCCGTCATCAACGACCCTCAAACAGGCAAACTCAGGTGTGGCAAACAGTTCCAATGTAACTTCACCGGCCATGCCATGCTTGACCGCATTGCTTATTGCTTCCTGCGCGATCCGGAAAAGGTGTTCGTTGACGGTGGTGTCATGGAAGGCGGGCGGGTTGTCTTCGGCGAAATGGCAGGTGATCCCGAACAGGCGCTCGGCGTTGGCCGCCAGCCGCTCCAGTGAGGTCACCAGTCCGCGCACTTCAAAATCCACGGGCAGCAGTCCCCTCGACAGGTTTTTGGCGTACTCGTCCGCTTTGCGGATCAGCCGGGTGATTTCGGCGGCCTGTTCCGCACCCTTTGAGTTTTCATTCTCCAGCATTTTTTTCAGGCTCCGGCTCATCAGTCCGATGCCTGTCAGCATCTGACCCAGCCCGTCGTGCAGATCCTGTCCGATCCGGCGGCGTTCGTGATCGCTTATCCTGAGCACTTCCTGCTCCAGCCGCCGCTGGTTGCTGATATCCCTGACAATGCCCGTGTAAGAGCGTCCGCCTGCAGCATGGAACTCGCTAACCGCCAGATAGAGGGGGAACGTTTTACCATCCTTGCGCTGTCCGGTCATCTCCCTGCCGCTGCCGATGATCTTTTTCCTGCCCGTCGACGCATAGTCCCGAAGGTACTGGTCATGTTCTCCACGGTAGGGCTCGGGCATGAGGATGCGGACGTTTTCACCCAGCACCTCGTCTTCACTGTAGCCGAAAATCTGCTGGGCGGCCTGGTTGAACAGGGTGATGCGGCCCCGGGCATCTATGGTGATGATACCGTCCACAGCCGTATCGAGTATGGCCATGAAGCGCGCTTCGCTCTCCCTGAGCTCGCTTTCGTTCTCCTCCCTGGTCAGGGCTCCTGCGAGCATATTGGCGACCGTTATCAAGAATGCCTGCTCCTGTTCACTGTAGCGGCGGGGCTTACGGTCGTACACGGCAATAATGCCCCTCGGCTGATGGGTGCCCGGTATCTGCGTGCTCATACCCGACCGGAACTCCCTGAAACAATCGCGATCCGGTGGCGAGAACGTATTGCCGTTGCCAAACTCTTCGACGGCAACCACGCCGGGTGACGCCATCGCCTCCTGCAGCTGGGCATTGTCCGGCCATTTCGTCGACTCCAGCTGTTTCAGGTCGCAGAAGCCGCAGGCTGAAAACAGATGGTAGGATTCCTCGTCTTCCCTGTTATTCATTTCCAGGACCAGGCAGCCATCCAGCTGCAGCACCTCCGTAATCTTTCCGGAAACCAGGTCGTAGACTTTTTCAATATCTTCCCCTTTCAGAAAAAGCTCTGCCAAAGAGGCAACCGTCTCCAACTGTCGTTCAAGTTGGCCTGCATCTGGCAGATCCGCGGAATCATTTTTTGTGTTTTTTGTCCTGCAAGTCATGAAATAGCAGTAAAAAGCCGGACCAAATTCAGACAATCAGGTCCTGTATAGTGAGCCCTGTAATATGAGAAGTGTTCATGGAAAAAATCAACAGCCGGCAACGCATTCCCCTCCAATGAAAAAGGCACCATTCCGGGCAAACCGGAATAGTGCCTTTAAAGTCCCTATGCATCAAATGGCGGGAGCCTCTACTGTGAAAGACGGAACGTGATTGGAAGTGAGTAGCGTACTTTCACGGCACGGCCTCTCTGGCGGCCGGGAGTAAACCGTACCTTCTTGACGGCTTCAATGGCCGCTTCGTCACAACCGCCGCCAATACCACGGACAACAACCGGATCCACCACGTTGCCTTCTTCGTCGATGATGAACTGCACCACAACGCGTCCTTCGATTCCGGCTTTGCGGGCTATCTCAGGGTAGCGAAGATGCTCGTAAATGGCCTGCATCCCACCGATCAGTTCCGGCATGTCCTCAACAATCGTGAACACTTCGGGCTCTTCCTCTTCTTCATCGTCTGTCGGAGGCGGGGGTGGTGGCATGTCAAGCGGGGCATCCAGATCTATTTCCGTATCCAGATCGAAAAAGGCATCTTCAATTATCTCATCATCAGGCACCGGTTCCGGTGAAGGCGGACGCGGGGGCGGAGGAGGGGTGATTTCCTGCTCGGTCTGAACGATCTCTTCCATCTCGATTATTTCCTGGTCAACCTCCACGATTTCGAACTCACCGGTAGGTTGCAGGTTCACACGGAACAGGGTAATCAGCAGGATCAGAGTAACAATAAAACCAATCTGCAGATTGATCATATAGTACTTGTGCAGATTTACTTTCGGGCTTTTTCGCTCTAGTATATGCAGTTTTCTTCGATCTGAAATACTCATAATTTCTACTCCCTGGCTTTCTGTAAAGAAACCATATTAATCAAAAATTTCGGAATCCGGAAGTTGTCAACAGGTTCTTATTCATGTCGAATCAAAAAAAAATACAAAAAATAGACGCAAGGTTATGCATCTTTTTTGGAATCGCTTTCATAATTGAGCGCATTAAGCCCGGTAACACTGACACCGGTTTGCAACTCTTTATATAATCATATTCTTACAACAAAAACGACTCAGTTTTCAATTTCGTCTTAAGATATTAAGGGAAAATGAAGCCGGCTTGACCTGGGTTTGCCAAATCAAATATTTATCCGTCAAAATCGTATTATTGGACATGCGGTTCCAGCACCGTTGGCCACACATTTTGGAACAAACACAAATTACCGGTTCCATTCACCGGACTTCCGATGGTTTCTCGTCATCACCTTGTAAGCAAATACAGCCGGCAGGCCCCCAGGTATACTTCCTACCCGCCGGCACCGCATTTTCGGGAGATGGAGGACCCGAAACGTGCCATGCAACTCATTGACGACCGGAACGAAGTCCCGCGGCCGCTCTCTCTGTACATCCATATCCCGTTCTGTGCGTCCCTGTGCTGGTATTGCGGCTGTACGAAAGTGATCACACGCCGTGAAGGTGATAGCGCCGCCTACCTGAAGCGGCTTTTTGCCGAGATGAAAGGAATGAAAGCACGCATGAACTCCGGCAACCGCGTCGCTCAACTCCATTTCGGCGGCGGGACACCTACTTTTCTGACTCCCGACGAACTCCGGGAAACAGGTCGCATCATCCGTGACCTGTTCCCGTTCGAAGAAGAAATGGAGTTTGCTGTGGAAATCGATCCGCGGCGGCTCACAGAGGACCACGTCCGGGCACTTGCGGAAATCGGCTGCAACCGTGCATCCATCGGCATCCAGGACGTCAGGGAGGATGTGCAGAGAACCATCAACCGCATCCAGCCCATGGAGATCAACGAACAGGTCGTCCGCTGGCTGCGTGAAGCCGGCATACGACGCATCAACGTCGACCTGATCTACGGGCTTCCGCTTCAGACACGCAGCAGTTTTGAGGAAACGCTTGAGGCCGTGAAAACACTGGATCCTGACCGTTTTGCCATCTTCCACTATGCACATGTTCCCTGGATGATGCCCTCTCAAAAGCTGCTGGACCGCCAGCCCATGCCTGATGCGCATGAGAAGTTTGCCATGCTGGAGATGATGATAGCCAATCTGACCGGATCCGGCTACAGCTATATCGGCATGGACCATTTTGCCAGGACAGAAGACGATCTCTCGAAGGCCCGCCGGAACGGAACGCTTCAGCGTAACTTTCAGGGCTACAGTACACGCGCCGATACCGATATTTACGGCTTCGGCATGTCATCCATTTCACAGATCGGCGACGGGTACCTGCAATCGGTCAAGGATCTGGACGAGTACCACCGGCGCATTGACAACGGTCAGCACCCCTGGCATCGAAATTACTTCCTGACCGAAGATGACCGCATACGGCGACACACCATCATGCGGCTCATGTGTGATCTGGAGCTCGATTTCGATGCCATTGGAAGGCAATGGAATATTGATGCCCGCTCCTGGTTCGGCGATGCCGTTGCACCTCTCGAAAATATGGCGGGGGACGGCCTCATTGAATGGACACCCGGCGGCCTCCGTGTCACCGACACCGGAAGGATGTTCCTGAGAAACATCGCCTCGGCATTTGACGCCTATTACGCCGACACGGAAAAAAAAGTCCGCTATTCCCGAACCGTATAAATGGCAACCCGGCGCCTCACAGGCACGCAACACCACTGCTAGCAATGCCTTGCCCCTGCATGGGCGATAATGCCTTCCTGCTTCATGCCCGTTTTTCCGAATTGACCAATACAATTGGATTTATCCGCAAAAAATCTGTTATTTCGGACATCATCCCTTTATTACCAGCAAAACTTCGAATAAACGCCACAACCATATCATATGGAAAACCCCAGAATTCTCGTCCCGACCGACCTGTCGGACCTGAGCCTGATCGCTTTTGAATCGGCAAATTACCTCGCCGATGTCCTGGATGGCACGATTCTGCCACTCCATGTCTATCAGCCTGAAAAAGAAAGTGCCAGCTTTCCAGTCACCCCGAAGGCATCGCGGCAGATTGCGGATATTGAAAAGGAGTTCGAGGCAAAAGTGCTGCAATATGCAGATGAGGATAATCTGGAGCCGGTGGTGGTCCGGAAGGGCAAGCCCTGGAAAATTATCATGGAGGAGTCGGAGGAGGCCGACCTGGTGGTGATGACCTCACATGGCCGGTCCGGCTTTTCCCGTCTTTTCCTGGGGTCGGTAACGGAACGCGTGGTGCGTTTCAGCAAGGCACCGGTGCTGCTGGTTGAAAAAGATTCGAAAATCAAGCCGCTTACGGACATCCTGCTAACCACGGACTTCTCCGACAACTCACTGGAAGCATTTGACTACGCCAAGGCATTTGTGAAAAAAACCTATGCGCATATCCATCTTGTGCACCTTGTCAACCTATCGCAATTTGACAAGATCAGCTCATTCGAGGACCAGGTTGCCGAACGGCAGAAACGGCTTGACGAGTGGGCGGGAGAGCATCTTGAAGATATCCGCGACAAGGTAACTGCAGAGGCGCTTCCAGTCAAATCATCGATCCATGAAGCCATAGTGCACCTGACCAACCAGAAAAAGTACAGCATGGTGATCATGTCCACTCTGGGACACACCGGTCTGAATTACCTGAGACTGGGAAGTACAGCCGCAAATGTGCTTCGGCTGGTAAAAACGGCCGTTCTCAGTATCAATCCGAAAATGGACGACCCGATTGGCAAGGAACACGGCGAGTTGTAGACGCCGCATTTCAAAAAATCTGCCTGAGGTCTGCGACAACGGTATCCCAACACACACTCCGGATCCATGGAAAATCCATCCAATGCCCAGCAGCCGGAAAAACTCCGTGCTTTCACCAAGTACCTGATCCGCGACATGAAGGCGCTGGAGCAGATGCTCGCCGACGACATGTTCGAGCGGGACACCAAGCGAATCGGTGCCGAGCAGGAGGTCTTCATCATTGACCGGGCAAGCCGGCCTCATCCCGTCAATACCAAAATCGTAGAAGATATCGACGACCCGCGGTTCACATACGAACTGGCACGGTTCAACCTGGAGTTCAATCTGGATCCGCTCACCTTTGGCGGGCGCTGCCTCAATGACCTGGAACAGCAGCTCAACAACGGCATCGGCAAGATCCGCGAGGCCGCTGAAAAATATGAAGGCGACATCATTCTCATGGGCAGCCTCACAACCATCCGCAAGTCGGATCTCGGCATGGACAACATAACTCCCATGGCGCGTTACTACATGCTCAATGATGCACTGACCCGGATGCGCGGCGCCGAGCATGAGCTCAAGATCAAGGGGGCCGATGAACTGCATGTCAAGCACGACTCGGTGATGATGGAATCATGCAACACCAGCTTCCAGATCCATTTCCAGGTATCGCAGGAAGATTTTGCCCGGCTTCACAACATTGCCCAGCTGGTAACCGCACCGGTCCTTGCCGCAGCCGCCAACTCCCCGTTTCTTTTCGGCAAGCAGCTGTTCCACGAAACGCGCATTGCCGTTTTCCAGCAATCCATCGACAATCGGAGAGCCCAGGACTTCGTGCACGAACGCAAACCGCGTGTGCAGTTCGGTTCGCGATGGGTCGAAGAGTCCGTCATGGAAATTTTTCAGGAGGACATCACGCGCTTTCGGGTACTTTTTGCCATTGATGACATCGAGGATCCATTCGAGGCACTGGACAAGGGCCGCATCCCCAAGTTGGAAGCCCTTCAGCTGTTCAACGGCACCATCTACCGCTGGAACCGCCCCTGTTACGGGATCACCGGCGGGAAACCGCACCTGCGCATTGAAAACCGGGTGCTTCCTTCCGGTCCCTCCGTAGTGGATGAAGTGGCCAATGCCGCCTTCTGGCTGGGACTCATGGCCGGCGTCTCCACCCAGTACAGTGACATCACCAAACTCATCCCCTTCAAGGAGGTCGAGAGCAACTTCATGAGTACGGCGCGACGCGGCCTCCATTCACAGATCACGTGGCTCGATGGCAGCACCTGGCCGGTGCAGGATCTGATCATGAACGAACTGGTTCCCCTTGCAAAAGAGGGCCTTTCACAGCACAACCTGGCACAGGAAGACATCGATCACTACCTCGAAATCATCCACGAGCGGACAAAAAAGCGACAGAATGGTGCCATATGGCAGCTTGAATCCTTCCATCATCTGGAAGACACCTGGAGCCGCAATGAAAAAATGACCGCCCTGGCCGATGCCACACTCAAGCACCAGAAATCAGGCAAACCGGTCC
The DNA here is from genome assembly GCA_007120385.1 of Balneolales bacterium. GTDB lineage: Bacteria > Bacteroidota > Rhodothermia > Balneolales > Natronogracilivirgulaceae > SKNL01. The sequence continues at coordinate 9,018 of SKNT01000082.1, forward strand.
ACCTGTGGCCCAAGGCAACCGTCCTGCGCAAAAACCGCTGGGAAAAAGCATTTGCGACGGTCGGACAGTTCATGACCACCGACATTTACACGCTCAAAGAGGACGACATCATTGATCTGGCTGCCAACGTAATGGAATGGCAAAGCATCAAGCACATCCCGGTGGAAAACGATGATCACCAGCTGGTGGGCATGGTCACCTACAAGACCATGATCAGCACCCTCAACAACATCATCGCCAAAAACCTGGATCACACCAATGTCTCGGTCAGCGACATCATGGACCGCGAAGTGGTCACCGTAACTCCGGACACCACATCGGTGGATGCGATCGGGATCATGCAGCACAACGACATCTCTAGCCTTCCGGTAATTGAGAAAAGCAAGCTGGTCGGCATCGTCACCGAATACGACTTTACGCGCATTGCCGGTGAACTGCTCAAGGACCGGCTCAAGAAACGGTAGCAATCCGTCCGGCATTAATGCGGGCGTGAAGTTTTCCGTCGGCTGCGTTTTCCGTATCTTTGGGTGCACCTAAAAAGAATGTCATGGAGATATACAAGGAATTTCAATTCGAAGCAGCCCATTTCCTGCCCAACCTTCCCGAAGACCACAAGTGCCGGCGGATGCACGGGCATTCCTACCGCGTGCGTCTGTACATCAGCGGCAAGGTGGATCCCCACATCGGGTGGATCAAGGATTTTGCCGATATTAAGAAGGCCTTTTCACCGGTTTATCTGCAGCTGGACCATTATGTCCTCAATGACATTGAAGGGCTTGAAAATCCCACAAGCGAAAGTCTCGCCCGCTGGATCTGGCAAAAGACCAGGCCGCTACTGCCTGAACTGACACGCATCGAAGTCATGGAGACATGCACCACCGGATGCATCTATTCCGGGGAGTGACCGCCTCAGGGGCCCGCTGTTTGCCCACGATTCAGTCCACGATTCAGTCCACGATTCATTCCACGATTCAGTCCACGATTCAGTCCTCAGATTGGGTATGACCGCTGGCCGGACTCACGGCGCCAGACGCCTGAATTCCCATCCCCCTTCCGGTTTCCGGGTATAGCAGATCCGGTCATGCAGGCGGTTGACCCTGCCCTGCCAGAATTCGATACGCTCCGGACGAACCAGATACCCCCCCCAGTGTGCCGGTCGTGGAATAGCATCCAGGTCCCGGTACTCTTCCTCCAATTCCCGCACCCGATCTTCGAGCTCCCGCCGCGATGCCACCACCTGGCTCTGGGGCGAGGCAGCGGCACTGATGCGGCTCCCGGCCGGCCGGCTCCGGAAATAGGCGTCTGACTGACTTTCGGGCGTCTTCCCGGCCATTCCCTCGATGCAGACCTGCCTCATGAGATCCGGCCAGTGAAAGGTTAGCGCCACATTCGGATTGGTCAAAATCTGCCGGCCCTTTCGGCTTTCATAGTTGGTGTAGAAGATGAATCCCTCCTCATTGAATCCCTTGAGAAGCACAGTGCGGGCCGACGGGCACCCCTGCTCATCCACGGTGGAAACAACCATGGCATTCGGGTCATCGCGGATTACGCGCATTGCCTCTTCGAACCAGGATTCAAATTGCAGGATGGGATCCGGGTTCACAAGCTCCTCCTCCAACGGTTTTCCCTGATACTCGCGACGCAGCATGGCCACCGACTGGCGGGCAAATCGTCCCGGATGGCGGACTTCATCGCGGCCCGGCAGCCAGCGTTTGATAAAACGGATCACAGGTCGGAGCATCTGCTGCTAATAAGGATGGAGTAAGGTTTCTGACTGGCAGCAAATTCAGATTACTGGTTCCATTGCATGTGTCTTTTATACTCATGCAGAAACCCCCGGATTATCTGTTCCTTGCTGTAGTTGGTCACATCGTGGTAGAGCGGACCGTCCTTAAGGTACACTTCCGCACGATAAATATCACCCTTGTCATCCTTGAGAGGTAAAACCGGAAAAGAGAATTCTTTCTTTTTGTAGGGACGCGAGCGAATGGAGAAGTAGAACTCCTCATGCCCCTCGTAGTACACGCGAATGGTGGCCGCCAGCTTCTCTATCTCCACATCGATATCCCGGTCATACTCCTTAAGTTCCTCCGCAATCTCTTCGAAAGCCGGTTCCACAACTTCGGTGACGAATCGTTTTATACGGGTTTTGCCCTCCGATTCCACCTGCTTCCGAACCCTGCTCTGATGTTCATCGTCAAACAACTCTTTCAATTCTTTCTTCCAGTCACTCATAATGTAACCTCTTGTTTCAAGGATTGGTCATCATGTAATTTGTTCAGGATTTATCATCCTTACCGGTTTGTTCATCGGTTGCCTGCTTCGATTTCTTGGTAAATGTTTTCCTGCGCACCAGTTTTTCGGTTCCTTCCTTGCTCAGTCCCTTGTAAAGACTCAGACACATCAGAAGCAGGATCAAAGTGAACGGCAACCCGGTAGAGATGGCGGCCGTCTGCAGGGCCATAAGTCCGCCGGCAAGCAGAAGCACAGCTGCTACGGCACCCTCGGAAATCGCCCAGAAAATACGTTGACCAACGGGGGGATTCGGATTGCCGCCTGAAGCCAGCATGTCGATGACCAACGAACCCGAGTCAGACGAGGTCACAAAAAACGTGATGATGACCAGCGTGGCGGCTATGGAGCTGATCTGAGCCAGCGGAAGCCCGTCCAGCATTGCAAACAGCATCTGCTCGGTGTCCAGGCCGGCTATGCCGCCGTCACCGAACATTTCCATATTGAGCGCCGTGTTGCCGAAAACGGTAAGCCAGATAAAGGTGAATGCGGTCGGAACCAGCAGCACACCGGCAATAAACTCCTGAATGGTGCGCCCCCGGGAGATTCGGGCGATAAACATTCCGACAAACGGCGACCAGGCGATCCACCATCCCCAGTAAAAGAGCGTCCACCCCCCGAGCCAGCCGTAAGCTCCTTCATCGAAGGTGCCCAGCCAGAACGTGGATTGGATCAGGTTCTGCAGGTAATAGCCAGTGTTTTCCACGGTGGCATTCAGCAAATAGATCGTCGGACCGGTAATAAACACGAAAAGGATCAGCCCGATGGCAACGGTCATGTTGAAATTACTGAGCACCCGGATTCCCTTGTCCAGCCCCAGAGCCACCGAAATGGTTGCAATAGCGGTAATTCCCAGAATAAGGGCAATCTGGATGTTGGTGGAAATCCCGATGCCAAACAAGTACTGCAATCCGGCATTGATCTGCATCACGCCCAGGCCAAGGGAAGTGGCCACCCCGAATTTGGTCCCGAAAATGGCCAGGATGTCAATGGTGTTGCCCATCCACCCGTAAATCCTTTTACCCAGCAGGGGATAAAAAGCGGAGCGGATGGATAGCGGCAGTCCTTTCCTGAAGTGAAAATAGGCCAGCGACATCCCGACGATGATGTAAATGGCCCACGGATGCACACCCCAGTGGAAGAAGGTCAAGCGCATGGCCTCGCGTGCGGCCTCCATGGTTTCCCCCTCCATGGTTGGCGGTGCAAGGTAGTGCATTACCGGCTCGGCCACGCTGAAAAAGACCAGCCCGATGCCCATGCCGGCGCTGAAGAGCATGGTGAACCAGGAGGCGTAACTGTAGTCGGGTTCGGAATCGTCCGGTCCCAGTTTGATCTTCCCGAACCGGCTGAAAAACAGAAATACCACGAAAAGTAGAAAAACAGCGACGGAGATGATGTAAAACCAGCCAAGCTGGCCCACAATGAAACCCTGGATAAGGTCAAAAACCCGGCCGGTGGCCTCGGTTGCAAACACCCCGAAAAACAGGAAGGTGAGGATGGCGGCAAGTGAAATGAAAAAGATATAGGGATTGACATCCAGCCCCAATTTTTTATGGAACGACATTAATCCTCCTTTGATTGGTTACTAATCATCGGAATCCTGAAGACTTCAGAACCCAGGATATTTTGGGATTGACCATGCTGCCTCCCGCTCGAAATCAGCCTGCGTCGGACATATCCTGCTTTGCAATTCACAGAACATACCAATTTTATTAACCAGCTTCAAACGGGCCTGATCCGGGGGACGTGGCCACTCAGGTAGTGGAACGCTGTTCTCCCAGCCCGGCTGTAATGCGATCCAGGATAATGGCCATGATCACAACGACCAGTCCGGCCTCAAAACCCTGTCCAACCTGCAGTCGCTGTATCCCGCGCAGCACATCTTCCCCGAGTCCGCCGGCACCAATCATGGCGGCAATGACAACCATGGACAGCCCGAGCATGATGGACTGGTTGACACCGGCCATAATGGTGGGCATGGCCACCGGGATCTGCACCTTGAACAGCTTCTGCGAACCCGTTGCCCCGAAGGCATCGGCCGCCTCCACAAGTTCTTTGGGAACCTGGCGGATGCCAAGGTTGGTAAGGCGAATCAGCGGCGGAAGTGCAAACACAAACGTGGCCACCACCCCGGGCACCAGTCCGAGCCCGAAAAACATAACGGCCGGAATGAGATATACAAACGCCGGCATGGTCTGCATGAAATCAAGGACAGGGCGGATGATTGAGTGGAACCTGTCATTTCGCGCGGCAAACACGCCAAGCGGCAGGCCAACAACCATGACCAGCAGCTCGGCTGTGAGCACCAGGGCAAGTGTTTCCACAAAAGCTCTCCACAAGCCGATGTTTTCAGACAGCATCAGGCCCAGTACGGCAAACAGTGCCACCCGCCAGCCAGCCATTTTGAGAGTTATGGCTGCAATTACGATGATGAGCGCCAGGGGATGCAGGTACATCATCCCGTCTTTGAAATTGTCTACCAGAAAGTAGACCAGCGCGCTGAAAGCGTCAAATACTGCGGCATATTCACTGACCAGATAATCGACGGCAGTGGATATCCAGTCTCTGATGGGAATTCGGAATGGTAACATGGCTCAGTTTGGATGGTAATTTGGGATGTTGTTGGCAGGGTTTGACTATGAGACCGGAAACGTCGGAGTTTCACCGGGAGCCCCCGTTTCCTCCCGGAAGCGGCAGCTGGAATCAATCCCCGGGACGGCTGGATGCAGAGGCATCCGGGGGGGCATGAGATTCACTGGACTTACTGGACTCACTGGGGCCACGGGATTCGGTAGACTCAGTGGGTTCGGAAGAATCATTCAGTTCCACTTCATACCCTTCCGACAGGGCCGCGATAATGGCTCCACGTACGATGACCCCTTCAAGCCGTTGTCCGGCATCAACCACGGCAATGGGACCGTAGTCCGCTTCCTGGTAGATATTGATCACTTCGTTGAGGGGCATGTCGCGATCCACGTGCAACGCTTCCCGCACCAGCGACGGATCCATTTTGAGGTCCTCCTTGCCCTTGTTTTTCTCGACATACTCTGCAAGCTCTTTGGCTATGATATACCCTTGGAGGTGTCTCTTGGAATCCGTCACGAGGATTCCCGAAAGGCCGAACCTTCTGATCTTGCGCAGAATGGTGCGGGGGCCGTCTCCGGTGAAAGCCCGCTCCTTGACCGGCAGCATGATGGTGCCGGCCGTGAGCACGGCCGACCGGTCCATGTCTTCCACAAATGTCTTCACATAGTCATCCGCAGGCTTTGAAATAATCTCCTCAGCGGTGCCCATCTGAACGATGAGGCCGTCTTTCATGATGGCGATGCGGTCGCCAAGCCGGAAGGCCTCGTCCAGGTCGTGGGTGACAAAAAGGATGGTTTTCTTCATCCGGGACTGCAATTCCAGCAATTCGTCCTGCATCTGCCGGCGGATCAGCGGATCCAGCGCACTGAAGGCCTCGTCCATAAGCAGAATGTCTGCGTCCACAGCAAGGCCGCGCGCCAGACCAACACGCTGCTGCATCCCCCCCGACAGCTGTGACGGGTAGTTCTCTTCGTTTCCTTCAAGGCCGACCAGCCGGATAATCTTTCGGGCTTTTTCCTGACGCTCCTCTTTGTCCACGCCCTGAAGTTCCAGGCCGAATTCCACATTGCCCAGTACCGTGCGGTGAGGCAGGATGGCGAAATTCTGGAACACCATTCCGCAGAAGTTCTTCTGCCGGAATTCCCGCAGATCTTTCATGTTGAGTTTGACGATATCCGTGCCTTTGATGACGATTTCACCGCTGGTGGGCTCATGCAAGCGGTTTATCAGCCGCTGCAGGGTCGACTTGCCGCTGCCGGACAATCCCATCAGCACAAAAATTTCTCCTTCCTGCACCGAGAAGTTGATGTCCTGCACTCCGACGATCTGTTTGTGCTTGCGGAGAATGTCATCTTTTGACATGCCCTCTTTCAGGGCCTTGATGGCAACTTTGGGCTTGTCACCAAATATCTTGTACAGATTTCTGACCGTAATTATGTCGCTCATAAGGTGCTGTTTGATTGCATATTGTCATGCCGGACGACCGTACTTTTTGTCAGCCCATTTTTCAGGCAACTGACTCGCCCCAGCCGGCAGAGATAAAAAATGGCGCACCCGGTCAGGGTGCACCATGCTTTTCATTCTAATTGAGGCTTCAGTTGACCCACTCGCGGACGCGATCCGGATTATCGGAGATCCACTGCCGTGCGGCATCAAAGGGCTCCATGCCCTCCTCGATATAGATCATCACTTCACCCATCTCTTCCGGCGTCCAGAAGAAATTGTCCAGGAAGCTGAACACATCCGGATGGCGTTCTTCCAGATCCGGGGTTACAATGGTAGCAATATGCTCGGCATCGCCGAACACCATCTGCGGATCTTCGAGGTATTTCAGGTCATGGGCCGCAAACTTCCAGTGCGGAGTCCAGCCGGTGACAATAATCCACTCTTCGCGGTCAATGGCCCGTTCCAGGGCTGCCGTCATGGCGGCGTCAGAACCCGAGAGCAGGTTGAAGTTCAGATCATAGGCCTCGACGGCCTCTTCACTGGCCGCCATAAGTCCGGCACCGGGGTCAATGCCCGTAATCTGGCCGCCGAACTCATCCACATAGTCATTCAGTTCCTCGATGCTGTTAACCGGAACGTATGCGGGAACAACCCAGCCGATTTTGGCCCCTTCCAGATTGGGCCCGAGGTTGACGATATCGTCCTGGGTCTGTTCCAGGTAGGCCGCGTGCGTACCCGGCAGCCAGGCGGCAACAATGGCGTCAAAGTCACCACGTGCCATGCCGGTCCACATCGGCCCGGCATCGACGGCCGTCAGGTTGACATCATGTCCCAACTCATCTTCAATGATGGCCGCCACCACATGGGTGGATGCGATTTCAGAATCCCAAAGGACATAGCCGAGCCGGATTTCGTCGGTTTCGGCTTCACAGGCCTGCAGGCCAAGGGCAGCCACTACAGCAAAGGCCGAGGCTGTCCAGATGCTTTTCAGGATTGAGGTGTTTTTTTG
>SKNT01000139.1 GCA_007120385.1 Balneolales bacterium
GCCTTTTTCAACTCTACCCAAGCGCGGGTATCCGGCGAGGTGACGCTTTACGCTTGCCGCGGCAGCCTGTTTCCACTCAAGGCAACCTCCCCTTACAATATCATGAACAGCGATGTAGCCAAGTACGGCGAGGAAACCAGCGGATGGGACGGCAGCGAAGCCAAGGCATTCTCCAAACTTTACAGCATTCGGACACAACTCTACAAGAAAACACGGTAATACACGCCTACGTACGTTAAATCATATGGGACATACAGAAATAAAAACGGATATCATCGCCTCAAGTTCGGCTTCCGTCAAGCTGAGCCAAACGGTGAAGCTGGCTCCAAATATAGTAGCTGAAGAAGGCTATCTGGTTGCAGTAAAAACACTTGATACGAAAGATCGCTACAACCAGATTGAAACCAGCGAAGGCGTCATCATTCCTTATGGAAAGGACCAGATCGTTGTTGGGGCGCTTGGAGAGCGGCAGGCACTGCGCGGTTACAGCGGTATCATTCCCCGCTCCATAAAGAAGGGCGACATCCTCCACATCCTCAACATGGGCGGCATCGTCGGGAGCTGCCAGTCGCCGCATCCCGATCACGGTCCGGCCATGAGGGTGGAGGTGCTGGGCGCCGTGATGATAGCAGATGGCGAAGGTGATGGGGGCATTTACAAACACGCCTGCATCCAGGATTTTGCCATTGAGTGGGCCTACAACCTCACGGAAAGTGTCCCGCTGATTGCCGTGACCGGTACCTGCATGCACGTCGGAAAGACGATGGCCGCAACCATGATCGTTCGCCAGCTCTCCGCGAAAGGTTACAAGGTTGCTGCCGCCAAACTGACAGGCGCATCACTCATGCGTGATACTCGCGAGATGAAGGAGAACGGGGCCATTGCTTCGGCACACTTTGGCATGGCCGGACTCGTATCCACTACCGGAAAGAACATCCTCCCGATGGCCAAGGGGCTTATCAGGTACCTGAATGAATTCAATCCGGATGCCATCGTGCTGGAATTCGGCGACGGGATCATCGGGGCTTACGGGGTGGACAGTCTGCTCATGGACAAGGAGCTCATGCAGTTCACGCGCACGCATGTGGTTGCGGCGCAGGATTTCATGGGATGCTGGTCCGCCGACCACTTTTTCCGCAAGCGGTACACAAGTGCCATATCCATCATCACCGGTCCGGTCACCGACAACCTGGTCGGAATCCAGTTCATCCAGAACACCCTCGGCATCCGTGCCGTCAATGCAGTAGCCGATCCGAAGAAACTCGGGGACATGGTCGCCGAGATCACCTTTGCCGCACCCACCAAAAAAGAGCCGTTCCTATGAGTGATACCATTTCCATCTCCGTTGCAGGAGCAAGCGGGTACACCGGCATGGAGGCCATTCGCATTCTCCACGGACATCCGAAAGTGAACCTGACCCGTCTCTATGGCAGCAAATCGGCCGGGACGGCGTTTTCCAGCCAGTACAGGGGTATGGAGGCGCTTGTGGACCTGCCGATCCTCTCTTTTGAGGAGCTGGCCTCGGACGACTCGGACGCAATATTTCTGGGGCTTCCACACGGTAAATCTGCAGAAGCGGCCAAAACGCTGTTCGATGCCGGCTACAAGGGGCGCATTGTGGATATGAGTTCGGATTTCCGGCTGCACGACCCGGCGGCCTACCAGAAGTGGTATGGATGGACGCATCCCCACCCCGAACTAATCGAACGCTTTGTTTACGGCCTCACGGAATGGTACCGCAACGACATCCGCAGGGCCGACCATATTTCGAATCCGGGCTGTTTTGCCAGCGCCATTCAGCTGGGGCTGCTGCCGTTTGCCAAGGCCGGCCTGGTGGACTCCTGCGATGTGACCGGCATTACCGGTTCATCGGGATCCGGAGCGTCGCCATCGGCCGGGACCCACTTTTCCAGCCGTTTTGGCAACGTGAAAGCGTACAAGGTATATGCGCATCAGCACATTGGTGAAGTAAACCAGACTCTTGCCCATCAGCTGGGAGTTTCGCAGGCAGGTTCTGGCGAAACCCCGTCGGCGACAGGTGCCGGGGTGACTGGAGCCGGGGCGGACGGATTCAAACCCGATGGCAGGAGCCTGCCGGAAGTACGGTTTGTGCCGGTATCCGGTCCTTTTGTGCGCGGCATATGGATGACCATCACTTTCACTCTTTTGGAGGAAAGGCGCGCCGGAGATTTGCTGGAAGAGGAGTATTACAATGCGCCGCTGGTGCGGCTGCAAGAAGGGCTGCCCGAACTCAAAGAGGTGGTCGGGAGTGCTTTTACTGATATCGGATGGGTGCAGCAGGGCCGCCGGGTTGTCGTGGGTGTGGCCATCGACAACCTGCTGAAGGGCGCCGCCTCACAGGCCGTCCAGAACCTGAACCTGATGATGGACTGGCCCGAGGAGACAGGATTGACATTTCCGCCGTCCCTTCTCTGATGAAGGTACCGGGGGCGGACGGAGCGGCGGCATCCGCCCACATCCATAAAGTTACCGGCAAGCGATATGCAGCGACATATTTACGAAAGGCCCGGGCCTGAAGATTCGATACAACCATGACGACATCCCTCACTGACAGAACCGCACATTTCATCCACCTTTCCGACCGGGACGATGCCGCCCTGCGGGAGTTGCTTCGCCATGCCCGCAACCTCAAGCAAGATGACTTCCGGGAACCGGTGGCTGCTGGAAAAACCATCGGACTGATCTTCCTGAACCCGTCACTGCGAACCCGCATCTCGTTCGAAACGGCGGCCGTGCACCTGGGCGCAGGCACATCCATCATCCAGCCCGGACAGGGTGTCTGGACTTTCGAGACACGCACCGGCGTGGTGATGGATGGTGACCGCACCGAACACCTGAAAGAGGCGGTGCAGGTCATTTCACGCTATGTGGACCTGATCGGGGTGCGGGCTTTTGCCGGAATGAAGGATCTGGACGAGGATCTGGAGGACCGGCTGCTGGAGGATATCGTCCGATATGCCTCCGTGCCGGTTGTCAACATGGAAAGCGCGAGGGAACATCCCTGCCAGGCGCTGGCGGACGGGCTTACCATGCTGGAGCGATTTGAAGGCCGGCCGGAGGGTCGAAAATTCGTTTTGAGCTGGGCGCCGCATCCCAAGCCGCTGCCCATGGCCGTTCCGAACAGTGCGCTGGAAATCGCCGCGCGTATTGGCATGAATGTGACCCTTGCATGTCCGCCTGAAATGAAACTGCCCGATGCGGTTCTGGATCAGGTGCAGGCCCATGCCGCCAACAACGGGGGCCGTTTCAGTGTGGAACATGACCAGGGGGTGGCATTCCGTGATGCCGATATCGTTTACGGCAAATCCTGGGCGGCGCCACTGGCTTATCGCGATCCGGCTGCCGAGAACGAATTGCGGACGATGGCATACGGAAACTGGACCATCGACACGAAAATGATGTCCCTCACCAACCGCGCTGCGTTCATGCATTGCCTGCCGGTGCGACGAAATGTCGTTGTTACCGACAAGGTGCTTGATGGCCCCGATGCCATCCATGTCGATCAGGCCGAGAACCGCCTGCATGCACAGAAAGCGGTGCTGATGAAACTGATGAGGTTGCAACCATGAGCAGAATCCTGATAAAACTCAGCGGAAACGTTGTTGCCGATACCGATGCAATGGGCAAGCTGGCCGAATATGTCCATGCCCGCCGTATTGGCGGTGACCAGGTGGTACTGGTCCATGGAGGCGGAAAGCAGATAAACGAACTCAGCAAGCGGTTGAATCTGCCGGTGCACCAGGTGGCCGGCCGGCGCATCACCGATGAACATGCACGGGAAGTCCTGCTATACACGGTCGGCGGCAGGGCCAACAGGGAACTGGTGGCGTTTCTGCGAGACAACGATATTTCGTCGGTAGGAATCAGCGGAATTGACGGCGAGCTGACAACGGCATTTCGTCGTCCCCCGCTGGACGTTGACGGGGAGCCTGTTGATTTCGGGTTGGTAGGTGAGATGGAGTCCGTAGACCGTACGTTGGTGGATCATTTGCTCAAGGGCGGCTATGTGCCGGTGATCGGCTGTCTTACGTGGTCGCCGGAATACGGCATTCTCAACATCAATGCAGACACGTTTTCCATCCGGATTGCCCTGGCCCTGCAGGTCAGCGAGCTCATCATGCTCATGGATCAGCCGGCAGTGCTTGATGGTGAAGGGAAGCCGGTGCCGGTCATGCGGCGTGCTGACTGGCAGCGCGGTCTGCAGGAGGGCTGGATCACCGGCGGAATGAAACCGAAGCTGCTCACGGCTTTTGAAGCGCTGGACAAAGGGTTGGCGTCGGTTGTTTTGGCCAATGCCGGCACGCTGGCTGCCGGTGGAGGCACCCGGCTGCTGGACGACAACCACTGATGTCCAGGCAGAAGCAGTAATTCATAACCAAACATGAAGAAAATTCACGAAATACCGGTCACCGAGCTGCTGAAACAGCTGATTCGCTTTCCCAGCGTCAGTACAGAGGAGCGGGATCTGGTGGACTGGCTTGAGGAGCAGGTCGCCGCGACCGGCCTGCTGGAGATCGAGCGTCACGAGGACAATCTCATCTTTCATCTGGGAAACGGACGTCCGTGGCTGTTCATGAACTCCCACTCCGATGTGGTGCCGCCGTCCGTCCGGCACGTTGGAGATCCGTTTGATCCGATTGAAAAAGGAGGCCGCATATACGGGCGGGGAAGCACCGACGCAAAGGGTCCGGTGAGCTGCATGCTGATGGCCCTGCTGAATCTTGCAAAATCGGGCTACAAACCGCCCGGACGGGTATCCCTTGCCGTGACCGTGTGCGAAGAAAGTGCAGGAGAAAACAACGGAATGTTCCGGCTGCGCCAGAAAATTGAGCGCCCCGACGCCGCACTGATCGGCGAACCGACCATGCTGCACCCGTGCGCCGCACAAAAAGGGCTGCTCATCCTCAAGCTGGAAACCGAAGGAGAGGCAGGGCATGCTGCCCGTGTGACCGGACCCAACGCCATTTACGAGATGGCGGCCTGTCTTGAGAAGCTGCGCAACATTTCATTCCCGGAGGAAAACCCGTTCATTGGCACCACCCGGATCACCCCTACGACCATCGAAGGCGGCACGGCACGCAACGCCCACCCCGACTCCTGCACGGTACATGTCGACATACGCACCATTCCGGATGTGCCCAACGATGTCATCATCGATCGATTCCGGCGGGAGCTCGGCATTGCGATCAACGTTTTCAGCGACCGGTTCGTCTCTGTCAGTACCGATCCGGAGCATCCCATAGCCCGTGCGGCCGCCGGGGTGACCGGCAACCCGCTTTTCGGCTCTCCCACGACCTCCGACTGGGTTTTTCTGGCGGATGTCCCCACGATAAAGATCGGTCCGGGCGACAGCAGCGACTCGCATACGGCCAACGAATCGATCGCTGTATCACAACTGGAAGAAGGAGTGCCGGCCTACGAACAGATCATCCGGCGCTATTTTGAAATGATCAGCCGTCAGGAATAATCATCCAAAAGAATTCGTGATAGAAAAAATAGATCACCCGCTTGAAGCAACCACCCGTGTAAGGAATGCAATCCCAAATAAAAAAACAAAATGAATTGTCCATGACCGTCGACCGGTCACTCATGAGCATGATTAAAAGCGTTATGGACATTCTATCTGACCTTAGAAATCCAACATTTTAAACACATGAAATGAACATGACAGCCACTGGCTGACACACAGGAGGATGATTAAATCCTGTCATGTGAATTCATTCTGACCATATGAATCTAAATTGATTTAAACAGATGAAAACCCTGTGGCAGAAAAAGACGGATGAAGATGGCCGCGGCGGATCCGACCGGACCTGGTTCTACCGGTTCACAGCCGAAGAAGACCGGGAACTGGATCGCCGCCTGATCCCGTACGATATCCTTGTGAACCTGGCACAGGCGCGGATGCTGCTGAAGATTGGCGTCTATGATGATGACGGCTATGCAAAGGTCGCGGCTGTGCTGAAGCAGGCCTGGGAGGGATGGACCGGCGGCACGTTTGACCTGGGACCGGATGACGAGGATGTGCATTCGGCCGTGGAGCGGTTTCTGACGGAAAAGGCGGGGGCGGAAGGCGCGCGCATCCACACCGGAAGGTCGCGCAACGACCAGGTGCTTGCCGATATGCGGCTCTACATGAAGGATGCCGTTCTTGAGATTGCCGCAGAGTGGACAGTCGTGGCGGAACGGCTTGAAGAACTGTCCAGTCAGCACCAGGGGCTTTTTTTTGCCGGACTGACCCACACCCAGCCGGCCATGCCCCACTCGGTTGACGCCTGGGCGGCGGGGTATTATGATCTTCTGCAGTCCGATATGAAGGCCCTTCGCAGCGCGTATGAACAGATTGATCAGTCCCCGCTGGGGAGCGCCGCCGGATACGGCGTGCCGCATATCCCGGTCGACCGTGAGTTCGTGGCCGAAACGCTGGGTTTTGCAAAAGTGCAGCTCCCCGTGGCCGCATCTCAGCTGTCGCGCGGACGATTCGAGATGCAGCTGGCCGATGCACTCACATACGGTGCGCTCACCTTCAACCGGATGGCCGCGGACGTAGTGCTTTTCATGCACCCCTCGCTGGGGCTGGTCACCCTGAGCGAGGACCAGGTATCGGGCAGCAGTATCATGCCGCAGAAAAGGAATCCGGATGCATGGGAGCTGATCCGCGGCGCCTTCCACGGACTGGCATCCTCCCGGAACCATCTCGCCGGCGTACCGGCCAATCTCACATCCGGGTACCACAGAGACCTGCAGGTGGTGAAAAAAAGCATCATCTCCGTCCTGGAATCATCCCGGATGCTGGCTGAGGCGGTGCGACACGCCCTGGCCGGACTCTCATTTGATTCCGACGCCGCGGCCCGAACGCTTACTCCGGAGGTGTTTGCAACCCACCAAGCCAACAAACTGGTTTCCAGTGGTGTGCCGTTTCGGGAAGCGTACCGGAAAGTGGCTTCCATGCAGGAAGCGTACCGGAAAAAGCCGGCGGATTCAGCCGCGCGTCTATCCGCAACCCATAGAGAAATATACGTTTATCACCATTCAGGGGCGCCGGGATCCGGACTGCCGGAGGTGCTGCGCCGGGAGGCCGGGAACTTCCGGGAGTGGACAGATCAGGAGAAAACGCGCATGGAACAGGTCAGAAACAAACTTCTGGAAACCGGAAAAACATAAAAATTCTTTGTGTCCATCACCGAATAAAAGTATCATTTAGAAAAAGGAAGAACGGAGCGAACTTATGTCAGACAAGATCAAAAACAGATTTCAGGCAACCTGCCTGGGTGCGGCCATCGGAGAAGCTGTGGGCATGCCGGCCGAAGAGATGAAACCGGAACAGGTGGCATCCACCTTAGGGACCATCACCGGTTATCGGGACCGCCCGGAAGCCGAGGACTTCATCCCGGTCGCGGCAGGTAACTCCACGCGTCAGACCGAAGCGCTGCTTTCTGTACTGGCCGCGGCCACGCCGCTGCCCGACCTTCAGGAGTTCGCCTTTACCATCAAGCAGGCGCTTAACAAATACCCCGAAAAATGGCCCAAATCCACCACATTTGCCTGGACGCCCTTTCCTGACGGCGGGCACTTCACCTTTTCCTTTGCCATACCTGCTGCACGCCTTCTCAACGAGGGACGCGTATCCGTTGAGGATCTCATAGCATGGATGCAGTCGCTGACACCTTCATCGGTAGTCTGGCAGCAGAGCATCTGGCTTTACCTGCGCCTCCTCGATTATCTCTACGGCCAGGAAAAAAAGGATTTCGATCCCGACGAGTTCCTTGAAAACGCCACAAAATTCATCCTGGAAGCCGAGCGTCACTTCCCCGGAGACTACAAGATCCGCAGGCGCATGCAGGTGACCGAGCCCATGATGGACGAACCCCTTGAGCAGATCGCCAAATCATGCGGCGGCGTCAGCAAGCTCGCCGAGGACATGATCACGTTCGTGGGCACCGTTTTCTACCGCCACCATGACGACTTCAAAACGGCCATAACGGCGGCAGCCAATCTGGGCGGTGCCAGCGAGGCCTCCTGCTTCTATCTCGGAAGCCTGTTCGGGGCGCTTGGCGGCATGGAGGCGCTGCCCGAAGACTGGCTCAGGGACTACGCCGGGCGTGACCGGGTGGAAGCCGCACTAACAGCTTTTGAAGAACGTGCCGGAAGCACCGCATAACAAAGCGCCGCAGAGCAGGGATGACGCTCCGCGCATTATCCCGCCCGAGATCCTGATCCAGGCCTACGCCCAGGGGATTTTTCCCATGGCCGAATCGCGGGATGACCCTGAGATCAACTGGTACTCCGCCCGCCGGCGCGGCATCATTCCGCTCGAGGAATTCCACGTCTCCCGGAAAGTACGGCGACTCATCCGCCGCCAGCCCTACCGCTGGTCCGTGAACGCGGATTTCCGGGGCGTGATGGAGGCCTGCGCCGATCGCGAGTCAACCTGGATCTCCGACCGCATCATCGCCTCTTTCGAAGAGCTGCACAAACTGGGGCACGCCCACTCGGTGGAGATATGGCAGAATGACCAGCTGGTGGCCGGAACCTACGGCGCCTCGCTCCGCGCAGCTTTTTTTGCCGAATCGATGTTCCAGAGGGTCCCGGAAATGAGCAAGGTGGCGCTCTGGCACTGCCACCAGGTTCTGGTGGATGGGGGCTACCTGCTGTGGGACGTCCAGTTTCACACCCGGCACCTGGCCCAATTCGGATGCCGTGAAGTAAATGCCAAAGAGTACCGCCGCCTGCTGACCAGGGCGCTGCGCCGCAATGCGCGCTTTGCCGGGATAGAGGGTGTCTTTTAGAGGGTCCTGTCACGAAAGGAAAAAAAATCGTATATTCTCATTTACGCCTTCCTTGCTGAGCGAGACTGCACATATCCTCCCTTCCCTGAAGAATACGGGTACATGAGAGCACCGACGATGAGGGAGAAGAATGGTTAACCTGGTTGCCGGCCCGCTTGCGGGCGAAATTACGTATGACAGATCGGACGAACAAAAGCGGACGACAACTGCAGCGACCAGATCAAAGCAGCACTGCGACCGTTCTGGCAGCAACAAATCCAATCCATACCAATACAGAATACATTGAATACAGAAACATTTGCTGATCTTGGCATCAGTGCGCCCATCCTCAAGGCAATACAGGACATGGGCTATGAAGCACCCACGAAAATACAGGCCGCCGCCATTCCGAAGATCCGCGAGGGTCGCGATGTGGCTGGAAAGGCACAGACAGGCACCGGCAAAACCGCCGCTTTCGCTGTTCCGATGCTTGAGAATATTGACCCGAAACTGCGGACGGTCCAGGCCATTGTCATGTGTCCCACCCGCGAGCTGGCCGTCCAGGTCACCGGCGAAATCATCAAACTTGCCAAATACATCGACGGGATCCATGCAACACCGGTCTATGGCGGACAGCCCATCCAGCGCCAGATCAAACAGATCCGCGACGGTTCGCAAATTGTTGTCGGGACGCCCGGACGCGTAATCGACCACCTCAAGCGCGGCACACTGTCGCTGAACCTGCTGAAAATGGTAGTTCTGGATGAGGCCGACGAAATGCTCAATATGGGCTTCCGTGAGGATATCGAAACGATTCTTAGCTTTACACCGGAAGGCGTCATGCGGCAGACGGTCATGTTTTCTGCCACCATGTCGCCGGATATCCGCAAGATCATGGATCAGTATTTCAACGATCCCGTCAACTTGATGGTGGAAGGGAAAACGCAATCGGCGGAAGGGATTACCCATTATGTTGTGGAGGCGCGGGATTCCATGCGCACCGAGGGCATCTGCCGGCTGATCGATCTGCAAAACTACAGCCTCTCGCTGGTGTTCTGCAACACGAAACGATCCTGCGACATGCTCGTTGAGGAGATCCGGTCGCGCGGCTATTCGGCAGATGCGCTGCACGGCGACATGAACCAGCGGGTGCGCGACAAGGTGATGCGCTCTTTCCGTGATAAACGGATCGAGATACTGGTGGCTACCGATGTGGCTGCACGCGGACTCGATGTGGAAAATGTGGATGCGGTGTTCAACTACGACATTCCGCAAGACCCCGAATACTATGTGCACCGGATCGGAAGGACAGGTCGCGCCGGGAAGACAGGTGTGGCCTACACATTTGCAACCGGACGCAAGTACCGGAGCATCCGCTACATCGAAAACAAACTCAAGATGCGTATCGAGACCATCCCGCTGCCCTCTATGAAGCAGGTAGCGGCATCGGTGCGCGACGTCATGCGTGATGAGATTCGCGAGGTGCTGGAGTCGGGCGGTCTGCGTCCCTGGATAGAGCAGATTGAACTCATTTCCGAGGATGGATTTGCATCGGTGGAAGTGGCCGCTGCCCTGCTGAAAATGCGGGAGGAATCGTCCATGCCGGATCGCTACCGAGGTCGGGATAAAGAAATGGAAGGTGATAGCCCCGGGAAACGGCCTTCTTCCAAATCCGCATCGTCTGCCGGGGATGACGGTGATGATACGGGCTACTTTGATGATCAAAGCAGCCCCGGTCCGCGCGGCAGATCACGGAAAAAACCTGTTAAAGGTGAAAAAACAAAGAGAAAGCCTAAAAGCGGCAAGGCCTTCGGAAAAGCGAAGAAAGAGCCGTTTTACGCTCCGTTCGTGAAGAAGAAGGGTGTTGCGGGCAGGAAAGGTTCTGACAAACGCCGGGGATGATCGTATGCCTGCCGGGCCGCTGTTGCATCCCGCAGCAACTGCGACATTGCGGGGCGGCCTGCCATGTAAACGTAATCCGGATCCACTGGCTGTCCCAATGGATCCGGTTGGCTGCCAGATTACTTGACCACGGTCATCTTTCGATTCAGCACGGTTCCGCCGGTCACCAGGCGGTAGATATAAACACCGCTGGATAGCGCCGATGCGTCGTAGGTTATCGAGTGCTCCCCGGCCGGGTAAACCCCATCCACCAGTTGCGCCGCCCTGCGTCCCAGAAGGTCGTAGACCGAAAGGGTCACACGCTGCTCGTCGTTCATTTCCCAAAGTATCCGGGTTTCCGGATTGAACGGATTTGGATAGTTCTGGTGAAGTGCGATCCGGGCAGGCAGCCCTCGTACATCTTCAACCGACGTTTCCGTTGCGGAGCCGAGGTACTGGCCGGTGACCGCATCCACCAGATGGTGGTAAATCTTGTGGTAGACGCGCTGCCATTTTTCATTGAAGGCCTCTACCTCCACCTCCAGATGCCAGAACGGATTGGATTCCTCGTCCAGGATTTCAGGGAACATGTAGTAACCGTTGTGGAGATGGTAGTTGATTCGGGCCTGTGTCTCCGGCGGTGCCTGCTCCAGCTGCTGTCGCAGCCCGGCATCCAGGGAGGTGTTGAGTGCATGTGCGGAGCCGAAGTGCAGGCCGATGGCCCTGAAATGGTCGGCGGGCGGGCGCTCATCCACGGGGATGTCACTCAGCGGGAAGAAATTTTGGCCGAATAAAATACCATTCCTCGTGAGAAACATGTAAACGTATTCCGCCTCTGCGTCAAACCAGACGGCCATCCACTCACTGGAAATGCCGAGGGGCATATCGGGGAGCAGATCCTCTTCCTGACCGAAAGCCTGGATCAGAACGGCATCCGGGTTGATACCCAGCATCTCACCCCCAAGCATGGTGTATATGTCCATGAAATCCTGTGCCAGGACCTCGTCTTCACTGGTGAAAACGAGTTTGCCAAGCAGGTTGCCGGTCAGGGCGTCAATCAGGAAATTGGCTTCCACCCAGACGGGACGGTCTTCCTGCTCATCCCATGCGTGGCCGTCGAAGAGAACATCCCAGAAAACCGGCGAATCCGAATCCAACAAGCCGGGAAACTCGAAGAAAAATCCACCCAGATTGTAGTCAAGTGCGAACCAGCCGTCCAGTTCGGTGATGGGGAGCAGGTCGTTGAGGCCATTGGCGCGGGCGGCAGCCAGTGCGGCTTTGCTGGAGATGAACTCTGCCGGGATGGACTTCAGCTCGGACAGGGGAATCGGCGGAAGCTCCTGAGGAGGGAAATCCCGGATGTCAATGACTTCGTATTCGAGGACTTCGGAGTCGACGACCAGGGTGAAATGGACCAGTGAGTCGGCATCATTCAGGTAGGCAACTTCCCAGAAATAGCTTTCGCCAGTGGGAATGAGCCCGTTCTGGCCTGCCGTCAGCTTGTATTCAAAGTCATCGAACAGGCTGGAATCCTCGCCGTACATGTTGACTGGCCGGGCGTCAGAATCCTCTTCCGCCATGTAGGCATTGGCAATATCAAAAGCCTCTCTTGCGTCCATGAGGTCGGGCAGGTCGCTGACCGCTCCTTTTCGTTTTATCGTGGATATTTTTTCACTTGTGAACGGACTCCATGACCGCAACCCCGGCTGTTTCCGACCGGCATCGCTTGTGGTGCCGCTGCTCAGGTTGTGCTGCTCTGCTCCGAAAAGCAAGGCGGCAGATTCGGCGGGCATCGTGCCCGGATTGCCGGATGCTGCCATCCGGGTCTGTGCCTGCAGTCCGGATGCAAGCAGGATCACGAAACAGCAAATGAGAATGGAGCGGCAACCTTTGCCGGCTGCCTGCCGGATAGAAATGGTGTCAGAATTATTCATGGCAAATAGGATTGGTTGGATGTGCTGGGCACGCATTTCCCCCAAATAAAATCATCGTGCTTGCCATGAATGTAATAAGAATTTTACATTAATTAAATAATGTAAAATTACGTGGTGTGCGTTGCCAATGTCTGCCAGTGTTGGAGCTGGGTGGATGCTGCCGGGGGCTGGTCTGGACGGAGGTTACTTGGACACGGCTTGGCTGGTGGCTACCAGGACAGAGCCTGGCTGGAAACTACCAGGGCAGGCGTTCCGGCATGTCGGCTACGATGAAGGCCATCACAGCCACGGCCGCAACGCACTCGGCCACTTCGTCCGGATCCAGCTTGTCGACGGTGTCCTTGAGGGAGTGGTGATACCAGAAATATTTGTCCGTGACCACATCCAGGCCCATGATGGGCACCCCCTCTCGGTAGAGCGGGCCTATGTCCACAGTTCCGAAAGAGCCCTCGCGAAGGTGCATCTCGCGCATGGGTGACATGAGGTCGGCAATGGGTTTAAGCATTTCCATGGCTTCCTTTGAGCCCTGGAAGCCGTATCCAAGCGGCTCAAAAACGCCAAAGTCCACTTCAAAAGCAAGCTGGTGAAGCTCCAGCTCCCCTTTTTCAATCACTTTGTCGCGATAGGCACGCCCGCCCATCACCCCGTTTTCCTCATTGGTCCAGAAGACGAGCCGGATAGTGCGTTTGGGCTGCAGGCCCATTTTGTGGATAAGTTTGAGGGCTTCCCAGGTTACCACCACACCGCTGGCATCGTCCAGGGCGCCGTGACCGACATCCCACGAGTCGATATGTCCGCCGATGACCACGATCTCTTCGGGATATTCCGATCCCGGGATCTCGGCGATTACGTTGCGCGAAATGGCCGGCTTTTCCATCAGTTCGGCTTCCATATAGAGTGTCACGGTGGCAGGGTCCCCGCGCTGATAAAACCTGTGCAGGAGCATGGCGTCTTCGGCCGAGATGGAAGCAATCGGGATCCGGGGAACATCGCCCGAGTAGCGGATCATGCCGGTGTGCGGGTGTCCCATGGAGTTGGGGGATACGGCCCGAATAAGCGCCCCGACCGCACCAAATTCGGCGGCTCTGTCGGCGCCCCAGACGCGGTACTGCACCGACTGTCCGTAATCATGGAACGGCTGGTTGTAGACGACGATTTTTCCGGGCACCTCTTCACGTCGTTCCTTAAGTTCATCAAAACTCTCGACCACTACCGTTTGTGCGGTTATACCATCTGACGGAGTGCGGATGCTTCCACCCAGCCCCAGCATGGGAAGGTCTTTAGCATAGGGATGGACCAGGGCGGCGTATTCGTTGCCCCGGACCCAGTGCGGCACTTCCACATCCTGTGTGCGGATAACCGGGAGACCGTCGCGCTCAAGTTCTGCCAGTGTCCAGTCAATGGCATCCTCCAGCATTGCGGAGCCGCTTAGCCTGTGCGGAAAGTAGTCGCTGAGATAAGCCAGCCGTTCGTATGCCTGGTGCGTGGAAGTAGCCTGGCGTATGATCTCCGCCGCAACCTCCTCGTACTGGCTCCGGATGTCGTTTTCGCCGGCCGGCCTTATGGCGGACGCGGTGCCGTGGGAGAACATGAACATTGCCGGAATGAGACAAACCGTAATCAGATGGAAACAGGAAGAGGCATGGGCACTATGGGGTACAATGGGTTCCGGAGATGAAAGGTTGGATGGGCAGCGATGTTTCATGGCAGCAATGATAGTAAGTATGGTAGTGAAGCCTAAAAATACGACACTCAAGGTTAAAACAAAGCTGTATTGGTTTACAGGGTGCCGGCGGGAACCATTTCCGGAAACGAACCATTTGCAGAAACGATATATTATACCATGACTGCATGACTGCAACCACGCTACTCCCATTAATCCGTTTCTCATGAGATCATCTCGACATTTTGACTTCATCATTGCTGGCGCCGGCGCGGCCGGACTAAGTCTTGTGTGGAAAATTCTCGCCTGGGAGGAGCTGCAGGGGCGAAGCATTCTGCTGGTGGACAGGTTACTCAAGCCGGTGCGCGACAAGACCTGGTGTTTTTGGGATGACCGGCATGTGCCTTTTGACGACCTGATCCATCATACCTGGAAAACGCTTGAAGTCCGGTTCCGGGATGTGAATTTTTCACAGGAACTGGAGGCCTACCGATATCATTGTGTCAGAAGCGACGATTATTCCGGAAAAATCCTGGATTTGGCCCGAAGGAGCACCAGGGTGACCATGCTGGAAGCGGACATTGAGGGCTTTGCATTCGAAAGCGGATCGGCCGTTATGCATACGTCGGATGGACCGTTCACTGCCGGCCAAATTTTCCAGAGCGCACTGCGTCCGCCGGGTTTCAACAAGCTCAAACTCGACCTTTCGCTGCTGCAGCATTTTGCCGGCTGGCACATTCGCACCAGTGACCCGGTCTTCGATCCCGGCACGGCCACATTCATGGATTTTAATGTCCCGCAGAAAGACGGGGTCACTTTTGTTTACGTGCTTCCATTCAGCCAGAGGGATGCGCTGGTGGAATACACCTTGTTTTCGCCGGAAGTGATTTCCGATGATGCTTATCGCAAGGGGCTTGAGGAATACATCGAAAGGCGTTTTGGTCTGCCGGCGGACGCTTATGCGATCGAGTATACGGAAAAAGGGGTGATCCCCATGGAAGACCGCCGCTATCCCGCCCGGTACTGCCGAAATGTGTGGAACATGGGGACGATGGGCGGGCTCACCAAGCCCTCTACGGGCTACACGTTCACCCGGATCCAGCAGCACACCACTGCCATAGCCGCGGCCCTTGCCAGGGGCAAGAATCCGCCAGCCAACATTATGTCGCCCTACCGTTTCCGGGTTTATGACATGCTGCTGCTTTTCAACCTTCATCGCGATCCGGAAACGGCCGTCACCATCTTTCATGAGTTATTCCGAAAGAACAGGTTTGACCGCATCCTCCAGTTCCTGGAAGAGAACACCCGGTTCGATCAGGACCTGCGGATCATGGCATCGGTTCCATGGAGGCCTTTTTTCAGGGCAATCTACCATATGAAACACCGTATCCTCACCGGTGCGTGATCATTTTTTGGGCGTCAGGACCTTTCTGCTTACCGGCATCCGCCCCGTTCCGTGCCCGGGTTTGTCGTCCGGGCGATGTTATGTGAATCCGGGGATATTTGTACAGGCGCATATATATCAAGAGTTTGTATATATAAATTTTATTAACAGCTATTTGAGTGATATAAAAAATATATTACATTTGCACTAAGCCCTGCGCCTGCGGGTTTTGTCCGCGGAGCTGAAGGGGCGGCTCCGGGAGGAGAGTATTGAGAACAAAAAATGAGGGCAGCGTATGAAATCGTTACTTAAGTGGGGGTTATATCTGATATCGGGTTTGCTGGTTCTGGTGGCGGCCCTGCTGATTTACATAAACAAGTCGTGGAACAGGACATTTGACGTGCCGCTGGATGAAACCTTTCAGGTTTCGATGACGCCTGAGGCCGTTGAAAATGGGCGATACCTTGTATACGGGCCGGCACACTGTGCCTACTGCCACACTTCAAAAGATAAATGGCCCGCACTGGACGCCGGGGAGTACGTGCCGCTAAGCGGCGGCAATTACTGGGACTTTGAAATAGGACGCATCACCTCACCCAATCTCACCCCGGATGAGAACACGGGGATCGGCAGATTTTCGGATGCGGTGTTGAAAAGGGCCCTGCGCGCCA
>SKNT01000142.1 GCA_007120385.1 Balneolales bacterium
CCTCCACGAACAGCATGTCCGGCACCGGCGTGATGATCTCGGGGATGCCGTCCAGGAAAAACAGGTACTGCCCCTGGTTCTCCAGAACGGTTATGTTGCTGTAGGGCGAATTCTGATAGTGTACAACATTGTGTCCGCCCCACTGAAGATCTATGGATTTCTGGTGGATGCGGCCGGCCTGCCCGCTCAGCAGTGCAATGCCGGCTATGCCGGCCAGCACGCCTGCCACCCAGCGCATGGGTGATGCCGGCAGTCCGGCCGGGGCAACCCGCTCCTGTCGTTCCTGGTCGGCATGCGGCGCCGCGGCGTGCGGCTTCGTTGCGGGTCCCAGCAGCCACGCGCATGCGAGCATGTTTACCAACGCCGTGCCGATCACCACCTCAAAGCTGTTCAGCAGCAGAATAAGCACGAACGTGCCAGCCACACCGCCCGCAATGGTGCCCACGGTCTCATCCACATATACCCGGCCGGCGACCGTGCTGTCTGCGCTTCTGTCGGAATCATGTCCTGACGACCGGATGCCGGACTTTTTTCCAGCGCTTTCGCCGGATTTGGACGCCAGTTCATGGCTCCCCGCCGATCTCCCACCACCCAGGGTACCGGCATTTTGCAACCCGAGTCCTGTCCGTGAGCTATGTGAGCCGATCCTGGTCCGTATATCCCGATCCCCGTACATGTCATAAATGCTGCAGCTGAATGTGAACAGCGCGCCGTGGAGCAAGCTGACGGGCAAAAGCACCAGCAGCGAGGTGTAAAACATCGGCATCAGCCCCACATGCTCCCCGATCGACACTCCGAGCGCCACCTTGATCAGGCGCGCCGCAAACACGGCGGCGATCAGCGCGATCGAAAACAGGATGGTGACAAGAACAAAGGCCTCCAGCTTTTTCGAGGTGCGGTCGATCAGACGTCCCGGCCAGATGCATCCGACCGCCTCCAGCATAAGCCAGTTGGCCAGGATGATGCCGATGCTCAGTTCGTTGCCCGAAAAAACGATGAGCAGCTCCCTGAGCAGGAAGATCTCGGCGATCAACCCGCTGAAACCCATCACGATAACGGCTATGCGAACGAGTCTGCGCATATCGGGAAGATGTGCAGGGCCGGCCTCCCGGTCGCACCAGAAATCTACGGTGGCGGCGGCTGCCGGGACCCGTTATAGCCGGCGTTTTGAAATACTGGCGTCCGGCTTTGGCGCTGCCCGGGGGAGAGCGGCGGAAAATATCGATTTTATTACATTCAAATTATCCGATTTTCGGATATTTCCAAGTGATTTTTGGCGGATGGCATTTGCGGCCGGCAGCAGCATGTGTAAATGGCTGACTCTAATCAAACTGCAGTCAATGAATGCCGCATACATCCGCTTCACCCTTCAGCAAATTTCATATTTCTCATATCTTACCCGTAACTTAGCTTGATTGCAATCGTATTGCCATGGGTATATCCATCTGAATTTTCTGGAAAAACATACCAGTCCTGCCTCAATGATATCAAAGAGCAGAGCTCATCCCTCCATTCTCTTCCAGCTGTCCGCAACCCTGTTACTGTTGGCAACGTTTTCGTGTGATTCGATTTCTGCATTGCAGACGGGGGGATCGCACTTGCACCCCGATCAGCCGCACATCACCGTGACGCCGAATCTTCTGGAGGATGGCGGGGTTCCGCTGAGAGGAAAGGTGCTGGTCGAGCGGCATCCCGCCGGTACGCCATGGGCTTTTGATCTGGACGACTCCGGCTGGATTAAGTCGGACAATCTTTGGTTGGGACCGGACGAGATCGACGACCAGACCGTCTGGTTCCGTTTGCATCTGGATGTGGACCCCGTCCTGTTCGGGCGCACTGTAATGCTGGAGCTGTTCCTGATCGGTGCCGCCGAAATATGGCTCAATGAGGATATTGCCGCGCAACTTGGAAATCCGGATACCGATCCGCAGGTATATCAGGGCGGACCAGGAAGGTATCGCACGTTCCTGGATCTAGGCGAAACCCGACATCAGCTCATCGCCATTCGGTTCATAAACCTGGACTCCCGGACCCGCTCGGTCAACCGGGGCTGGTCCGGCATCACCGCCTCTCTGCACAAAACCGAGACCCACATGCCTCAGCTGCTGACCGAATACCGGTTCATGAGCGGCTCCCAGTGGTTCATCGTTGGCTTCAGCCTGGTTTTCTTCATCATCCATATCATGCTGTTCCTCTTCAATCGCAGATTGCGGTTCCATCTCTGGTTTGCCGTCATCTGCCTGCTCTTTGCCTATATCGGATTCAGCGGCCACAACTGGTACTTCTTCGAGGATTTCAACACGCTGATCCGGCTCCAGAAGACCATGCAGGCATCCATATTGGCCGCCTTCGCCTGTTTTGTGTTGTTTCTGAATGAAATTTACCGGATGGATGCCAGCCTATGGTTCAAGGTGCTGCTACCCGCATCGCTCCTCGCCGGACTGGCGCACATACTGACCCCGGCTTTCGTGATGCCCCTGATGTTCACCATGCTCGGGCTCATCCTGCTTGTGGTCATCGAGATCCTGCGCATTTCCCTGAAGGCAGTGCGACGGCAGCTGGACGGTGCCTGGCTGATCGGTGGAAGCATTTCACTTTTCATCCTGATTTTTGTCACCATTGCCGGTTTTGAGATCACCGGTGTCATGGCTCCCGAGTTTACCCGCCTTACCCCCATGCACCTGCCCTACATTGCCTTCGCCCTGGCTCTCATAGCCATGTCGGTATTCCAGTCGCGCCATGTCTCGCGCATCAACCTGAAGCTGGAAGACCAACTCGAAGAGGTCAGGAACCTGTCGGAAAAAAATCTGGCCCATGAACGGTCACTGCGTGAGTCCGAAGTCCGCCGCGTGCGCCTGGAGACAGAGTATCGCCGGACTTCAGCCGAGCTTGAAAAGGCACGCAAACTGCAGCTCTCCCTGCTCCCGGAACAGTTTCCGGTACTGCAAGGATACGATGTGCACGCAGGCATGCGCACCGCAAAAGAAGTGGGCGGTGATTACTACGATGTGGTCCCTACCCCGCAGGGCGGTCAGCTTTGGGCCATCGGCGATGCCACCGGTCACGGCACCGACGCCGGGTTCGTGGCGGCCATGACCAAGACGCTCTTTCACAACCTGGCTGGAAACATGGCAGCGGGCGGCAGCGCAATCCTGAAGAATAGTACCTTGCCGAAAGTCAGCGCGTCCCCGGAAAGCAATATTGCAACGGTCAGTGCCCTGGAGCTGGATGACCTGCTGCGCGAAATGTCCCACCGGCTCCGCGAGATCGGCCTTCGCCGCCACTACATGTGCTTCGGACTGCTCAAAATTGAAAACGGCCGGGTGTCCTGGTGCTCGGCCGGTATCCCCCCGGTACTTATCGTCCGAAAATCCATGAGGGTGGAACGGCTGGAATCCAAGGGCATGCCGTTGGGCAGCGTGGATGATTACCCGTATCAGCTTATGCAAGCCGAGCTTCAGTCCGGAGATATGCTGCTGGCCTTCACGGACGGCATCCTCGAGCAGCGCAATCCCGAAGGTGAGGAGTTCGGCATGCACCAGCTGGTGGAGGGGCTTAAAAAAATGAACGGCAAGACTCCAAGGCAGGTAATAACCCGGCTTTTTAATCTGGTGGATGGATGGAGAGGTGAACGCGCTGTCATGGATGACATATCCTGCATCTGTATCAGGAAGAAATAATGCGCCGGAGTGGTTATAACTATTGTTTTTTTTTACAATTTTGATAGATTACACGAATATCGTGTACACTATCACACAGCATATTGCTTATAATGAAAAACATCACTTTCAATGCCGACGAGTCGCTCATCCGCAAGGCGCGTGAGAAAGCGGCAAAGGAAAACACCACCCTGAACAACCGATTCAGGGAATGGCTGGAATCCTACGTCGCCAAAAAGAGTCCCTTGACGGAGTATCGGGAAACGATGAAAAAACTGGGCTATGCCTCACCCGGCAGAAAGTTTACCAGGGAGGAGATGAATGAGCGATAGGTTTTTTCTGGACACCAACATCATCGTTTACTCCTTTGATGAGAGGAATCCGTCAAAACAAAAGAGAGCCAGGGAGCTGATCGAAATGGGGCTGAAAAGGCACAACGGCTGTATCAGCTACCAGGTGGTCCAGGAATTTGCAAATGTTGCGACGAGAAAGTTCGCCGTTCCCATGAGCCACGAAGACTGCCGGCATTTCATTGATATGTTTTTAGTTCCGATGTGGGAGGTGTATTCCAGTCGTGAGCTGATAAGCAGCGCCCTTGACATCGCAGAACGATGGCAATATTCATTTTATGACTCTCTGATCATAGCGGCGGCACTGGATGCCTCCTGCGACGTTTTGTACTCGGAAGATTTGCAACACCGGCAGAAAATCTATCAGCTTCAGATCATCGATCCGTTCGCATGAAGATGAGCAGTTGATGTGGCTGCAGCCTTCCATTTGCAAGCAGGTCGATGTTCTCTGCCTGACTCAGTCCTGTTTGGCGATAATCCACACAGCATGAACGATTCCCGGTATATATCCGAGGATGGTCAATAGAATATTGAGCCAGAAATGCGGTTTGATCCCGACGGTCAGGAAAACCCCGAGTGGCGGCAAAATGATAGCAAAAATGATGCGAAGTATGCTCATGCTTGTTTGGCGTCAAGTGGCAGCGGGACGCCGGGCCTGCGGCTTGATGGATGTGAGATCGGCGATGCGAATCGGCTTCCCGGAGTCGGCACTTTTGCGGGCGGCAACTCCAACCAGAATGGACATAATACCGTCGCGTGTGCCCGCCGACTGATGCAGGGGATCTGCTTGTGCGGGGTCCTTGAAAATCTTGTCCATAAGCAACGGATCCCCGCCCCAGTGTCCGCCTTCTGCCCTTGGCACGCTGATAACCTCGGGATCCCTGCCGATAAGCTGCATGTGCCAGTCCTGCCCGTCATCCCGGCCATGCCATCCACCCTCTTTACCTTCAATACGGCCTTTGGTGCCGTTTAAGGCGATCCAGAAACCCTCGTAATTGCTGTCACCGGTCAGCGAATAGTTGACCTGGACGTTGTTGGCGTACTTGATGATTGCCGAATGTTTGTCGTAAATATCGATCTGCTTGCGGAACACGCAGTTATCACGAATGTACCCGTCATGGTGCTCGTTATCGGTGTAAAGTTTGCGTAAAAGCTCGTTTTCGGTAATATCCCAATGGTACGGGCATTCATTGGTGTGCGCACAATTGCGGCAGTTTACACCTCTGAACGGCCCCTGGGGACCAAAACGCTCAAGATCGGCATAGGCGAATACCTCTACCGGATCGGAATCCAGCCACCAGTTAAGCAGGTCAAAATGGTGCGTGGATTTGTGCACCCACAAGGAGCCTCCGCGATTGCGCTCGGCATGCCAGCGCTGCATGTACCGCTTCAAGTGGTCATGGGTTATGTGCCAATGGAACTCGACTGCCGTGAGATCGCCGATGGTTTTGTTCATCAGCAGTTCCTTGAGCTTGGCGCGATGCGGCACCCAGCGGTAATTGAAGGTGACAATGACCTCCTTATCGTACTTTTTCTGAGCCTGAAGGATCATTTCAGCCTTATCCTCATCAATGGTAAGCGGCTTTTCGCAAATGATATTACAGCCGTTCTTCATCCCGGTGATGATGTTGTTATGGTGCTCCCAGTCCCAGGTAGTCACGATCAGCCACTCCGGACGGGTATCCGCCAGCATTTTCTCAAGATCTGTGAAGGCTGCAACAGTCGGCTGAATGTATTCGCGTGCGAACTTGAGTCGCCCCGGATTCTGATCACATATCCCCACCAGATCAACATACTGTCCATAATCTTCCAGCAGTTCTCTTCCGAACATGCGTACTCCCCGTATCCCGGTGCCAACAAGGGCAACCCTCATTTTCTCATTGCCCTTTCGGTTCGCGGCATAGCTCATTATGGGTCCGGCCGCAATCATGGTCCCTCCCACTGCTGTACCAGTTGTTCTGATGAAGTTCCTTCTTGAAATCGATTCCCTTTTGTCCATCTTTTCCTCCTATATTTTCGGTGCCTTTAGCAAGCCAAGCCTGCCGGCACCTGATTGCGTTACCGATGCGCTGAAAGTCAACCGGCTGAGTTCTTCTTGAAAGAGGATGCGATTAATAATGGTCTTCCATGACAGGCTGCCTGAATTCCTGAACCGAAATGCCTGCTGTACGGGGTGGCAACCTTATAAATCCACCGAAATGAAAACACTCCTCCCGCGTCTGCTGCTCTCGCTGGCAGCAGCTATTCTGGTTCTGCCGCCCAACATCAGAAACATGTCGCTTTCCCGCATCCAAAATTATTTGAATTTTGTTGGGATAGCGTAATATTACAATCAACCGGAATACATTGCACGGATGCATCCATCCAGCCTCATCAACTTCTGGAGGAATCTGAATGGATCTTGCCGGAAAAGGAATTCATCACATTACCGTTCTTGGCGGGGACGGACAGCGGTCAGGCCACCGCCGTTTCCTTTGCCGTTCCAGCTGATTCCGCGCCTTTTTGGGCGGAACGGCTGAGCGCAGAGGGCCTTGACTTCGAGGGCCCTTTCGAGCGGTTCGGCAAGCAGGTAATCTTCTTTCAGGATCCCGGGATCAGATTCGCCTTGAACAGCACCCGCGTACTCTGCTCCATGGCCCGGTCAAGATCCTGCTGATGGACGCACCGCTTCTCCAGACGGATGGCATCACAGCGCAGCTGGACAAAATCAGCTGCAAATGGCCACGGTGAAACGGTCCAGGATTCCGGATTATCTGTCTCAGGATAATCTTTTTCAGGATGATGTGCTGCATGCCCTTCCGGGTGCGCTCCTATTCTGGAAAGGTGAATTTTCTGCGATCCTTGCTCATGTGATGGCCCGTCTTCAACCGGGAGGTCATCCACTTCGGTCTCATCAGATTCGCCAAGTATCAGGAACAGGGACAGATAATCGAAAGCGGATATCAATTGCCGGTGCTTCTTCAGGTTTTGGTCAAGCATGAAAGGCTTGTACAAACTGTCTTCTTCCAGTTCGGCAATCAGCCTCTTCTGCATGGCATGCTGCAGCGACTTGAAACGTTCGGCTTTCATCCTGCTGGATTCCGGCTCACGTGTGAAATCATGCATGGAGAACAGGCTCATGACGTGCCTTGACACCAGCAGTGCGGCGAATCGGCTGGAGGGTTCCACCAGTGCCACGGACTGTTTCCAGATGGACATGTGATCATCGATGGGGATATCTTTGAAATCATAGGGCAGGCCGGTGTCGGGATTCCATTCTGGCTGGATGTCGCGGCTTGTCCAGCCGTCATCATGCCGGGCGGCCGCCAAACACAGTTCCTTCCAGGGTGGCGGACAGGCAAAGCCATTTCCACCCCAGTTATCGGCAATTTGACCGGATATCCATGCATGGGCCGGCTGGGTGACCAAAAGCCAATGACCGTTGTTTTTCCTGATGACCATTTGATGCTGCCAGCTGTTATCGTTTCAGGGCTCATTCCCGGGCAATCTCTCCTTCCACCGGTTCATCATGCCATGGCACGGGCGTACCCCGGATTGCTGCGATTGATTCGACATTACCCTGTTACACATAACATAGCTTGCGGAATGAGCATTCAGGGCAGCAAAGGTATGGCCGGATGGGTAACCTCACCCGCAGTTGGCAGTCGCATATTTTCAAGCATTCGGCACAGGCACCCCGGTCAGTTTTTTGTACCCAATCCAAAAAGTGCCCGCCATGACAAAAAAACCCGCAACATATGCCGCCAGGAACAGCGACCGCCGGAAGGTTTCCTCCCCCATGCCGGGAAACCGGAACACCCCCGGGTCCGCCCAGATCAGGAAACAGGAGTAGATGAATATGCCGGACATGGCCAATGCATACAGAATCAGCAGCGCCGGTTGCACGGGCGAGCTCCAGGGCGGCAGATACCAGCAGTCGGTGAGCAGCTTGAAGTCGCGCACCTGACCGGCATCGCCCGACGCGACCCGTTTTTTGCTGCCGGATGTGACCTCCTTGTCATCTGATTGGTACAGTCGCCACAGTTCACCGTACAGGCGCGCACTCTTCACCAGGGATAAAACGCTGAACAGCACAATTAGGACCACCAGCAGCGGGAAAAGTACGATCAGTTCCGTGGCACGCAACGGAATCGCACCAAACGGCGAGCTCATCGCATCGATCCGCTCATTGAGGTGATCCAGGCTGGCACTGATTTCGCTGGACTCAACCGCCAGTTCCTCCAACGCAAACTGCATGTCATCAATACTGGCGGAGATCATCAGATGGATATCATCCAGCCGGACGGTCACCGGCTCAAACGAACGGTCGATCACATTCTGCAGTTCGCCAACCGTGGCAACCTTGCCATCCTCGTAGGAGTGCCAGAAGTCCGGGTCAACGGTTTCCAGATGCCCGCTCACCGCTTCCACGGCCTGTTGAGTCAGCGTCTCCAGCCGGGCCGGTTCTTCCCCGCTTTCGAACAGATCACGCTCTGCAAGCAGTTCATTCTGCTGGATGGGTTCCACAATATCACTGTACAGGTCATCGATGATTTGCCGGAACCAGTTCCGTACGTACCAGTTGACCGCATCCGCAAACTCCGTGATGTAGCCAGGCACCTCAACCCGGACATCGGGATCTCCAAAACGCACCCGCTGTTCCGCTTGTCCGGATTGCTGTCCGGCGTATCCCCCTTGCGGATAATCCCGGGCATAACCGTACACCGGGCCGTCCCGGTCCGCAGTGTAAAAATGATCCCGGATTTGTGGCAGAACATCCCGGTTCAGGTGGTCGGGGTAGGCCTTGATGCGTTCATGGATCATCTCCAGGGCCTGTTGCGTCTGACGATTCATCGACCGGGTCTGGCGAAGCTGCATATTGAGCTTCCGGACTTCGTCATGGATCTGATCGCTTCGCTCAACCGCAGCCTGCTGATGAGAAGAATACATGAAATAGGGTTCAACCACATAGAAAAAACAGACCAGGGTGAACACCAGCCCGAGACTGAGATTCCTTTGGGTATGCTTGCGGGCCGTAGTAAAGCCCTGCAGTATGGTATCAAACATCGCGGTCATGCTTTCCACTCTGTGCAGACGGCGAAACCTGAAAATGATGGAAACAGACAGTATTCACGCTGCAAGTCACTGTTATTACAATAATAACGGGATAAGAACAGAGTATCAAGGAGTTTTTGTCTGGTTCCCTGGTAATGTGACCAACCGGTTCCAGAAAGGTAAAACAACGCAGTGTTTCGATACAACAGTAGCTGCGAGACTGATTCCTACCCGGCTGTCCCTGGATGTGCCGCACATGCGGACGTGTCATCTGCAGACTCTTCTGAAATGTAATGATTAAAATCAATGTTGTGGGAATTATGGGTACACTGATTTCAATCGTCCGTGTACCCATCCGTAATCACACCATCGCACTGAGGACCTGCAATGGAACCACTCGGACCAAAGTTGTCAGGCAATACGAAAAAAAGTCCACCCGAAACCTGGTGAAATGTCATGAAAATTCTCGCTTTTGCAGGCAGTTTACGCGAAAAATCATTCAACAAAGCCCTTTTGAGAGCGGTCAGGGATCTGGCTCCGGACGGCATGGATGTAGAAATTTTCGACCTTGCCGGCATCCCGCTGTTCAACGCGGACCTGGAAGCGGAAGGTGATCCTGAAAGTGTCGCCGGGTTCAAGGAAGCGATCCGGCAGGCTGACGGGGTCTTGATCGCCTCGCCGGAATACAATCACGGCATGACCGGGGTAACCAAGAACGCCATCGACTGGGCATCGCGTCCGGCCAGGGAAGCGCCGATTACCGGGAAGCCTGCCGGCATCCTGGGAGCATCGCCAGGAGTGACAGGCACGGCACGAAGCCAGGACCAGGTCCGGCAGTCCCTTAAATCGGTCAATGCACCATGCATGTCCCATCCCGAACTGCTGGTATTCCGGGCAAAAGAAAAATTTGACGAGGATGGCAACCTGACCGATGAATCCACTCTTAAGCATCTGGAGAAGTACCTGCGGGCATTCTCCGAATGGGTCGAGAAAATAAACAGGTGATGGCAACGCGTCATGCCCGGGCATGAAACGCATGGATCCCCGGCAGCCTCCATTGCAATGGATCATCACCCGGTGGATAATCCATCATCTCGCAAACCAAACCCGAAACTGAATTGTGCGAAGACCGGCTATCTGCATCCTCAGAGCAGGTGCCGTCTTCATCCTTCGGGATCCATGAGCCCTGCTCAGAGTGCCGCTCAGAAATCCCATATAACCATAATAAGCCAAATAAAATATTGAAATTCATCATCTTGCGTCATTTTTCAGACTGCTGTGATGGATTGTGTTATTACAGTGGCGGTTTGTCCTGTCTGATGTTCTGCAAGTGCTATTTTAACACCGAACTGGCGGTGCTGATGAATGTCATGCATCGGGGTGCTCCGCGGCACGTCGGTTTCATGATCACCATTGACATGAATTCGGGTGACATCTGATTCGATAATGCAGTTTCGATAAGACAGCGCTCCGCAACGCCTGGTTTTTGTCCCATTCTGACTAGAATAGCCGTATATTCCCAGGTGCAAATGACACCACCGCCATAACATCCGCACGAAATCAGCACCGGGCCATACCCGGCAGAGAAACCCGTTGGACAGCTACTTTTTCCTGATCATTCCCGCGATTGCAGCCGCTGCCTTTTTCATCAAGGGACTGACCGGCTTTGGCCCGGCGCTGATTTTTATTCCTGTCGGGGCCCTTTTTTTTGCTCCTCAATCCATCATTGTCGCAAGTTCCTTTTTGGACCTCCTGGCGGGGCTCATAATGTGGCGGACAGTGCGCAGCGTGCAAAGCGTCCCGTTCATGCTGGGACTAGTCGCGGCCATGGCGGCGGGCACTGTCGCCGGTGTCCTCCTGCTCTCCTATGTGCCTGCGAATACCTTCCGGGTACTGCTGGGCATGGCCGTGTTCATCCTGGGACTGTGGTTCGCCGTATTCCGCACCAAAGCGTCTTTCGACCGGCTGCAGGTGCAACTTCCGGATACATGCAGCCGCAAGGACCTTGGCTTTGCCGGCGTCTCCGGTGTTTTGGGCGGGCTGTTCGGGATAAGCGGTCCTCCCATTATCTGGCATCTGGGCAGGCAGTTTCAGATGGGCACTTTCCGGGATCTGCTTATCGTTTTCTTTGTCTTTGCAGCCATTGCACGGATCATTTCGTTTTCGGTTGCCGGGATGGTCAACTACGAAACCATGATGTACGCCGCGGCCGGCATTCCCGGACTTTTGATCGGCCTCTATCTTGGAACCAGGGTATTTTTCCGGATTGACGAAGCCGTTTTCAGCAAAACCGTGGGAGTTGCACTGATAGCGTTCGCGCTTTTACTTGTTATTTGAGATGGCTGCCTTCAGCACCATTCATCGTGGTTGTTTGTCTTTTAACCGAAAACCGCGGCCCCTTACCCTTTTTCAGGTGCGGTGCAAGCAATCCTGCAAGCTTGCGAACCGTTACCATTAAAGGTATTTGGTGAACCTGTCCAGGCTGATCCAGGACACTGCACCCTGATTACAATGCTCTGGTTATGAATGATTGTTACGGCTTCAATGTTAGTAGAAGAAGCGAACTGGTTTTTTATATGATTAAATAACCTGGATACCTGGTTCCCGGGAGTGATTCTGGACAATGAAATGCATACATCAAAAGAAAACCAATAAAAATTCAGGATAACATGAATACCGCCAAGCTTTTATTTGCCATACTGTTGGGAACAACATCCGGAGTGCTGATGGGTTTTATTCTATCCCCTCTGAAAAGAAGAAGAAGAGGCACGTTTTTCAAGAAAAAGAAGGGCTTTTTTGAATCTTAACAACCACGCACAGTTCCGCTTGCCCGGGGTTTTCCCTGCATGCCAGCAATGCTGTTGGTACCAACGACAAACTCATAAGGAGGATTAGACGATGGGCTTAGTAAAATTCCTTTCTGGCCTCGGCATTGGCTTTGTAATCGGAAGCAGCTGGGGAATACTGAACGCTCGCCAGAAAGGATATAAAGTCAAAAGAAGACTCAAGAAAATTGCCCGTAAACATTGGAAAAATGCAACGAGGTAATGTGTAGAACCATGCCATTTCTTTCAACCCCACGTAATTTTTCCACCTAACACAGGTTATGATGAACGCTATCAAATCCCTTATTATCCTGATGCTTGGAACCATGGTCGGGACGATCATCGGATTTCTTTTTGCCCCGGACAAAGGAACCAACACCAGAAAAGAATTGCTCAGGAAAGGTAAAAAGTCGATAGACAGCCTGAATGATGAGGCCAGGAACATACAAAAGCAATTGAACAAGTTTGCCGGGCAATTATTGAACAACCGGAGTGCCTCCTCATCTGAAAAAAGTGATGCAGACCGTACACCACAAAAGCGTACCGCAAAAAAAGTAAAAACGGGCACCAAAGCCACGCCCCGACAATCCAGGAGCCGAACAAAGGCAACTGTTAAATCAGATACCAGATCCACTTCAGGTTCAAGAAAAAAATCCGCGACCGGTCCGTCCACCAAATCGGGTGGATGACGAAATTTGCGTTCAATCCTCTCAGAACCGGCTCACATTTCCCTGCACTTTCCCTGCTCATCTTGACATCGCAGATTGACATCGCGGACTAAAATCCGGCATAAATCGCGCACCGGGTCAGATACTATTGGTTCCCGCCTTCCACCCGGCCATAACATTACTGCCAGCACCTTTGTACCGGGCATCCGCTGCATTGATTATCACACGCTGCCGCCAGGGGCATACTATCTGATAAACTATTGAATAATCATTGATTTATGTAACACAGCCCGGTAAACCTATAACAGTGACGGCGATTTATATCCGTACTTTAACAGGCAAGTATGAGAAGGATAGCTCAGAACCAATGTGACTGTGCTGCACGGCTACTCTTTCGCAGGTCTGCAAAAAAAATTCAGCGTTCGGATAATAAAATAGATGAAAGTCACCAAAACTGATATAAAAAATAGAATTAAACTGCCCAGAGTAAAGAAGCACGCGAT
The DNA here is from genome assembly GCA_007120385.1 of Balneolales bacterium. Taxonomy (GTDB): domain Bacteria; phylum Bacteroidota; class Rhodothermia; order Balneolales; family Natronogracilivirgulaceae; genus SKNL01. The sequence continues at coordinate 13,040 of SKNT01000142.1, forward strand.
AAAGCTGAGTGAAAATGTCATAAAAAAAACTCAAAATGCAAATCGTTTCTTTCTGGCCGTAGGTGAATTCAATCTGTTTTTCTGGCTTACAGCGAAAGCAGCTTTTTCCCGTCATTTTGAATTCAAAGAATTCCTTCGGCAGTGTTTCCTGGTGGGTAATAAGACGCTGCCGCTTATAACAATAACCGGGCTTGTCATCGGATTGGTGCTTACAATTCAATCCCGGCCTATACTTGCAGATTTCGGAGCCACCTCCTTGCTGCCGGGAATGATAGCATTATCGATTGTGAGGGAAATGGGACCGGTTGTGACCGCATTGATTTGTGCCGGGAAAATCGGTTCGGGAATGGGCGCTGAACTGGGTTCCATGAGAGTATCGGAACAAATTGATGCCATGGAAGTATCGTCCATAAATCCCATTCGATTTTTAGTGGTTCCAAGGGTCCTGGCGGCCACCCTCATGATACCCATCCTGGTTTTATATGCCGATGCTCTCGGGATATTGGGAAGCTGGGCCGGGGCCAATATTAAAGGAGATGTTACTTTTGTCCTGTTCTTTACGCAGGCATTCAGTGCCCTTGGGTTTATGGATTTAATACCTGCTGTTATTAAAACCTTCTTCTTTGGTGCTGCCATTGGTTTTGTTGGGTGTTACAAAGGATATACAGCCGGACGAGGAACAGAAAGTGTCGGAAAAGCCGCCAACCAGTCCGTTGTACTTGCCTCATTATTTGTGATCGTGATTGACCTGATCGCAGTGCAAATTACCGATATGCTGTAATATGGAAAAAGAAATCAACATAGCCGCGCCGGCAGATGCAGCCACATTTACACCTGATGAGGTTATCGAAATCAATAACCTTACCATAGGGTTCAATAATGTGCCGGTGTTAAGGGATTTTTCCATGCAGCTTTTTGAGAAGGAAAATCTCGTAGTACTTGGCAAATCCGGTTCGGGAAAATCCGTATTGATTAAATGCATTGTTCGCTTGCTGCATCCCGATTCCGGAACGATCAATGTTCTTGGTGAAAATGTGAATGAGCTGAACGACCGGGATCTGGCAGAATTGAGAAAAAAAATCGGATTCCTGTTTCAGAGCGGCGCATTGTATGATTCCATGACCATCAGAGAAAATCTCGAATTTCCGCTGATGAGAATAAAAAAGGGTCTTTCAAAAAAGGAGATTGATGAGAAAATCATAGAGGCATTGGAGAATGTGGGCCTGTCTGACACCTTGCATAAAATGCCATCCGAGCTTTCGGGCGGAATGCGCAAGCGGGCGAGCCTGGCACGCACCATCGTGGTTGACCCCTTGATCATGCTATATGATGAACCCACAACCGGCCTCGACCCGGTAACGTCAGATGAAATAAGTTCTCTGATTCTCGAAGTTCAGGAAAAATACAACACGTCCTCCATCATCATCACGCACGATATTGAATGCGCCCGGGCTACTGCCGACAGGATCATCATGTTGAATAAAGGTGAAGTGTACCTCGAAGGCACTATTGGTGAATTTGAATCATCTCAGGATGAGCTGATTCAATCATTTTTTAAAATAAAGAATGTGAATTCACACTCAAAAGAATAAGATAATGGATAACTATACCCCAACTTTTAAAGCTCGATTAGGAATGTTTATTTTCGTCGGGTTGTCGATTTTTGTAATAGCAATCTTTTTTATAGGCAAGCAGCAGAATTTATTTAATCCTGTATTTAAAGTTACAACCAATTTCCAAAATGTAAGCGGATTGCTTGTGGGTAATAATATCCGGTTTGCAGGCATCAATGTTGGTATTGTTGATAATATCACCATCATCAATGATTCCACTGTACAAGTCAACTTGCTTATCAGGAGAAATGTACAGCAGTTTATCAAATCTGACAGCCAGGCGGGAATTGGCTCGGAAGGAATCATTGGCGAACGTGTATTGATTATTTCCCAGGGCAGCAGCAATGCTCCAATAGTGCAGGATGGGCAGCATATCCAGTCTAAGGAACCGCTAGAGACCGATATGATCATGGCTAGTTTATATACGTCCGCCTCTCATGCCGAAGTAATTACGAATCAACTTTCTCAAATAATGATCGATGTCAATAGCGGTGAGGGCACCATCGGCAGAATGATACAGGATACAACCATTGCCTTTAATATTGCCGAGACGATAGCTAATTTCAAGAAAAGCTCCCAGGAGTTGGATGAGACCATTGAAGTCACCAAACAAAATGTATTTGAATTCATGGAAAAATTGCAGCTGACAGCAGCCAAAACAGAGATCGCTTCGCAGGAACTTGGGGAAATCATGACAAAAATAAACAGTGGAGAGGGTACCCTTGGTGCGTTAATCAACGATACGACACTTTCCGCCAACCTGAATCAAACTGTTATCAACCTCATGCAGGGTACGAAAGGGCTGGATGATAATATGCAGGCCCTGAGGCAAAATTTCTTTTTCAGAAGGTATATCAGACGTATAGAACGAGATGAATTAAGGAAAATTGATGAGGAAATAAGGCAATTGGAAGAAAAACTCCAAGATGAAACCAGGCTGTTAGAAGATTATATGGAAGATGAAATAAATCAGTTAGAACAACCAATTGAAGAAGATACAGAAGTTATTCACTGATGACGCCATTCCCTCTTGCGCAACATATGTTATAGTATTAATTTTATTGCACTAATAAAAACAATAGCGAATAGTACTGGCCTGTCTGGGCGCTGTCACCAGTAGGTCAGAGCGCGGCATCCGTACTTGTGCTCGATTTTCAGGTCCTGCTGCCACACCAGACTGGGCGTGCTAAAAACTGGCGCGCATAATACCATGGATCCCCGGCAGAGGACTCTCCCGGGGATCCACATTCTCTCTTCAAGCAGGATGCAACCTGTTGCTTATTTTCGATGCGGCAGGTTGCCTCCCCTGATGTCTATGGCATCCACCGGTTCTTCGAAAGCGATGAACAGAAGACATTCCTCATCCGGTCCCACACAGATGGCATCGTGCGGCAGCTTGGCCGGACCATAAGCGTACGTGAACGGGTTCAATATCACCGGGGGCTGACCCTGATAGTTGACGCGCATCTGTCCGGATATCA
>SKNT01000146.1 GCA_007120385.1 Balneolales bacterium
CCCGAGCCGCCGCTCTACTTTGCCCAGATGAAGCGCGACAACAAAATGGGTCCCAAAGTGCTTGGCGGTCTGCCCATCCCCGGCAAGACGGACACCGCGAGGCTAGCCGAATTCGAAGGCAACCGCGAAGTGGCGCTGATCGATACCCGCGGCCGCGAGGCGTTCATGAACGGACACCTGAAGGGCGCCATTTTCTCACCGCTGGATAAGCAGTTCAACACCACGGCCGGTTCGTATGTCACCGAGGAACAGCCCATCTATCTGGTCATTGATGAGAAGGATCTGGAGGATGCGGTCCGCGACCTGATCAATGTCGGTCTGGACAAGATCGAAGGATACATCCCGGTTGCGGAGTACGAAAAATGGCTGGCTGATAACAATGCCGCAGTAGCCATTCCGCACCTTGACTTCGAAAAAGCCGGTGAGAAGCTGCTGAGCGGGGATGTTTATGTGCTGGATGTCCGGAAGGCATCCGAGTTTTCCGAGGGGCACATTGACGGTGCCCGGAACATCCCGCACACCCGGCTGCTTGAAAGGATCGAAGAAGTGGATCCGCAAGGCAAAACCGTCTATGTACACTGTTCCGCCGGTGGCCGTTCCGCCGTAGCTGCCGCTCTGGTGCAGCGTTTCGGGCATGATGTGGCCTATGTGGACGGTGAATTCGACACCTGGTTCAGCAAAAAAGAAGAAGTGGCCGGCTGATTAAGCCACGCTGGCAATGAAAGGGCTCCGGACTCATCCTCCGGAGCCCTTTTTGTTCCGGGCAAATAATCTTCCAACTGACCATTTCCAACCAAATATCGGAATCCGACAATTTTGAAACGTTTTTTTCCCATACTGACATGGCTTCCCGGTTACCAATCGGGGATGTTCCGGGGTGATTTAGCCGCCGGCCTCACCGTTGGGGTCATGCTCATCCCGCAGGCCATGGCCTATGCGCTGATAGCAGGGATGCCGCCGGTATACGGGCTGTATGCGGCGCTGGTGCCGCTTCTGCTGTACGGGATTCTTGGCACCTCCCGCCAGCTTGGGGTGGGGCCCGTGGCTGTGGTTTCGCTTCTTGTAGTTGCCGGAGTGGCGGACCTTGCCGAGCCGGGAAGCACCGAATATGTGCAGCTGGCCATACTGTTGGCCTTCATGGTCGGGGTGATCCAGCTGCTGATGGGATTGCTCCGCATGGGCTTCCTGGTGAATTTCCTTTCCCATCCCGTGATTACGGGATTTACGGCGGCTACGGCCCTGATCATCGCCTTCAGTCAGCTGCACCATCTGCTGGGCGTCTCCATCGAGAGCTCAAAACACATCCACACGGTCTTGCTGCAACTGTTTGAAAAGCGTGCGGAGATCCATCCCGGCACGGCGCTGTTCGGGTTGGGTGCGGTCGCGCTCATCTACGCCATCAGGAAATGGCAGCCGCGCATTCCCGGCGCGCTGGTCGTGGTGGTGGTCGGCATTGTGCTGGTGGCGGTTACGGGATGGGATCAGCGGGGCATCCGTATTATTGGGGAGGTGCCGTCCGGGCTCCCTTCATTTGCCCTGCCCATGTTTGGCATGGATGCGGTCTATGGGTTGCTGCCCATGGCGTTTGCCATATCGCTGGTCGGATTCATGGAGTCCATTGCCGTGGCCAAATCCATCCACGCACGCCATCGCAATTACCGGCTGGATGCCAACCAGGAGTTGGTGGCTCTCGGGTCGGCCAACCTGGGCGGATCGCTGTTCCAGGCCTTTCCGGTCACAGGCGGGTTCTCCCGCTCGGCCGTGAACGACCAGGCCGGGGCCAAGACCGGGATGGCCAGCATAATCAGCGCGCTGCTGATCGGCCTGACCCTGCTGTTCCTGACACCGCTGTTCTACTATCTGCCCAATGCGGTGCTTGGTGCGATCATCATTACGGCGGTGCTCGGACTCATTGACACAAAAGAGATCCGTTTTCTTTGGGGGACGCAAAAAGAGGATTTTGCCATGATGGCCATCACGTTTCTGGTGACCCTGTTCTTTGGAATCGAGGAGGGAATACTGACCGGTGTGGTGGCGTCACTGGGCGTAGTGATCTTTCACAGCAGCAAACCGCATGTGGCCCGTCTCGGACAGCTCCCCGGGACCCGTGTTTACCGGAACCTGAACCGTTTTGGTAATGCAAAGGAACGCCCGGATGTACTGGTCTTCCGCTATGATGCACCGCTGTTCTATGCCAACGCCGATCATTTCAAGGAGTCGGCGGAGTCGTTCATTGCACAGAAAGGGCCGGAGCTCAAACTGGTGGTGCTGGACGCCTCCGGCATCAACTCCATCGACACCACCGGCATCCACGCGCTGGCATCCCTGGAAAAAGAGATGAAGGGAAACGGCATACAGCTGCGCATGTCCGCCGTACACGGACCGGTACGCGACCTGATGAAAAAGAGCAGATACTTCAAGTCCGGTGACGAAGAGCGCCTGTCACATATGGAGGTGCATGATGCCGTAGTGGCCTTTGACAATTGCGGAGATAGAGAAGAAAACCATGTTGGGTGAAGGACATGGTCACCGGGTCCGGCCATCCAAAGTATGGACATTGGCGCGGAAGGAGTTGCGAAAAAAGCATTTTGAATCACAACTAATTATCTATATATTTCATATATAGTATATGTATATAATTTGATATTTAAATCATGGTAAATGCGATGCTTGATTTGAACACAGGGGTACACAAGCTGGAACGCTGTGCATCGGTGCTGAAGGCGATTGCGCATCCCGTCCGGATAGCCATTATCGAATTGCTGGAAAAGCATGAAAAGCTTTCCGTATCGGAAATACACGAGCAGCTCAACCTGGAGCAGGCCGTTGCCTCGCACCATTTAGGCATCCTCAAAAACAAGGGGGTGCTGGTCTCCTACCGGGATGGCAAGAACATGCTCTATGAACTCAAACACCGTCAGATAACGCAGATAATCGAGATCATGGAGCGCTGCAGCACGGTCTGACCGGCTCACGCTGAACGTTAACCGAAACGCCACACGATGAACGGCAAGGACCTGTTTGACGCCTCACAACCCGACGGCCCGGGCGGCGCGTCCCGCTCACAGCCGCTTGCCACACGCATGCGGCCAGTTTCCGTAGAGGAGTTTGCCGGTCAGAAGCACCTGGTCGGCGAGGGCAAGCTGTTGCGGCGCATGATCGAGAGCGGCCGGATCGGATCCATGATCTTTTACGGTCCGCCAAGCAGCGGAAAAACCACACTGGCCCATGTCATTTCCCGTGAAATCGATGCCGATTTTGTGATACTCAATGCAGTACTGGATGGTGTTAAGGAATTCCGCGAGGTTGTCCGCAAGGCCGGCGAGCAGCGCAAGCTTTACCACAGAAATACCATCCTGTTCGTCGACGAGATCCACCGCTGGAACAAGGCGCAGCAGGACGCGCTCCTTCCCCATATCGAATCCGGCCTGATCACTCTCATCGGGGCCACCACGCTCAACCCGTTCTACTCCCTGGTGGGACCGCTGCTCTCACGCTGTCAGCTTTTTGAACTCTATCCCTTTGGCTCGGAAGACATTCGGTCGCTGCTCAAGCGTGCGTTGCAAGAGAAGGAGCGCGGTCTCGGATCCTATGATGTCACGGTGAGCGAGGAGGCCATCGATTACTTCACGGAGTATTCCGGCGGCGATATACGTCATGCGCTGAATGCCCTGGAGATGGCGGTGCTCACCAGTCCTGAAAACGAAGAAGGCATTCGCCGGGTGGATGTGGACGTTGCCCGGGAATCCATCCAGAAACGATATCTGCGGTACGACCGAACCGGCGACGAGCACTACCATTATGCCTCGGCCATGATCAAGTCACTGCGCGGCTCGGATCCGGATGCCGCCCTGTACTGGCTCACGGCCATGCTGGAAGGCGGAGAGGATCCCCACTTCATTTTCCGCCGGTTGCTGATCTTTGCTTCGGAGGATGTGGGCCTGGCTGATCCGCATGCGCTGACCGTGGTCAACAGTGCAAATGATGCGTTTGAAAAATGCGGCATGCCTGAGGGATTCTACTTTTTATCCCATGCCTGTCTGCATCTTTCATTGGCTCCAAAAAGCAACAGTACCGGTGCCATTTTCACCGTGGCACAGGAACACCGGGAAAAAGGAACGCAACCGGTTCCGTCTCATCTGCGGGACAAGACCGCCAATGCCAAAAAAGCCCGGTACCTGGACACTGATAATGCTTCTGATGACTATAAATATCCGCATGACTATCCAGAGCACTGGGTCGGTCAGCAGTATTTGCCGGACCGGCTGAAGGAAGTCCGCTGGTACAATCCGGGCGATCAAGGACTGGAAGCCAAACGCTGGGAACGGCTGCGCGCGATTCGAAAAGACAAGTAAAAAAACGCCATTCTGATCTCATACAGAATGGCGTTTTTACTGGAGTCATGAGTTCATATCATTCTCATTTTGCCTCTGATCCTGCTGCAGACAAAGTGGAATCGATCAATGCAAAATTCGGATAGGCGCCAACTCCGTGTTCCGAGAGGTCAAGTCCGAGCTTCTCATAATCTTCGGATACACGCACTCCCATAACGGCCTTTATGGCGCCGAAAACACCAAGCGAAAAGAGGAAGGTGGTTCCGAAAATGGCAAGGATCCCGAGAAGCTGAACGCCCAGAGTCGCAGCTGGTGAAAACAGTGCAACGGCAAGGGTTCCCCATATTCCGCATACGCCATGCACTGATATGGCGCCAACAGGATCATCAATTTGCAGTTTGTCGAACATGAGAATCGCTCCGACCACAATGGTTCCTGCGATGGCTCCGACAAATCCGGCTGCCAGCGGCGAAATGACATCGGCACCGGCGGTTATGCCTACAAGTCCGGCCAGAATACCATTCAGAGCCATAGATGCATCCAATTTCTTAAGTGCGACGCGTGCGGTAAGCATGGCGGCGAGGGCACCTGCGGCGGCAGCTATTGCGGTTGTCACAAACACATAGGAGACTTCCGCAGGATTGGCGCTCAATACGGATCCGCCATTAAATCCAAACCATCCGAACCAGAGCAGAAACACGCCGACTGTTGCAAGCGGGACGCTGTGACCCGGAATGGTTTGGGTTTTCCCCTTGATATATTTACCCATGCGGGGGCCAAGAATTATGACACACGCCAGACCGGCAGCACCGCCTACACCATGAACGAGGGTGGAACCGGCGAAGTCATAGAACCCCAAATTGTCGAGCCATCCGCCGCCCCATACCCAGCTGCCGGTAATCGGGTAGCAAAAGGCCACAAGCAGGGCGCCGAAAATCATGAATGCCGACAGTTTTACCCGGCCTGTGACACAACCGGAAACGATGGTTGCCGCTGTTGCCGCGAACATGGCCTGGAAAATGAAATCGCTGTAAATGGTCATCTGTTCTCCGTAGGCAGGCGTGAGCATGCCGACGGGATCCGCGGAGTCAAATCCGATTCCCAATCCACCCAGGCCAAGAAAGCCGTTGAAATCGCCCGGGTACATCAGCTGAAATCCGATGACACCATAGGTGAGGATTCCGGTGCAGAGGATGAATACGTTCTTGTAAATGACATTTATGGAGTTTTTGCTTTGTGTGAATCCGCTTTCGACCGTGGCAAATCCAAGGTGCATGATAAAGACCATGGCAGCAGCCAGCAGAATCCAGAGGTTGTCGATTACAAATGCTGCATATCCTGCTGATGAGCGGAATGCTTCCATGCTTTCATATGCCGTCTCTGATGCAAATGTCAAAGCTGGAATTAAAAGCATCAGGGCGAGTGCAAATCCGGTGTTACAGGCAGTTTTCAGGGAAAAAAATGGCTTCATAGCTGTGTTGTTCGGTTACTGTTGATTATTATGTTGGGTGTCTATGCGCATATCGCATTAGATAATAAGTCATAATACTATTAATGCCAAATATATTTAATATAAATATATAAAATAGCTAAACAAATAATGAATTGCACATCAAAAAAGCGCTTTTATTTAGGATAAGATTTTCGTGGGGGCAGGAATGATAGACGGGTTTGTTGCGTTTGGGGAAGTGACTGAGAAAAAAGTATCCAAAAACAGAATGATGAAAACCATTTGCATTTTAAGCGGGACAGACCGTCCCGGATCAGTGGCTCTCAAGGTTGCCAACTACATAAAGCCGATGTACGAAGCCCAGGGGGTTGCGGCCAGAGTCGTGAGCCTGGAGGATTTTCCAGCAGAAGAGGTTGCCGGTGGAAAATATGGCAAAGAGCTTCCGCGAACTGAAGCTTTCCGCAAGCAGGTGATTGAAGCTGACGGGATTGTCATGGTCATACCCGAGTACAACGGATCTTTTCCGGGCATCCTGAAGCTATTCATCGATTATCTGCCATTTCCGGAGGCTTTCCGAAAGAAACCGATAGCTTTTGTCGGCGAAGCTTCCGGCGCATTCGGCGCTCTGAGGGCTGTAGAGCAAATGCAGATGATCTGTGCCTACAGAAACGCTCATATCTATCCGGAACGGGTTTTTCTGCAGCGCGTCAAATCACTGTTCGATGAGGAAAAAGGGATCCGTGACGAAACCATATCCAAACTGCTTCACAGCCAGATTGAGGGATTTGTGCAGTTTGTCGATCAGGTAGAGGAACTGGAATCGGTCTGATTGACGGAATGCAACCGGCCCTTCCTGATGCAAGGAGGAAGCGTGTTGCCAGGCAGGCCGTCCTGACGCATCCGAATTCGGTTCCGGGCAGATTATCAGGAGATTTTGAGCATGTATCCGACTCCGTGCATGGTCACCAGGTAGCGCGGATCTTCGGGCCGCAATTCAATTTTTGTGCGAAGTTTGGATATGTGAACATCCACGGTGCGGGTGCTGGTATTTGAGCTGAACTCGTATCGCCAGACGTTTTCCAGCAGCGCTTTCCGGGTTACGGGTTCGTTGGGAAAACCGGCAAGAAAGCGCAACACTTCCACTTCGCGGGTAGTCAGCTCCTGGTCTCCGTCCGGTCTGCGAACGATTCCTTCATTGAGATCCAATTGCATTTCTCCCAATGCAATAAGGTCGTTTTTTCTGCCGCTGTAATCATCGCTGCGGCGCAACCGGGCCTGGATCCGGGCCAGCAGCTCCTTGACTCCGAACGGTTTGGTGATGTAATCATCAGCGCCGATGTTCAGTCCGGTCACCTTGTCGATTTCCTGGTCCCTTGCCGTGAGGATGATGATCGGGAAAAGAAGCTTTTTTTCCCGGATTTTCCGGCAGACATCAAATCCGCTCATGCCGGGAAGCATCACATCTAGAATCATGAGGTCGGGACGGGTTTCCTCGACGATTTTCAGTGCATCCATTCCGTTTTCAGCCACCAGGGTCTGGTAGCCCTCATTTTCGAGAGTATCCCGCAGTGTGAAAATAAGACTGGGTTCGTCCTCGACGATTAGAATTGTTGCTTTGCTATGAGACATGCTCTGGTTCCTGTTCTTTTCTGGAATTTGATGTTGGAATGGGTGCCCTGTGTTCCGTTTCGGGAGTTTCGTATTTGGGGAACCGGATGGTAAAGACGGATCCTTTCCCGGGAGCGCTATTGACACTTACGGTTGCGTCATTGCGGACGGCAAGGTCCTGCACGATTGACAAACCCAGGCCGTGCCCCCTGGTGTGTGCTGTCAGGGCGTCTTCGACCCGGAAAAACTTTTCAAAAATGTATTTCTGAAGCTCTTTTGGGATGCCAACGCCCCGGTCTTCGATGCCAAGTTCCACATAAGTGCCGCCGTTGCGGATCCTGATTCCGACGTATTTTTCATCAGGGCTGTATTTGACGGCGTTGTCAATCAGATTATCCAGAATGGACTGTAGGTCTGACGGATCAGCTTCAATATCGGGCACCGAATCATCGGCGGCAAGATGGACTGTGACGTCGTACGATTCGAGGTAGCTGTTCTTTATTTTCAGATAGTCTCGTAAAAAATCCGGCAGGCTGGTTTGTATCTTGCGGATGCGGATGTTTTTTGTATTGTATCTGGCCACATCCAGAAGCCGGTCGATCATGGTGCGCAGCCGGAGCGACTCGTTGAATATGTGAGAGCCGTAGGATTTGAGCCGGGCCGGATCGGTGACTCTTCCATCAGAAAGGTTTTCTCCCGCTGCTGAAATCACAGCGAGGGGTGTCTTGAGTTCGTGGGTCACGTTGGCCAGAAATAGTGCCTGGCGCTGGGCCAGTGAGCGTTCCCGCTGGGCCGTGAAAAACATGAAGATGAAGGCACCAGTGAGCAGCAGCATGGCAGCGCCTAAAACGAACAGGTTCCGGTTCAGAGATGCCCTGGAGGCGGCAATGGCCGGGTTGGCGGTAAAGGTGGCTTTCAGGTTCCAGTTGTTAAGCAGATCGGGGAAGTTCTGGATAAAATCGACCTTTTGATAGCTGTATGTCACTTCTGGCGCGGTGGTGGCCAGAACTTCGTTCTTTGTCCAGTCGTGCAGCCAGACGATGATGCCGGCCTCCTCGCCTGTGCCAAACGTTTCGGCCAGTTTGGGTCCCAGGTAGGAGGTTACCAGATAATCCTGGTCAATCACAAAAAGGAGGTATGCCACCACTTCCCTGCTGTCGGGGTTGATTAGTGTGACGGTCATACTGTTGTGGGTTTCAAATATGACCCGGGTGCTCCAACGATAGTCCTGTACCAGGGCACTCATGCGGGTCCGGGTGATGGCGAGGCCGTCGCTTACCAGGCGGTTGTAGCTGGTGGTTGTAGCAAATTTCCCGATTTCCTTCTGATAATGCCAGATCGGATCCCCGTGCCGGTCACAAGGGGTGCAGTCTGGCGTGGATAGGTAGATATCGGAGAACAGGCCATCCCGGATTGTTTCGTCAATAATCAAAAGAAGGTCCTTGCTCACATCCGAGGGTGAAACCAGTGAGGCTCCTAGCTCTTCCATGTCGAGCTGCCAAAGGCTCCTGACCGGATAGCGGAAACGGCTTCGCACCTGGTTTGTGTATTCAAGCAGCTGTCTTTTCTGCTTTTCCACCGAATTCTGCACCTCGTTCTCGTGGAGTGCATGGAGGGAGTACACATTCATTACCGTCAGGCCAATGACCGCAGCCAGCCCCAGTGCAAGGAACATCCATCGAACGTAACGGTAATATTTCATCCTGTTTATTTTGTTGCTTTATAACGTATGAAAAAAAAGAACTATTGGCACATTCTACCGGCACATCGTGATAATGTGAACGAGCCGGACAAGTCCCGGCGCATCAGGAATTCAAAAAGGGCAGCCTAAATGTCATAATAATAAAAACTTGCATGTGTGCAATAAAAAGAGTTTAATGCGAGCTTCGATTATTCATGACTAATTTTAAAAATTTAACATATTTGTGTATTATTAAGAAATCTTAATGGATTGTCATTCAGGGCTATGCACCGACCATTTCTGTTTATTTTATGGGGGTTTTCATTGATGGTATTTGTGGCCTGTGGTCCGGATAAGGACCCGGGTCCCTCAGAGGATATTGTCCTGGAACTGAAGGAAATGAATGATCAGATCAATGACGCATTACTGGTTAATGCGTTTGAACTGGTCGATTCCCTTTCGGCCGTTGTCATGGAACGTGCAGAGCAGGAGCAGGATTACAATGCACTGATAGAGGCCCGCCTGCATGTGGCTGCTTCACTTTTGGATCGCAGACGTATCAGGGAGGGTGAAGATTTTCTCATGGAAACATGGGATCTGATCATTGAACATGGCACTCCAAGACAGGAGCTTCGTGCGCTGATCCAGCTTTCCAACTTCTGTTTTATGGATAATCGTCCCGAAGAGGGCAATAGCCTGCTCGAAGCTGCCATGATACTTGAACCGCAAGTGGATGATCCGCGCAGTCTGGGATCGCTGTATGCCTCCCGTGCCAGGGCACTGAGCGAGAAGAATCCGGTTGAGGCGATCCGGCTGTATTACAGGGCGCTGGAAAAGTTTGAGGAAGCCGGCGAGCTTAACAACAAGGCAGTGGTACACAACAACATTGGCCTCATATCGCACAACCAGCAGGATTATGACACGGCATTGAAGGAGTACCGGAAAGCATTGCAGATCAACCGGAAAACCGGAAATCAGCTTCAGATTGCCGCCAATTACAACAACATTGCCAACTCCCTGAGCAGCATTGGCAAGAATGAGGCCGCCGCCGATACGCTTTTCAAGGCGGTCATGATCAACCAGAAAATGGGGATCAGTCCGGGGCTGATACAAAACTATTACAACCTGGCACAGATCTATCTGGAAACCGATCAGCTGGATCTCGCCTATTCCTTTTTCACCCAGGCCTATGAGGAGAGTCATTCCATCAACTTTCTGCCGGGCATCATGTACCATGCCGTCGGACTGGCGGATGTCCTGTACCGGAAAGAGCGTTTCAACGAGACGGGTGATTATCTTGAGGAGTCCAGAAGACTGGCAGAGCAGTTGAACAATCTGGAAATCCTGGCCCGGTCATGGAACATTGAATCAGAACTGAATGAGCAGCTGGGCAATTACCGGGAAGCACTGTCGGCGATGCGTGAAATGCGCAAATATGTGGATCAGATCGACAGCATACGCAGGGAAACCGAGTTTGAGGAGGTGCGCGCCCGGCTTGAACTGGAGTTGAAAACAGCAGAAAATGAACTGCTCAGACAGGAGCTGAGTTACCGGGAACGCCTCGGAAGAAATCAGCAAATGTTTCTTGTCATACTGATCCTGGGCGTGCTGCTTACGGCTGTTCTGCTGCTGGTGCTTTTCCGCAACAAGAACAAGCTTGAGAGAGTGAACAGGGCCCTGAAGCAGAAGAACCAGGTAATCATGGCCAAGAACCAGCAATTGCGGGATCTGAATTCGGAACTCAAGTACCTGAATGATGAAAAAAGCCGGCTGGTGGGGATGATCATCCACGACCTGCGCAACCCGCTTTTCGCCGTAATCGGCTTTCTTGAGCTGATTGATGAGTCCCTGACCGATCCGTCTGAGAAAGAGCATCTGAAGATGGCGATGAACTCGGCAACCCGTCTGAACCAGCTGATCAACAGCCTGCTGGAGGTGCATTCGCTTGAAAAAGAGACGAAGCATATCCGGATGGAGAAGCTTTCAGTGGATGAATTGGTCAGAAATGCCGTCACCAACTTCCAGGAAATTGCAAGGAAGAAGGATATACGGATCCATGAAAACACGCCCATGCTCGACGCGTACACCGATTCGGCCTACCTGAGCCGCATCATTGACAATCTCATTTCCAATGCAATAAAATATTCGCCGCGGCACTCTCAAGTGTTTGTTGATGTCACCATCAAAGGGGAGACCTGGGAGTTTGCGGTAAAGGACGAGGGGCCGGGCATATCGAAAGAGGATCAGGCCAATCTGTACCAGATGTTCGGCAGGCTGTCCGCCAAGCCCACAGGTGGAGAAGATTCGACGGGCCTGGGACTCTATACCGTAAAGCTGCTTGTCGGACGCCTAAAGGGTAAGATCCGGCTTGAAAGTGAAATCGGCCGGGGCAGCCGGTTCATATGCGAATTCCCGGTTAAACCTGATCTGGAAATCGCGGGCGATGATTTCGAGGAGTCCAACGGAAAGCAAGAGCAGCAAATCAGTGCAGAAAGCACCGCTGATTACTGATTGGCATGAATGCCGCCGGTCCTGAAAACACTCCTCCGCCCGGACCTCAGTCAGTTTCGTGATAGAGGATGCCGTTTACAAAGACATGGGTCGGGCGGGAGGTATACTCAAAAGGGTCCCCGTTGAAAATGACCAGGTCGGCATCTTTTCCGGGTTCAAGCGACCCAAGCCGGTGATCCATCCCAAACAGGGTGGCCGGAGTAATAGTCAGGGCCCTGAGCGCCGCTTCCCGGTCCAGGCCGTATCCCACGGCAACAGCGGCTTCGAAAAGCGCTACGCGGGTCTTCGGAACATAGCTTTCAAATCCGCTCTGGAAAACAAAGGGGATTCCCGCCTTTTCCAGCTTCATGGCTGTGGTGAACGATGCGTTTTCCGTTTCACCGCGGAGCCGGATCATGGTGGGATGCAGGATCACGGTCACCCCGGCTTCACGGATTTCATCCAGGAGCATCCAGGCCTCGGAAGCACCGTCCAGCAGCATCAGGAAACCGAATTCGCGTTGCAGACGCAGGGCGGACATGATGTCGTGGGACTGGTGCGCAGTGATCAGGGCAAAGAGCCGTCCATTCAGCATGTCAGCCAGGGCGTCAAGCCGCAGGTCGCGGCCCGGACGGCGCTCGGGATCCTCATCACGCCGGTTTTCAGCATACTCGGCGGCGCGGATCAGCTCCTGGCGCAGCATGGCTATGCCCTTGGACCGGGTTCCGGGCGTGTCAAACTGGCTGCGGACACCGGGTCCAAGCGTTATGGCCAGGGCCGTTGTGGAATCCAGCAGCGCCTCATCGACCGTTCTTCCGGCGGTTTTGACGATCATGGTCTGTCCGCTCACGATCGCCCCGGGAGCATGTCCGGTGTGCACTGTGGTAATTCCGTTTTGCCTGAGAAAGCCGACAAGTTCCTCGCGGGCATTGTAGGCGTCGATGGCCCGAAGGTCCGGCTGCAGGGCGTTGGAACGCTCCAGCTGGTCCTGATCGTGCTCCTGGTTGTAATATCCCGCCAGCCCGACCACTGACCGGGCATCGATGAGTCCGGGTGTGACCACGGCGCCATTATAACGCGTGTAACCGTCCGGTATGGCAACATCCGCGGCCGTACCCACACGTTCGATCCTGCCGTCCCGGATGAGCACCACACCGTTTACCAGCGGTTCGCCTTCCATGGTGTAGACTGTGTCGGCAGTCACGGCAATCTGGGAGGATGCGGGAGGCGCCAGGAACAACAGGGTGGCAATAAGCGTCAGGACGGCGGCAGGCTGCGCGACGAAACGCTTTACGGCATCCGGTATGGATGTCCTTGAAGTTGGTCTGAAAATTTGTGATGAAAAACGCATTTGAGCGCCAGGGTTTTGAATTCGGTTTGGGTTAATGACCGTGGTAATGTCCATGGCCTCCGCTGCGGTTCACCTTGTATCCTCCGGTGGCGTGCTTCCGGTCTTCCGGATCCTCGATATCCCACACTTTCACGCCCTCAATCCAGGTCTGTTCCACCCGGGTGTAGACACTGAAGGGGTCGCCGGACAGGATGATGAAATCGGCATCCTTGCCGGGTTCGAGCGAGCCGACACGGTCGGCGATGTCCATCTGGCGGGCATTTGCAATGGTCACGGACTCCAGCGCTGTCTGCCGGCTGAGCCCCTCCCGCATGGCAAAGGCCGGGGAACGCAGAAAGAGCCGCGAATCGGTAATGGGATCGTCGGTGTGGAAGCCGAAATCCACCCCTGCCTTTTCGAGTATCGGGGCCGATTTGGGCAGCAGGTTGATCGCCTCCAGTTTGCCGCCAGGCGAGTCGATGTATATGATGGATGCGGGATAGGCCGATGCGGCGATCTCGTCGGCTACTTTCCAGGCATCGGTGACGTGATGCAGCACCATCCGGTAGCCGAATTCATCGGCAAGGCGAATGGCCGTGAGCACGTCGTCGTGACGGTGGGTGTGGTTGTGGACGATGCGCTTGCCCTCAAGCACTTCCACGAGGGTTTCGAGAGCCAGATCGCGCGGAGGCATACGACCGGGATCGTCCCCTGCCGCCTCAATGCGGGCCTGGTATTCCCGGGCTTTGATGAACTGGGCACGCACCATGGCTGCCGATTTGGCGCGGGTGCCCGGGAAGGGAGGCTGGCGCAACGGATTGGTGCCGTTGGCCAGTTTGAGTCCGCCGTAAATGCCGCTTTCCTCATCCACCACGATAAGCATCTCTTCGATCGTGTTGGCCGGCCGCAGCTTGAGGTAGACCGTCTGGCCGCTGATCAGATGTCCGGAGCCGGGCATTACGTTCACGGAGGTCAGGCCGCCGGCCAGCGCCCGCCGGAACGAGTCGCTGCGTGGATTGATCGTGTCCATGATGCGTACATCCGGGTGCAGCGCAGCGGAGCGGTCCCCGCCGTCACCCTCGCCGATGTGCGAGTGCGAATCCACCAGTCCCGGCATCACCACCTTGCCGGCAGCATCGATTACCTCGGCATCGGCCGGAATGGCTACGGTTGCGGCGTCGCCCACGGCAGCGATGCGGCCATCGCGGACCACCAGTGTGCCGTTTTCATGGGTTTCACCGGTCACGGTGATGATATGCGCACCGGTCACGGCTACGGGCCGATCCTGGGCATGGGCGGGGACGGCCGGACTGTAAACCTTGCTTGAACAGGACAGAAGCAGGTAAAACAAAGGTAAGAGCAGCAGGGTTCGAAGGGAAGTCTTCATAAGGCGGGTTTGTGAGTTCGGTCCGGGTATCCGGTTCCGAATTTTCAAGAGAGAATGCAGGTGCGGCGTTTGCCGGCTTACAGTTGCAAGTGTGGAATATGCAAAAAGGTCGAAAAAATAAAAAAAACAATTGGTGAATGTCTCAGTAATGGTGTCGGGGATGGCGATTATGCGCAGCACACCGGTTGTTTTAGCGCTTTTTTTGTCCAAATACATTACCTTTTCAGATATGATCACGGAAGGCAGCAATAACCCGCATCCATCGGCTGAAACCGGCGGGCATGGTAGTGCCGCCGGCGGTCTTGAACCATTAACCGATACACAAGGATTCTCATGGGCTCACGATTTTTCGTCATGCTTGTCGCAATAGCCGCGCTCGCAGCATTGCTATTGTTTCTTTATATCAGGGGTATTGACACCGGAACACACGGGGTCACTTCGCCTGGCTACATCAACACCATCATTTTCCAGCTGGACGAAGATGGTGTGCCCTACTATTCGGTTGAGCATCGCGGCAAGAAGGTCCTGGCGCGGTCCCGGCTGGGCTTCGAGCTGGACGGGGTGCCCGATCTGCGCGACGGATTTGTCGTCACTTCGGTCGACTTCAGGGAAGTGGACGAAACATGGGAGCAGGTCTGGGGCGAGAAGCAGTTCATCCGCAATCACTACAATGAACTGCGGGTGAACCTGGCCGAGGACCGCGATGACGGCCGCGCACTCACGATCGTTTTCCGCGCCTACGACGACGGCATCGCCTTCCGCTATGAATTCCCCGAACAGTCGCACCTCGATACCCTTGTTATCATGGACGAGCTCACCGAGTTCGCCCTCACAGGCGACCACCGCTCGTGGTATATCGATGCCTACCAGTGGAACCGGTTCGAATATCTGACCAAGGATACCCCGCTCTCGCAGGCCGACACGGTCCACACCCCGCTTACCATGCAGACCGCCGATGGACTCTACCTGAGCTTCCACGAAGCCGCGCTGGTCAACTACTCCACAATGACGCTCGAACGGGTTGATGGATACAAGCTGCAGGCGAACATCATGCCGTGGTCGGACGGCGTGCGCGTGCGCGGTGCGGCACCCATGGTCACCCCGTGGCGCACCCTTCAGATAGCCGACGATCCCGGTGGCCTCATCACATCCTATCTCATCCTCAACCTGAACGAGCCCAACAAGATCAGAGACACCTCCTGGATCGAGCCCGGCAAATATGTCGGTATCTGGTGGGGGATGCACCTGGATAAGTACACATGGGGCCGCGGACCCAAGCTGGGAGCAACAACAGAGCGGGCCAAGCGCTACATCGACTTTGCCGCCGAACACGGATTCGACCATGTGCTGGTGGAGGGATGGAACCCCGGATGGGACGGTAACTGGTACGAAAGCGGAGTGGTGTTTGATTTCAGGGAGTCGATCCCCGAATTTGACCTCGAAGGCGTGGCACAGTACGCCCTGGACAACGGCACGCGGCTGATGGGCCATCACGAGAATTCGGCCACCGTGCTGCACTACGAGTCGCAGATGGAAGAGGGTTTTGCCCTGTACGAGCGTCTGGGCGTCCGGGCCGTCAAGACCGGCTATGTGGGACACGGCCGTGAGATCATGCGCTACGACGAGCACGGCGAGGAGCAGTTCGAATGGCACCACGGGCAGTTCATGGTCGAGCACCACCAGCGCGTGGTGGAGCTGGCCGCATCCCACCGGATCTCCCTGAACGTGCACGAAGGGGTCAAGGACACCGGCCTGCGGCGCACCTGGCCGAACCTGATGACGCGCGAGGTGGCCCGCGGACAGGAGTACAACGCCTGGGGCGG
>SKNT01000073.1 GCA_007120385.1 Balneolales bacterium
CCGGACGCACCGCCGTCATCGAAATACCCGTTTTTGTGACCCAGCACCCCGACTGTGACGAGATCTCCGAGGGCGATGTCATCCCCATGTGGTCGCTGCATCCCGAAACCGGCCGATGGACCGAAGAAGGCACCGGTGTCATCGTGCCCTCCGAATCCTCCCCCACCGGTTTTGTCCAGCGCGGCGAAGTGACCCACTTTTCCTGGTGGAACTGCGACGTGGCGCCGGACGCACCGCGCCCATGGACCGAATGCGTTCTCCGGGGCGATGACGCCGTCACCCGGCGGATCTGCCAGGTCCAGGCAAAGGCCCGGGCCCCGCTTTCCGGCATACCCAAGATCGCCGACCTGAGCACATGCGCCGATGACCTCTGCGGCGCAGACTCCTCCGATCGACCCTTTGGTGGACCCCGGAACATAACCATCCCCGAAGAAGGAGCCGCCCTGTTCCTGCCGCCCGACTTCCCGCTCATCCTGGAAGGTCGCGCCAGCGGCGGTATTTATCGCGGATCCGTTGAAGTCTGCCGGTCGGCGGACAACAATGACCCGATTGTCATTGAACTACGCGCCGTTGATTTCGAAGGCGGTATTCTCGTGAAAAACGAATGGACTGAGAGTGGGCTGCTTCTCACGGACCAGTCACAATCCTTCACATTCGAAGCCGAAGCCGGCGAGCGGCTGTTCCTGGACATCCGACAGCTGGCCTTGTCCGAGCCCGATTTCACAGCCTCCGCCACCGTCATGGCCCCAGACGGTGAAACCGTTACGAGTACGTCCTTCGGCAACATCGAAGGGGTCGTTTACTTCCAGCCGGGCGAAACCGGGGAATACACCGTTCGGGTCGACCGGCTTTCCAGTGAAGGCGGGTTCGAAATCCGCATTTCCGATGCACCCGAACCGGTTCCGGCCCAGCCGTTCCTACCAATCACCGGACGACCGGACGCCGGCGAACGCCATGTCATCGCTTTTTCGGCTCAGGATTCGGTTGGACTGGCCGTATCGATTTCCGGTGGTGTTGGATCCATGATCGTCCGGTTTGTCGCCGAGAGCGGCGGTCCGCTCATTCGAAGGGTCACATTGCAATGTCCCGCCTTCGGTTCCTGCACCGGCTACAGCCCCATCCGCATCCTGCTTCCTGACGACCCGAACTACCTGCTGATCATGGAGAGCAGTGCATCCAACACCCAGCTTCCATCCTACAGCGCCGCGTATAATCCCATCATCATCGAGAACATCGATATCGACCAGCTGGTGGAAGGCAGCCTGGAGTTCCGACACCGGATCTGGTACCGTTTTGAAGCCACCGAGGGCATGATCCTCCGGGCCGGTTTCACCGGTCCGCTCGAAAGCCTCAACGGACCCAGATGGCTCTTGTACGGCCCCGGTTTCACGCTTCTGGATGCCAGCTGGCTGGTGCTCCCGTGGTCCCTGGGCACCCGGATTCCAGCGGACGGAGTTTATCATCTGCGTATTGATGCGACAATGAGCAGCGGAAGCTTCCAGGGAAGCCGGGACTTCTCGGCGGCGATGAGTACCGTCTGGGAGGAAGATCCCGGACTGGTTAACGGTAGAACCGAAATCACGACAGCGGAACTGCCCCTGCCCGGATCATTGAAGATCTACAGGGTCCCTGCGGAAAATGGCGCAGGTTTGGTCGGTAGGATCACTCCAACAGGCGATCAGCCGCTGGCACAACCCGCTTTTGAACTGTACCGGGTCGGCGATGGCACGTTCTATGCCCCGCAGGATCGTGTGTACGGCAGCAATTCCCTGGGCACTTTCTTGAACGGCCCGCGCATGGCCTTGCGGCTCGACACCCAGCCAGATGACGACTACCTGCTGGTTGTACGCAGCTTCAATGACAGCTTCGGGACTTTTGACATGATTTTCGACCAGCTGAATCCCGCCGCTTCATTCACCGTCAGCGCCGATATGGACTGCCCCGGAGCCGATACACCCGCCTTGTATGCCGCCGCACTGGCGTTGCAGGACTCCGGGACCATCACCGTCTGTGAAGGGAGCTATTCCGGCCCCACCAGCCTTTATTTCTTCTCCGAGGAATTCACCCTCCAGGGCACCGACCGGGACAATGTGGTCATCGGCACAGACATACCCGGCAATTCCACAATATGGGTGGATCGGGCCAATGCGACCATAGAGAACCTGACGGTGGAAATTTCAGAGCGCTCGGGGTTCAGCACACATTCCGCTATTGCAAGCAGTCAATTTTCAACTAACGCATCCGGGCTCTCAGTTAGCAACGTCCGTATCTACCCTTCCGCCTCAGGCGATCCGTACGGCAAGGGCATATCGGGCCGTTCCAATGGCGGACGCATTCAGAATGTTGATATCAGAAATACCAACACCGGAATAGAAATCTCCGGGGGCTCGGACCTCCTGATTGAAAACAGCTTCATTGAAGCCTCAACCGGAATATTCCTTAATGGTGTTCAGATAAGCGAAATCAGGGACAATACCGTCGAGTCACGTACGGGCGGGCGTCGGGGCATCGTTTTGGGCGGCAACCAGTCCAGCGGGGCCGTCATTGAAGACAACATCGTCAGGATTCTTCCTGCAAGCAGTGGCAGCCCCACCGGCATTGAACTCCGGGAGACGGGAACATCTGACCGCAGCAGCGTTGTTCGCCGCAACCAGATGCTGTTCGAGCCGGGAGGGGGCAGTGCTGGCGAGAGGGGCATTTACGCCCTGATCGGTATCGCCGAGCCTGTGATCATTGAACAGAACCTGATCGACATGCGTGCCACACGTGGCGGCACAGGTATTGAAATGTTCCCGCTGATGTCCAACGGAAGTACTGAGCTCACCATCCGGAACAACATCATCCGGCATTTCGTGACCGGAGGGATTAACCTCCGGAATGTCCATACCCTGACCGAACCCATCCACGTCTACAACAACTCGTTGCTGGCAAGTCCATGGAACTCCACCTCCGTCTTTACGGGCATCATCCTGCACGGGCAGAGCGGCACCAGCGGGACCCTGCCGGTCACAGCGGTAAACAACATCATCCAGGGCCGGGCCGGTCGCACCAACCCGGATCGCGGCATCTCATTGCCTGCCGATGCCACACTGGATGCGGACTTCAACCTGTTTTATGAGGTGGCCGCCTACTTTGACGGTATCACATCCACCGGCGAAAACGACCTGGCAGATGTCGATCCCCTTTACATCTCCGGTGATACGCTCCTTGAACTGCAGGCCGGGAGTCCGGTCATCGGGGCCGGGGCAGGGACCGGCGACTATCCGGAGCGTCCCGGTGAAGACTACAGCGGCAACGCCAGGCCGGCAGGCGCATCCACCATGGGCGCCCATGAATACCTGGATCCCTGATCCGGGTGTCCTTGTGGAA
Organism: Balneolales bacterium; assembly: GCA_007120385.1. Lineage (GTDB taxonomy): Bacteria > Bacteroidota > Rhodothermia > Balneolales > Natronogracilivirgulaceae > SKNL01. The sequence continues at coordinate 3,370 of SKNT01000073.1, forward strand.
CACTCGTGTTAACCGGGTTCACCACCAAAGAAACAGTATCCGATAACCCTGCTGTAATACTCTAAATCCACAATTGAGGGAAGGTAAATCTCATGATTGCACAACGCTGTGTTTCCGGGATCACGAAAATCCTGGTTCTGTTGATGTTGACTATATGCCAGAGTGCAGCATCCGGGAATCCTGGAAACGCTCCCAAGTCAGAGGCATTACAAACATTTGAAATGGTGCAATCTCAGGCAAGCGGGCTCACCGTCACAGGTATTGCACGCGACGCCGATACGCAAGCGCCCATTCTGCGTGCGCGTATCGGCTTTTATGACGCCGCTACCGGGGTCCCGCTGCTGACCGATGTTTTTACCGGGGAAGATGGCACCTTCGAGGCTTTCCTCGGACTGGAAGTGGGCATCGATGAACACGAATCCCTTGCAACAGACTACTGGGTTGGCAGCATCTATCCGAATCCGGTCAGCTCCACCGACCGCATCACCCTTGAGTACACCACTCCTGGAAACGAACCGGAAGCACCGGTCGTGGAGATATTTGATGTGCTGGGCCGGCGCGTACATTCGGCTTCACACATGGCCACCGGCGTATATTTCTACCGCATCCGGTTCGACAGCAACAAATTCACCGAGACCCGCCGGTTCCTGCTCACTCGTCCCGGACCTGTGAACATCAGTCTTCAGCAGGTTACACAGGATCAGATTACCGTCATCGAACCCGTGAACAGCGTCAAGGGAGTGGATTTCGGTATTCGAACAGACGGACTCCAGAACCTCGGCGAAGACGGCATCCTGATCACCGTTGAAAAATTCGCTTATCAGCGGGTGGATCAGATCCGCTCCACGGGTTCACTGAGTGAGCAACTCATCTACAACCTGGTACCTGCCGAGCATCCCTCCGCTTCCTTTGTAGCCGGGGAACTTCGCCAAGCCGGCAAGCCCATAACCTTCGACGCCTCCGCCAGCTCAGCCCCTGAAGACCGCACACTCACCTACAGCTGGGATTTCGGCGACGGACGCCGCGGCGGGCAAGAGCGCATCGCACGGATCTACCCGGATGGCGGCACCTATACCGTAACCCTCACCGTGGCCACCGACGAGGGCGGCACACACACCGTCAGCCAGGAGATCACCATTGCCAATACACAATCCACCGGACGCACCGTTGCACTGGTCGGGTTGGTCCGCGATGCCGGCGGACTGCCACTTCCGGATGCCGAGGTTCGTGTATCCGGCACCGATATTTCCGGCCTGACAGGAACCGACGGCACCATCGAACTCCAAAGCGTCCCCGGTGAAGAGCACGTCATTATAGAAGTACGGCGCGACGGCTACGCCCTGCAGCGCGTCCCGCTCAAACTCTCCCTGGAAGGAGAAGCCCGCTACTACTTCGAGACCGCCCTGCTCGCCCGCCACGAATCCTTGCTCATCGAAAACATCGAATTCGGGGTGGATGTGGCAGGCCCTGCCGG
>SKNT01000134.1 GCA_007120385.1 Balneolales bacterium
GACAAATTCGTTGACTTCGGCGGCTGTCAGCCCGTGTTCAATGCGCACCGAAGCAACCAGGATCCCGGTGAACACCATCACAGCGGCCAGAACCATGCTTGCACTGCCGAGCGTCATATGCAATTTCCGCCGGCCGGTTGCTATCAGCATTGCCTGGATTGGAACGAGCAGATACCAGAGAAAGAAGCTCCAGCCATGGATGTGAAGTGTCGGCGATACGTCCGGGTATGCACCGGCAAACATGGGCATGAAATAGGTGTAGGCGAATCCCCAGAATGCGGTGACACACATACTGAGCGCGAGGCCGACGTAGATCCAGGAAGAAGTACCGGATTCAGTGATATTTACAGAGTGTGCTGTTATTGTTTTGGCTTGTGACATGTTGTAAAGCCCTGGTTTTTATTTTTGTTGATTTAAATTCACTCGGGTTACTACTCACCGAGTCGAAATTCTTCGTTTTTCTTCGGGTCTTAGTGCCTTCGTGCCTGTCCCGATAAGTATGTCGGCGGGTAAAAAAACAAAGGCTTTTTACTGGTTTCGTTAGAGGGGCCACGAAGACAAGAGGGCGCGAAGTTTCACGAAGGTTTTAGTTCATACTTTATTTTTCATTTTGTGACATTTTCAGATTATTTCAATTTCTTCCATGATGCCGGGCAATTTCTTCATCACTCAGCCGCAGAAAACGGGCTGCGTTATTGTAGAAGATGTCTCGCTTCTGTTCTTCGTTCAGGAAAGGGGCTTGCTCGATTACTTCAACGGCTCGTTCGATAACCCCCGGCCACACCATCTGGTCCGATCCGAACATCACCCGCTTTCCATAGCCCGCCTCTACAATTGTCCTGAGGTATCGGTAGAACTCCGCCCGCGGCAGCATATAGACGATAATGCCAATGTCCACATATACCTGTGGATGTGAATAAAGAACGGCAAGCAGATCATCAAGCATCGGGTAGCCTGCATGTGCAAGATAGACCCGCAGGCGGGGATGCCGTACAAGTACCTCCTCCATCGTGAGCGGACTGTGGAGCCGGGCTCGGTAGCCTTCGGCTCCCAGATAGATCGCACCCGGCGGACCTGTGCCGACGTGAATACCGACGGGTATGTCCAGCTCTTCGGCTAGCGCCCAGTACGGTGTCATTCGCTCATCATCCGGGGTGATCCCGGCATATTGATTAATAACTTCACCAAGCACGGCAAGCTGGCCTTCCGAATGGAGGCTCCGCAGAGAATCTGTTGAGAAAATGGCGCCCGTTTCGTTAAACTCCAGTACGAACCCCGGTATGAAGCGGTCAGGTGCTTCCTCCATCCAGGCTGCGATGCGATCCGGTTCGTTCCCACTCAATACACCTACAATGTTTAGTCGCTCCATCACTTCAATGGTCTGATCCATAAGCTCTATGTCTGTTTCAGGTGACCATACCGGATCGAGGCATTCCGGTGCTTTTTGCATGGACATGAATGCCTCAGCGTAGGGGCGGTTCTGATCCCAAATCGGATATTGCATTGGTGTGCACATCGCAAGCGGGGGCGGACCCTGGGCATGCGCCGACATGGCGTGCATGTGCACATCAATAATGGGCAATCGTTCCTGTGCATATAATGACTGCACGGTCAAGAATAGTAAAAGACAAGCTGCAAGAGTTTTCATAAAATTTCTGATTAGTTGTCGGGGGGAGGTTTTTTCCTACATTTCCTCAATTTCAAATAACGATGCTGCATTTTCCCACAGAATCGCTCGTTTATCATCAAAGGAAAGGTATTCGGCTTCCCTGATCGTGGTGACTGACCGGCCTATCACCTCAGGCCAGGCCATTTGAAGCGTTCCAAAAAGAATCTTGTCACTTCCAGCCGTCGCCACAGCTTCACGCAGCAGCCGGTTAAAAAGCTGATCGCCCAATAACCATATCGCCACAGAGGTTTCCATGTATACATTGGGATAGGTCCCCAAAATGTACAGCGCCTCATCAAAAAACGGCCAGCCCATATGCATCATCACGATCTTCAGGTCCGGAAAATCAATGATCACATCCTCAAGCAGCAATGGATTTGCGGTGCCGATCCTGAAAGCCGGACTTAATACCTGTTGCGGGTTTGGCCCCGAGAACCCGGTATGGATGAAAACAGGGATTCCATGTCTTTGAGCAACCTCATAGTAAGGGTACAGATCGGGCGTATTGAGAGGTATTCCTGCATAAATCAGCCCCAGCTCGCCCAATGCGGCATATCGGCCGTTTATGATTTTCCGTTCAAACTCAAGAGCTGCTTCCGTATGGTCTTCAAGCGATAAATCCGGTTCATAGGAAAGCAGGAACATCTCCGGGCGCGCATCCATAAATGCCTCTTTGTAAGTACCATGACTGAGCAACCCATATCGGACATGATGCTCTACCATCTGCTCAAAACTTTTCCGGAACAATTCGGCACTGTCAGCCACCAATTCACCGTATTTTTCAACCCGGTGGATACCAAAGTCGATACCCTCCATGGCGCGCTCGAACCAGGCGGGATTTACCCCCTGCATGGCTACATCAAAAACCGGGATTTGGTTATCTGGTTCAGATCGCTCCTTTGAGATACACCCGAACAAGTTGAAACAGACAACCGAAAAGTGAATGAGGATGTGAGTCTTCATGAATTTTCGCTTATCAAAGTAAACGAAAATAATCACTTAGGCGCAAAATAAATAATATTGGGACTTGTGGGTTTTTGGGGTTTTGTCTTGGTCTTTGCTAATGTGCCATCGGAACCTTATTTTCGCATTGCGGACAGGTAACGGACTCGAGATTCAATCCCCATTTACTTCCATCAGCGATTTTCATGTGTTTAAAATGTTGGATTTCTAAGGTCACATAGAATGCCCATGACGTTTTTAATCATGCTCCTGTGTGACCGGGCGACGGTCATGGACATTTCATCTGTTTATAATTTTTGATTCATATGGTCAGATAGAATGTCCATGATGATGATGGAACACCTGGCCGATCGGCCGACTGCTCTAGTTTTGTATGTTGCTGTGTCTATGGAGCTTATAATAATACCTCATCCCGCATTGCGCAAGCAGCCATGAAAAAATAGCGATCGGAGGGCGTCCATTTTGTGGCACAAGGAGCCTGGCCCGGGTAATCCCCGCATCCACCCGGAAACGGGTCCATACGGTACAGCAGTGCCCGGGGATTCCGGTACAAATCAGGTTATCTATCTGGACCTTCGGACAACACAAACCCGATTTCTTCTGCCTTTTCCACGTTGTCGATGTGGATCAGGGCATAGTGGATGGCCGCGTAGGAAGGGCAGCCACAGGCGGCACAGGTCCCCAGATGTTTTTTACCGGTATCGAATACGGAGATTCCCCGCGATTGCAGGAGCTTTTTTGTGTCGGGTGGACTGTAATCGTCCTTCGGATCGCATTGCTGTCCTCCTGCAAATACCTGCTCCACCCAGGTTACATGGTCGTCACCGGGATACTCGGAATCCAGTCCGGGGTTGGATAACAGGTCACAGGAAACGAACAGCAGCAATGCCGCGAGTGGAATAGAGAGGGTTTTCAGTTTCATGGGAAGCGGGCTGCTAAAGGATGTATCGGTTGTTCATACGCGGTACACGCGAGGATGACATCACACCTATAAATCGTAACGGATGGCAGGCCGGTTTCACGTCTCTTGCTGCGATGGTCTTTGCCTGAAACGGGCAAGAAACCCTGTCCACCATAGCGGGCGCAACACCAGGGAGCGTCCGACAAGGAGCTGGAACAGATAGCCTGCCCCGCGCATCTGCAACTCCAGGAGGGGGTACCCATGCCTGTTCTTGCGAAAAGCCCGGAAGCGACCTGTCCGATCTGGATCAGCGCCTGCATGATGAAGAAGAGCCCCACCACCGACAGGACCAGCGGCTCGATGTTGTCAAACAACGGCGATTTGCTTTGATGGTCGGTGGCTGCCACGGCACGTCCGGCCATAATCCACACGATCACGGCGAGGACCAGTGCAGCCAGAATTGCGATGGCCCCGGCCACCCATATCCACCAAACCGGGACTTCCGGGGTGAGACTCTGCTGAGCCACGATCAGATAGCTGAAAAAAATTCGGAAGCGCCAGCACCGCATGTACCAGGACATACAGTGCGATGATCCGCAGGGCCAGCGCTGCCAGCCCGTGGCACTTTCGACCGGCTGGTGCGTGATGGCAAGCACTTCCCGCCGGCGATCCGTAGTGACCCCTAAAACCACATAGAAAGCTTCATTTTCAACCGTGCGGCGGCGAACCTTGACATGGATCGCATCAATGAAGATCACCGGGTAGTAGCTCTCCAACCCCCGCGAAAGCCACTGCTCGACCTCCAGGCGCATCCAGTCGATCATACGCCCGATTTGCGAGGAGCTGTAATGTCGCCCGTAGAGCCGTTCAAAAACCTCTCCAACCTTGCTTTGCGTGAGTCCCTGGCCAAGGCAACCCACCATATCCACCCGAAAAAGGATGCGCACGATGCCATCCATTCCGGCATTCCAGTACAAATCGGGATATTCGATCCGGATCGACTCACATCCACCCGATAACGATCCGGGTGTGAGTTCTTCATCCACCACGGTGAGTGCGCCTGCCGGGATGGTTATGCGATGGGATTCCATGGCCGTGTGATTTTCAGGCTGGCCCGTTGCAGCACAGCTGGTACGCATCCAACAGCATAAAAAGACTGAAAGGGCGGAGGGTAGCGGGTATGATTTTGACTGACTTCCTCTAACAAAACGCAGCGAATCAGGGGGAAGTTTTCGCCTTTTTTTGTTGCTATCTCAATCTTTTAAACTCCATTATATCCATAATACATGCTTACGGAAAATTCTA
>SKNT01000117.1 GCA_007120385.1 Balneolales bacterium
AATTCCCGGAGCTGGATGTGCGCCACAGCACACTCGAGGAGTACGCCCGGCTGCTGGCAGAAGAGGTGGACCACGAGCAGCTTCCGGTCGTCACCGGCGAGCGTCGAAGCGCGCAATATGACAATCGCAGTGCCAATCTATACGGATACGCCCTCTCTGCGCGCATGTACCTGAAGCAGGCCAACTTCGACGCCGAGCGCTGGATCCAGCATTACGCCGAGCCGCTCAACTCACTCATGGGCATGGCTGGGCTGGACATCACCGACCGCCTTCCCGAGCTGGCATGGGAGCCGCTCATCCTCAACTCGGCGCACGACTCCATCGGCGGATGCAGCCTGGACCCCATCCACGAGGATATGATGAACCGGTTCAAGCAGTCCGTGGAAATCTCGCGCGGACTGTTCGACCGCGCCGCACGGCACCTTTCCGGCAGAATCGACCTCGGCAAGCACGAGCCGGACAGCATCCACCTGGTGGCCGTCAACACCACGCAGTTCGGCCGCAGCGAGGTCGTCGAGGCCATTGTGGATGTGCCCCGCGGCCTGGACAAGGGCGGGATCCGCCTGGTTGGTCCGGACGGCGGAACGCTCCCCTACCAGCTGATCAGCCGGGAGGAGGTTCAGCCGGTGCTCGAACAGCCGGTCAACCGTCCCAAGTACTTCGACATGATCCGCTACCGGATCTACATGCAGACTCCGGATGTCTCGCCGATGGGTCTCCAGACGGTTCTGGTCGTTCCGGTTCAGGACGCATCTGGTATTGACAGTTCACCTGGTTCGCGGCAATCCGACCTGTTTACAGATCCTTCAGATGCTGAGCCATCCGGCGATTCAGAATTACCATCACCTTTTATTGCTGGAAAACGCGAAGGCCGCTGGCAGCTGGAAAACGACCGGCTTACCGTCAAAGTCAACCCCGACGGCACGCTCGATATCACCGACAAGTCCCGCGGGCGCACCTTCCGCAACCAGGCCTGGCTGTACGATGAAGGCGAGGCGGGACACGCCTGGGTCCATGATCCGATCGGGCCCTTTTTGGATACGCGCGGCACCCTGTCGGAGACCGAACTCCTCGAAAACGGTCCGCTCCAGGCGACGCTTACCATCCGGCACGCGCTACGCTTGCCCGCATCGCTTGACACCCGCAAGGCCGTGGCATCCGGTGTACCTGATGCCACATCCAACCGGAAAACATCACAAAGCGGCGAAGCGCAGGCAGCCGGCACCGGTGAAACGACACCTGCTGGCGCCTCAACGGACACCGTCGATGTGCCTGTCGAAATACACGTCACACTGCGCGCCGGACAGCCCTGGCCCGAGTTCCATATCGACGTCGAGAACCGGGCCGAAAGCCACCGGCTGCGCATCATGTTCCCGCTCGGGCTGGATGCCGAACACTCCTGGGGCGAGGGGCAGTTCGACGTGGTCCGGCGTCCGACCCGCCGCATCGACAGCACCGGCTGGGTGGAGCAGCCGATGTACGACTACCCCATGCGCCATTTTGTGGATGTGGCCAACGGAACCGAAGGCGCAGCCGTGCTGGTGGACGGGCTCAAGGAATATGAGGTGCTGGATGTGTCAGAACCCGGACAGCAGGCGCCGTCAGGCAAACGGGATCCATCGGCAGAATCCAATCTATCAGAACCGCCTGCAAGCCCGACCCCGGTACAGACGCTCGCAATCACCCTGCTGCGCTCCTTCGAATATCGCATCCCGCTGGCATCTGAAGTGGATTACTCCGGCATGAAAGGCACCCAGTGTCTGGGTCGCCAGTCCTTCCGCCTGGCATTTTTTCCGCATGCCGGCGACTGGCAGCGCGGCGGTGTGTTCGAGCAGGCCATGCGATTCAACTACGGTGTGCGGCTGTTCCAGTCAGGCCGCACCGATGGAGACATCGCACCGGGGACCTCTTTCCTGGATATCCAACCCGGATCGCTGGTCTTCAGCGCACTCAAGAAAGCCGGAAGTGCCTTTTTGGATGAGTACGGTCGGACCGGACCGCGGGACCGTTACGTGCTGCGGATCTGCAATCCGACGGAAAAAACGGTCGAGGGTGTAGTTTCCCTGTGGGTTCCTGTCCGCAGCGCCGCACAGGTCACCATGGAAGAGAAGCACGTCCGCGACCTCGAAATAAAAGACAGCCGCATAATACCCGTCACACTTACCTCACGGCAGGTCATAAGCATCCTGCTCGAAATGTGAGTTCAAGAGTGGTTTAAGCCCGGATTTGGTACCCGACACTTGCACCATCTGCACCAATTGAAACTCCGGGAAGATTTCACCGTAAAAAACGGCATGGGTTTTTCCTGTCAATTGACATAAGCTTATATTGCACTGGAAGATACAGGTGCCGGCACAATCACGTAAATGGAGTATTGATCATGGATCTTTGGATGTTTCTAACCGTAGCGGTCATCGTCTGGGGTATTGTAGAGCTGGTTCAGGCGCGGTCGAAAAACAAGCTGCAGAAAAAGCTTGAGTCCGGTGAGGATGAAAGAAAAAAGTACGGGGACAGGATAGAGCGGCTTGAGCGGCGGGTCGCCAATCTTGAAACCATCGTGGTGGATGAGGAATCTGGCCGTTCTTCTGCGTCCGGTGGACCGGGAACCGTCGGGCCAGAAGAAGAGCCCGAACGCCATCAGCCCGGCACCATGGCCAACAAGCTGAGATAATTATTGAATCAGATCGACCTGGTTGGTTGAACTTTCTGATTTTGGAGGATATTGATTTCGTTAATCGATATTAATTTACTATTTCAGCAGCTCGACGCTATTTCACATAAGACTACTTATACGGCAAAACCTTACACGGCAAAAAAACCTCTGCAATCATCTGAAAATTTGGAAATCCATCGCATCGTCACCACCCTGAACCGTTATTAATTGCACATCATACACTTCTGTGCTACTTTCCTTAAAGAACTTTCTGCAAGTTATTAATTATTTAACGCATCCATTCTTGAGTTCAGATGGCCTTCCTGATGTTACTTTAATACGTAATAATTTTGTACATTATAAGTACATTATAAAATAAACTCATTTATGGCTACAGCACGAATTGAAATAGATCAGGACATTCAACCGCTTTCCGAATTCCGTAAGCATGCGGCCGATTTCATTGCCCGCATCAAAAAACAGAAGCGATCCATAGTTTTGACACAACACGGAAAAAGTGCGGCTGTTTTAGTCGACGTATCTGAGTATCAACGCATGGTTGATAAAATTGACCTGATGGAAGAGCTTATCGAAGCAGAACGACAAATTGCAAGAGGAGAAGTCGTATTCCACAAAGAAGCGAAAAAGAGAATTGAAGAAAACCTTGCCAAGTGGAAATAATTTGGACCAACCAGGCATTGCGCAAATTCAACAAATTCGTTGACTACATCGCTCAGGATAATCTTGTCACTGCAGAAAAGTGGGCATTGAAGTTGATCGAAAAAACCGATCGGCTCATAGAACAACCGGAATCAGGACGGATTGTGCCAGAATATAATGAGCCGAACCTTCGTGAACTGATATTCGGAAATTATCGAGTAATTTACCGGATACGTAAAGAACAAAACACGATCTATATTCAGACCGTGTGGCATGTCAGGCAAGAACCTCCCAAAACCAGCAAGGGATTGCGCTAACAAGGCGTTTCGCTTCGCGGTTCTTCGAATCAACCGGACGGGTGGACGGACTTCGCCCGTCCACAACATCCTTCTCCCCGTCGGTTATGCGTTGGCCGTTATGTGGCTACACCTCTTGCAATATTCCCTCCCCTATATTAGTTTCATATTTACACCATAACGAAACTTTATCACGATGCCAAGTATAACCGTCAAAAATATTCCTAAGACTATTTACATCAAACTGAAGCAACAGGCTGAAGCACAACATCGAAGTATGAACAGCGAAATTATTGCCTGTTTGGAGCGATCTGTCGAGCCGAAGCGTGTTTCTCCTGATGAAATCCTGCGACAAGCCCGATTGATGAGAAAAAAAGTCAGAGCGAGCCTGTCTGCTGAAGAGATTCAGGATGCCATTGATCAGGGCAGGCCATGATTGTTGTTGACACAAACATCCTCGCTCATTTTTGGCTGCCATCAGATCATACGGAACTGTGCGAGCAGTTATTTCAGTGGGACCCGGAATGGGTTGCTCCTCTACTGTGGAAAAGTGAGTTCAGGAACGTTGTCATTCTTTACTTGAGGAAAAAGCTCATTGGTCTACCTGAGGCAATACAAATCACTGAAAAAGCAGAAAGTCAGATGAAAGAACGAGAATTTCATGTGAACTCAGTTCAAGTTTATACTCTGGCAAATAAATCTGTTTGTTCTTCATACGACTGTGAATTCATCAGTTTAGCAGAAGACCTGGATACGAAATTGATAACCATGGACAAGCAGATCCTTCGTTCGTTTCCTGAACATTCTGCTAAACCTTTAGATGTCATAGATTCATAATATCGCCACATGACAACTGTTTCGTGCGGACGCGTAATTTGATGGTGCCCTTGATTTTACTAATTTCCACACCGCACAAACGGAGGGCCGTTAGAGCAACTGCATCGCACTTTTCGCCCCTTGACTATGTGTACCATTTTCTGTACCATATGTAGAACACAATAACATATGGCCATAAAGATATGAAGCGCATACATCTGGATAAAGACATTCAACCTCTTTCGGCTTTTCGGGCCAATGCAGCCGCAATTATCGAGCAGGTAAAAAAAGAACATCGCCCCATTGTCATCACCCAGCATGGAAAAGGGTCGGCAGTGCTGCTTGATGTATCTTACTATGAGGAAATGGTCGACACAATAGAAATGCTCC
>SKNT01000219.1 GCA_007120385.1 Balneolales bacterium
CCGCCCACCTCATAGCGGTACCCTTCCGGCCAGTTCAGCTGGTTCAAGACCGCGCGGGTCTGCTCGGTGGCCGAGCGCAGATCGATGCCCGCAAGGTCGGCATTGATCTCGACCATGCGTTCCTGGTTTATCCTGTGGATGCTGGCCGGACCGGTGACGCGGTCGATGCGCGCCAGGTTCTTCAGCGGCATCCACTCACCGCCAGGGGCACGGATCTGGATCTCGTCAAGCAGGCCGGAGTGTGCCCGGTCGAACGGGTCGAGCTGCACCAGCACCTCGAATTCCACGCCCTGGTCCACAAACGTGGTGGCCACATCGCCGCGCACCGCATCGCTGACCGCACGGGTAACCTGGGAGGTGGTCATGCCCACACGCGCAATACGCTCGCGGTCCATGTTGATGCGGAGCTCCGGCCGGCCCTGGTCCACCGAGCTGAAGAGGCCTGCAATGCCGTCAATATCGCGCATACGGTGCATGGCGGCGTAGGCCAGGCCCTCGCGCACTTCCGGATCGAACCCGTAAATCTGTACGATCAGGCCGGTTTCACCATCAGGGCTAAGCGGATCCTCCCGCAATTCACGCACGCTGGCGCCGGGCACATCCTGCAGCGCCTCCAGAAGGGCTGCGGTGATCTCGAACTGGCTGCGTGATCGCTGCTCGATGGGCACAAGCTCAATGCGGATGACACCCTGGTTTCCTCCGGGATTATCCGCCCCTTCGATGCCGATCTTGTCGCCGTAATCCGAAACGATCAGGCGCAGCTCAGGCACATCGCGCCGGATGATCTCCTCCATCTGTATGACGGTACGCTCCAGCTCGAACAGGTTCACCCCGGGTTCGCGCTGCACTTCCAGCACGAGCCGGTTTTCATCCACCATCGGGAAAAACTCCCCGCCCAGCCGGTAAAAGATCGGGATGGTGGCGGCAAGCAGAGCGAAAGCCAGCAGCACGGTGACGCCGCTGTGCGGCACAACGGCATCGATGGTCTTGCGGTAACGGTCTTCGAGGCGCTGGAACAGGCGGCCCAGCAGCGGTGCAACCCGGTTGCCGAAAAAGGAGCCGATACCGCCGATCAGCCACGCCAGCACGAGGTATACGGGATAGAACGGCAACACAACCAGAAATACCGGAATACTGAGGATGCGGGTGGTCATGTTGCGGCGGCGCCACTCCATAAGTCGGCGCAGAGGGGTGCGGCGGGTGCTGGTGCCTGAGGCATCGGCGCTTCCGCCCTCCCGGCTGAACAGGCGGGATGCCATTACCGGTATGAGCGTGAGCGCCACCAGGACCGACACGATAAGCGCAAAGGACACGGTCAGGGCCAGATCCCGGAAAAGCAGTCCGGCAATGCCCGGCACAAAAAGGACCGGAAGAAAAACAACGAGTGTGGTGAGGGTGGACATGACCACAGGTCCGGCCACCTCCTGCGCGCCGGAGACCGCCGATGTGCGGCCGTCGTTCCCATCCTCCCGGAACCGGAAGATGTTTTCCAGCACCACCACCGCGTTGTCGACGACCAGCCCCACGGCCAGCGTAAGCCCGGAGAGGGAGATGATGTTCATGCTCACGTCCGCCCAGTGCATGATGCTGAACGTGGCGATGATGGAGACCGGGATGGAGATGGCCACAATGAGTGAGGAGCGGCCGCTGCGCAGGAACAGGAGCAGCATCAGCATCACCAGGATAACGGCCTGGAAACCGGTGCGGATCAGGTTGCTTATGGACATTTCGATGAAATCGGCCTGGTTTGTGAGCACATCGAGCTGCACCCCGGCGGGCAGGATGGTGCGCAGATCGTCCAGGGAGCGCATGACACCGCCGGCCGCCATAACCACATTGCTGTCGCTCTGGCGGTAGATGTTGATCACCACACCGTCGTTTCCCTGCACGCGGACGTTGCCGATGGGCTGGGCGATGCCGTCTTCGACGCGGGCCACATCGCGCAGATAGACCGGATTGCCGTCGTAATTGCCGACAATGGTGCTGCGGATCTGATCGATATTGCGGAAGTCGCCGACCGTGCGCAGCGAGTAGGTGGTCTCGCCCTCCTCCAGCTGTCCGGCCGGCACCTGGATGTTCTCCTGACGCAGCGTGCCGGCGATGTCGGCGATGCTCAGGTTGTAGGCGCGCATGTCGGCGTTGCGGATGCGGATGTTGATCTGGCGATCGTATCCGCCTGCCGTTGCGGCCGAGGCCACTCCGCTGACGCGTTCGATGCGCTGCTCGAGCTGCTGGGTGGAAATGGTGCGAAGTTCGCGCGGGCTTCGGGTGGATGAGGTGAGGGTGAGCACGACCACCGGTTCGTCGTTGGGGTCGTAAGAGAATACGATGGGCTGGTCGGCATCCTGGGGCAGGCTGCGGCGGATCATGTCCAGGCGCTTGCGGACCTCGGTCTCGGCATAGAACAGATCCGTGCCCCAGCTGAAGTTGAGCCTGACGACCGAGGCGCCCTGGCTGGATAGCGACCGCACCCTTTCGATGCCCGAGACGCTGCCGACGGCCTCTTCAATGGGACGCGTAATCAGCGTCTCCATATCCTCCGGAGCCACTCCTTCGTACGTCGTGTACACCGTCACGGTCGGAAACGAGACATCCGGGTAGAGGTTCAGACGCAGATTCAGCAGCCCGAATATCCCGAAACCAATGAGGATCAGGCTGGCCATGAGGAACGTCACGGGCCGTTTGACAGCAAGTCTGGAAAGATTTTTCATGGTGGATACGGTCTGCCGGCCGGTTACTGGGTGCGCTGAGAACGCTGTCCCGATCTTTCACTGCCTTCACCGCCCCCGGCGCTAGCGCCGGACTCTCCCTGGCCTTCCGATTCCGGGTTTCCGGCGCCGGGCGGACCATCTTCAAGCTGCTGTTCGCGGGTGTCCGGCCGCGGCTGGCCGGCTATGCGGATGCGGTCCCGGTCGCTGAGATTGCGATGTCCGGTGACAATCAGTTTTTCACCGGATTCTAGGCCGGCAAGCACTTCCACCCGTTCTCCCTGCTCCAGGCCCAGCTCAAGTTCGCGCTGACGGGCAATGGTGTCCCCTACCGCAACGAATGCGCTGTACTTGCGGCGGATTTCCACGGTGTTGGTTTCCGGTTCGATGTAGGTTTCGACCTGCTCGATCATGGCCGAACGCGGGATGACCACGGTGTTCTCCTCCGTGCGCAGGGTAATTCGCGAATCCACCAGCACGCCCTGGCGCACCGAGCGGGTGGCATCGGTGAGACTGACGACCACCTCGCCCAGTCCGGTACTGGGATTGAGCTGAGGGCTGATCCGGGAAATGATGCCATTTGCGGCGATTTCGTCCCGGTTGGAAAGGCGCATGGCAACGGGCAGGCCTACCGATACCGCTTCCCAGTCCTGCATCGGCAGGAAAAGCCGGGTTTCAAAACCGACGAGGTTTGCCACTTCAAAGGCGGGATCGCCGGTGCGGGCCAGGTCGCCTTCGGCTATCATCCGTTCCAGCACCACGCCATTCACCGGAGAACGGATTTCGGTATTCTCCAGGTTTTCCCGGCTCTGCGTGCGTGCCGCCCGGGCCGATTCGTACTGCGCCCTGCTGCTCTCGAAGGCCGAGCGGGCATTGTCCAGCTCGCTGGGACTGCTCGCGCCACGATCAAAAAGCTGCTGCTGTCGCAGGAAAGCGGTGGAATCCCGTTCGTAGGAAGCGCGGGCCTGGCGAAGCTGCGCTTCAGCCTGCTCCAGCGCATCACGAAAAGGCACATCGTGAATTTTGGCCAGCAACTGACCCTGGCGCACCGTATCGCCAAGATCGGCATGAATGCGCGTAATCCGGTTGCTGACCTGCGGAATGATGGTCACCACATCCTGCGCACGAATGCTTCCGTAGGATCTGACCTGGGCGGATATGGATGCCGTGGTTACTTCGCTGACTTCGACACTGGTGGCCTGGCGTGCCGAACCTTGCCAGCCGCCGGGACGCTGTGCGTCATTGCCGCCGCCACAGGAGCCAACAAGCAGAGCTGCGAGTACAATCAGGAGTAAGGAATTGCTGTTTCTTTTCAAAGAGAAGGTCCAGATAGAGTGAATTTAACAGGCAGACAGGGACATAACTCATTTTACATTCCCCGGGTTCATCCGATAACAAAAAAACGGCATGCTCTCATCCGATGCCGATGCATTACTGCACATTTAAATATGTTACACGCTTTAAATGTAAAAATCTTTCAAATTATTGCACAGTAACTACTTTTTTGACGAACGAACGCGTGGGAAAGTTCATTCCCCATCCACCCGGAAAATTATCCTTGCGGTGGTGCCTGATGCAAGCACTCTTCGGTTAATCCATGTACGGATATCTCCAGTCGGTTGGCGGATCGAACACCTCCTTGATGGCGCGGGCCGAGAGCCAGCGCAGCATATTCTGTTTGCTGCCGGCCTTGTCGTTGGTTCCCGAGCGGCGGGCCCCGCCAAATGGCTGCTGGTTGACCACGGCGCCGGTCGGCTTGTCGTTGATGTAGAAATTTCCGGCCGCATCTCGGAGCGCATCGCACATCTGCTTGACCACGTAGCGGTCTTTGGCGAAAATGGCGCCGGTAAGCGCGTATGGTGAGGTTTCGTTGCAGAGCTGCAACGTATCCTCGAATTTGGCATCCTTGTAGACGTAGATGGTCAGGACCGGGCCGAAAATCTCCTCCTGCATGGTCTTGAACTGCGGATTGGTGGTGAGGATGACCGTCGGTTCCACGAAATACCCGATGCTGTCATCGTATCCGCCGCCGGCAATGATCTCGGCGTCATCGGCCTTTTTAGCGTAGTCGATGTACGATGTTATGCTTTTGAAGGCCTTTTTGTCGATGACCGCACCCATGAAATTGGAGAAATCGGAGACATCGCCCATTTTAATACCGGCGACTTCCTTGAGGAATTTTTCACGGAATTCCGGCCAGACCGACTCGGGGAAGTACATGCGGGAGACGGCCGAGCATTTCTGTCCCTGGTATTCGTAAGAACCGCGCACGGCTGCTACGGTGACCTCGTCGAGGTTGGCGGAATTGTGGACGAAGATGAAATCCTTGCCGCCGGTTTCACCGACAATACGCGGGTAGCTCCGGTAATTTTCAAGATTGGATGCGATTCCTTTCCAGATATGGTTGAAGGTGCCCTCGGAACCGGTGAACTGGATGCCGGCAAAATGCGGGCTTTCCAGAACGGGGTCGCCGACCTGTGAGCCCGACCCCGGTACAAAATTGATGACGCCGTCGGGCAGGCCGGCTTCCTTCAGCATTTTCATTACGTAGTAATTGGAGAAGACCGAGCTGGTAGCGGGCTTCCACAGCACGACGTTGCCGCACATGGCCATGGAGGTCGGCAGGTTCCCGGCGATGGCCGTGAAGTTGAATGGCGTGACGGCGAACAGGAAGCCTTCGAGCGGACGGTATTCCACCCGGTTCCACATGCCGGCCGGCGACTGCGGCTGGTCGGACATGACGCTGGTCAGGTACCAGGCATTGAAGCGGAAGAAATCGGCCAGCTCACCTACCGCCTCTATCTCGGACTGGTGCGGGGTTTTGGACTGGCCCAGCATGGTGGCGGCATTCATCGTGTAGCGCCAGGATCCGGTAAGCAGGTCGGCGGCCTTCAGGAAAACGGCCACGCGTTCCTCCCAGGGGGTGGCGGCCCATGCCGGACGGGCATCCATGGCTGCTTCAATGGCCATGTTGACCTCCTTGCGCCCCGCCTTCTGCATATCACCCAGTTTGTGCCCATGCTTGTGTGGCATGACCACCGGAGATGTGTCGCCGGTACGCACCTCCTTGCCTCCGATGATCAGAGGAATCTCAATTTCCTGCACACTGAGGCGCTTTAATTCTGCCTTGAGAGCTTCGCGTTCGGGGGTTCCCGGTGCATATGAAAGATAATGTTCGTTTTTGGGCTCGGGGACGATAAAATTTGCCTGGGTCATGTCTGCTCCTGTTTTAAAATGATATCAGAACGAATGAGTTTGCGCTTTCTTTTCATAGTAAAATAACGGAATGCCGCGCTAAGATGCCAATTATTCCTGGGCAGTGGCCGAGCATCCAGCTCGTTCATCAGACGATCTTATTTGTTTTGTCAATGTCACTCATTTTTGATTTGTATATCATTCTTTTTTTTCGCTCCTATTAGTTCATTTAAATACACAAATAAAAGCCCTTCCAATGTTACTTCCATAAAAATTTTACGCTTTATTATTATTTGCTTCGAATTTCATTTACTGCAAGACAGAAAAGCGCTAACACTGCTACTCCCGGATCACCAAAGGTTTCGGATTAAATCAACTCTCTCTCTCTTTTTAATACAGAAAAGCCCTTCCCGTCCAAGGTATTTATCTGCTCATAAGAACCATATTTATCAATTATGAACTAAATGTGGCAATTAATGGTTATATTGTCTCATGATGTCATAAAGTGATAATACTACTTAAAAAATATATAACATATGATGTTTATCGTGACACTTTTATGATGATATATTCAATTAATTACGATAAGCATAGAATCATTTGAGGTTTCGAACACTATGGAAAGCAATTCCCGCAAAAATACAATCATCTACTTCTTTTCAATCATCGCATTGCTGGGTGCTGCTGCCGTGCTGCATATCACAAGAGCAGACCATGCAGGCACCACTACGCATCCTGCCAGCCAGACAGCTGTTGCCTGGACGGCCACTTATAATGAAGCGGATTTTTCATCATCGGAAATCCGCGAGCTGGTCCGCCGGCTGCAGCAA
Organism: Balneolales bacterium; assembly: GCA_007120385.1. Lineage (GTDB taxonomy): Bacteria > Bacteroidota > Rhodothermia > Balneolales > Natronogracilivirgulaceae > SKNL01. The sequence goes on from SKNT01000219.1 coordinate 6,734, forward strand.
ATAATGCAGGCCGATCGTGATGCCGAAATGCTGCGACCGGTGATCATTCAGCTTGGGGTGCACCTTCGCAATGCCAATGACCCGGTCCCGCCGGTTGTTGCCGACCTGCTGAGGGACCTGTCCGTGGAGCATCCTGTCAAGGACATCCGCCTGATGGCCTACATCGCCATGATCAGTGCACTGCAGAACGAGGCCGGAGAGAGCGGCGTCGGAATCGGTTTCGCCGCGCGTTGATGTCCATCTCTGACGCCATCCGCTTGCATCGCTGATACCTGCCGATAGTGACTGCTGGCGGCTCACAGCAGCCTGTGCTCACTTTCCGCGGCTGAGATACGCCTGACGCTTCGGTTCGGGAAGCCGTTCTATGGCATACCGGAGCATGGTTCGCGGCATCTGGCGGCTGTGCTCATCCAGAAACGATACCAGTGTCGCCAGATCGCGTTTGCCCGCTTCCCGGAGCATCCATCCAACGGCCTTGTGGATCAGGTCATGGGTATCTTGCAGCAGGTTCCTGGCCAGATTGAGCGTATCCTCAAAATCATCACGACGGATGAAATGGAAGGTCGACAGGATGGCTATGCGCCGTTCCCAGAGGTTTTCCGATCCGGCCCATTTATATAGAAGATCCCTGGGCCGGTTTTCAAGCCAGGAACCGATGATCTGTGGCGCGGTCACATCCACCAGATCCCAGTTGTTGATCCACGGGATATGGGAAATGTACAAGTCGAATATGGCCTGTTTTTCTTCCTGTGAGGCTTTGGGATACCGGTACGTCAGAATGAGCAGGCCGGTCAGACGCTCTTCGTGGAATTCGGACCGGATCAGTACGGCGTCTTCATCCAGCGGCAGATTCCGGAATTTTTTGGCGATGCTGCGCTGCACCGGGACCCTGATCCCCAAAAATTTGTCCCCTTCCCCGTATTCTCCCGGACCGGTTTTGAAAAAGCGCATCAGATGGCGGGCCTGTTCCGGATCGGCCAGCGCCCGGAGCTCGTTTTGCACATCGACGGCTTGCAAGTCCGGTCGGGAGCCGGTTGTGCCAGTGTTCTTTTTCATGTGTTTAAAAACTTTGGATTCATAGGTCAGATAGAATGTCCATGACGCTTTTAATCATGCTCCTGTGTGACCGGGCGACGGTCATGGACATTTCATGATATGGTCCTGTGTGATATATTGAGGACAGCAAAATCCAAAAAAAAACTGATAAAACCACACTATGAACCAGGCCTCTTCCTCATTTTATCCAATCGGTATTTCCTGCACCGTGGCATTTCTCCTGATGATCCTCCTGTTGGGCGCTTCCTGCGGCAGGGATTCCGATCCGACCGGCAAGGACGATTCGGGCGATATTACGGGACTTGCTCCGGAAGAATTGCCCGCACTGGTCAGGAATCCGCCCTTGTTTGTGGATTATGACCGCAACGTATACATCCCCGGCATTGAAGACCTGGTGCGGACGCTGGAAGTTTCCTTTGTTTACAACCGGGATTCTGTCCAGGTGCGGTATCGCTATGCCACCGACAACCCATCCTGGTACCATCAGTACCTTGTCCATGAAAATGGCAAGTGGGTCCGCTACGGGAGCGGCGGCACCGGTCCGGACCGCCACGGTCTTTACGAGGACCGGATTTCCATGATGCTGGATGACGGTTCGGTGGATGGTTTTGCTGAAATCGGCGGCTTCGTGACCATGCACCCGGGCATGCGCACTCTGACAAGCGCCATTCCGGCGGACCGGGTCCGGGAGCACCACCACCTCGGCGAAAAACTCGGACGCAGCGACGTGCGCAAGTTCATCCGCGAGTCTCGCGAGGACGATCCCGGAGACGACCACTGGGCCGGCACCCGCGATCCCGACGAGCTGGACCGACTGCGCGATGATGGCGTTTTCCTGGATGTCTGGCAGTGGCGGGCACACCGTTCCAACCCGCTGGGTTACGCCGACAATGGATACGTGCTGGACTACCGCCACAGCTCCGAAGGCAGGGGCATGTTTACCGACAACCTGGACGATCAGGGCCGCCCACGCTACATGTTCGATCCCGAAACCGTCGGTCGCAGAGCCCTCCGCAAGGACCGCCTGGTGGCACGGGAATACGGGCAGGACGCCCCCTACTTCATCCATGAGGGCAATGCCACGCCCTTTGATCCGGAATATGACTGGCAGGATGGTGACGCCATCCCCCATCGCTTCCTGTGCCAACCCGACGGCAGCCGCGGAGCACTGAAGGCGGCCGGTTTCTGGCACGACGGGCGTTGGGAGGTTGCCGTGACCCGCACCCTGGAGTCGCCCAACCCGCGCGACAGCAAGGCCATTGAGGACGGTGGTGTGTATCATGCCGCCTTTGCCGTGCACGCCGACGGCTCCGGAGCACGCTGGCATTACGCTTCCGTTCCCTATTCGGTTGGATTCGGGGTGGAAGCCGATATTGAAGCGGTGTTTGTGGACGGGCCGCTTGAAAGCGCCGATGTCCGGTGGCATGAAATCCCTGTTTTTTATCCCGGACAGGTGGATTTGAGCTGGCTGCTGAGCCCGGAACATCCCGGACATCAATTCGTGCAGGATGGGTCCATGCACATGCTCGAAATCCATCATATCGAGTTGCTCAGCCGGTTTATCGTCCGGCAGGAACTGGAATTGCTGGGCGAGGACCCGGCGGCGTTCGGCATCGACCCCGAGCTTTCGTACTGACACATAACATTCTGCTGGAGCAGTACATGCTAAAACCGGATTTCCATACCGGCCCGCACCCACCTGCCCGGCTGGGGAACATTGCCGATATTCACATACCGGGTATTCAACAGATTGGATGCCTCTGCGAACACGCGTGACGGCCCGTTGTCAAAGAAAATCCTTGCATCGGCCATCCAGAACGGTTCAAAGGACCTGATTCCGGTGAATGCATCATCCTCGTAGTGCAGGTAACCGCCGGACCGATCCTGCCAGGTGAGGTTGGTCCGGAATCCACCATGTCGCAGCAGAGGCAGCGGGAGATGCAGAGGCAGACCCAGTGTGAGATCGATTTTATGCGTGAGATGGTCCAGGGCGTAGTTGGACAGGAACTCCCCGCTCTGTTTTCCGGAGTGCAAATAGGTATACTGCACTGACAGAGCTGCCTGTGCCAGGGCGAACGTAATTCCGGTCTCAAAACCGGTCACATTGACCTTCGTCAGGTTTTCGCTTCGCCAGATGTCTTCATCCGGACGCCGGACCCAGTCGATCATGTTGACACCGCGGCGCTGGAACACGGCGATGTCTGCATGCCATGTGTTTCCCTGCAGCTTGAATCCGGTTTCCAGGCTCACCGCCTCTTCGGGTTGCAGGTCGGGATTGCCCAGATTGTCCGGCCCGCTGTAGAACAGATCGGTGAACGTGGGCAGGCGGAGTGTGCGGTTGACCGTTGCGTACCAGCGCAATACACCGGTGAGCTGCCAAGCCGCATCCAACCCGGGAAACAGGGTGACGGGGGTGTCCAGATCGGTACTGGAAAACAGGAGCGCCCCGCCGGACAGGGACACGGAGCCGATTGTGACCGTGTGCTCGGCCATGAAGCTCATGCCCGTGCGGGAGTACGAGTGCGTGTATTCGGCAGCGTTGCGGGTCAGGCGCGATGGGACCGGGCGGGGGCTGGAGAGCGGGCGGCCGAGGACGTTGCTCAGGATGTACTCATGGCGCAGGTCGATGCCGGCCGAAAAGTTCCCGAAGGTTGAGGAATGGGCCCAGTTGACGGTGAGCCCGGCGATATCGGTGCGGTGGTAGTTGTGTCCTGCGTACCAGTCTGGCGCATTGTGGCGGAACAGCTCGAAGCGGTCGTGGTGGCGGCGCCAGTAGACGGCCGGGGTCAGGCGCAGGCGGCCTTCGGGCAGCCAGCGCAGGGAAAGAAACCCGGTGCGGGTGTGCTCGTACTGATCGGGGAAGCGGGGCGTGTAGAAACTGTTGGCGCCGAATGCCTTTTCCTGGTAGCCGGCCTGCAGGTCCAGGCGCCCGGCCTCCCATCCCATCCGCGATCGGTAAAACAGGTTGCCGGTCTGGAAGTCGGTATTCTCGATGTATCCGTTGCTGGTCATTCCGCTGAGGGAGACATGGTGGGATACGGGTCCGCTCCGGAAGCCGGCCGAGGCGCCGGCATGTCCAAACCGGTGCTGTCCGCCGGTCAGCGACAGGTTCATGCGGGAATCGCCCGGTTCGGAGGTGATGATATTGACGGCGCCGCTGAAAGCATTTGGACCGAAAATGCGTGCGGCCGGTCCGTGAAGCACTTCGATGCGCTCGATGCTCATCAGGTCCACCGGCAGATTGAGGTTATGGTGGCCGGTCTGGGGGTCGGTCATATTGATGCCGTTGAGCAACACCAGCGACTGGTCGAAGGTGCCGCCGCGGATGCCCAGATCCGACTGCATGCCGAATGTGCCGCGGTGGCGGATGTCGACACTTCTGACCGTGGCCAGCACCGAGGCGAGGTCCCGGGCGGCCGATTCCGCGATCTGCTGACGGGTGACGATCTGCACCGAGCGCTGGGTTTCGGAATGCCGGACGGGGATGCGCCGGGAGCTGACGACCATCTCGTCGAGATCGCGTTTGATCAGAACATCCCGCTCCTCATCCCGTTCGTCAACCCGTTCGTCAACCTTGTCGCCGTTCGCCGGATCCGTCAGAGGTGACTGTCCACTCGCGGACCCATATCCAAAAGCAACGATACCAAGCAAAAATGCATAAATAAAAACGAAACGCCAATGCGGTCCAACCATGATAATCCCAAACAGAAGTTTTCCATAGTCCTGAAATCACACATCCCACAGGCAGCTAAGGATATGTTTTGGTGGAATATAGCGCTTATCCCGAACCGATGCCGAAAAGATGGCCGATCCGCACAGGATTACCCGCCATCCGGCAGAAAAACTTGCCAATCCAACAGCATAAACGGCACCCGCATCCTGCAGAACATCAGAATCCGCCATCCGACTTAAGAATCTGCAGCCGTATCCAACAGATTTATCCGGGTGGATGCGGCTTGCCTGACTGGGGAAACTTCGCCATACTCTATTTGATTTCCGCCTCCAAAGGTCATAATATATCCTTTGAAAGCGCTTTTAAGAAATTATTTAACTACTCAGATCATCAAACACGGAGGTTGACATGGTCGTCTATTTGGCTGACAAGTTGCCGGAAAAGGCGTTGCAGGAATTGAGCGGGATTGGATGCACGGTCAGAAACGAACCCGGCGCCACTGCCGCTGACCTGGACAAGGGTATCGGGGATGCCATGGTGTTGATCGTGCGATCTACGGTCGTCACCGAGCAGTGCATTAAAAACAGTCCCAATCTGACGTTGATCATTCGCGCCGGTGCGGGTGTGAACAACATTGATCAGGAAGCGGCCAGCAAATACGGGATTTTCGTTGCTAACTGTCCGGGCCAGAACTCCATTGCCGTGGCAGAGCTGGCCATGGGCCTGATTTTGGCGCTGGACCGGTTCATCCCCGACAATGTTTCGGATTTCCGCAAGGGTGTGTGGAATAAAGCCGGATACGGCAAGGCCGAGGGATTGTACGGCAAGACGCTCGGTGTCATCGGTATCGGCCAGATCGGCCAGCATGTCATTCTCCGGGCGCAGGCATTCGGCATGCCGGTGGTGGCGTGGTCGCGTTCGCTGACCCCCGAAAAGGCCGAACTGCTGGAAGTCGAATATGCCGCAAGCGTCGAAGAGGTTGCCTCGCAATGCGATATCCTGAGCGTTCACCTGGCCCTCAAGCCGGAGACACGCGGAATCATCTCGGCCGACGTGCTTGCGAAACTCAAGGACGGTGCATTTTTCATCAACACGGCACGGGCCGAGGTGGTGGATGAAGAAGCGCTTTACAAAGAGCTGAAGGCCGGGCGGATCAAGGCCGGGCTGGATGTGTTCAGCGAGGAGCCGGAGCACAAAAAGGGCGATGTCCAAAGCCGCTTCCAGGAGCTTGAAAATGTGTACATCACCCACCACATAGGTGCCAGTACGCAGCAGGCACAGATTTCCGTGGCCATGGATGCTGTCGATATCGTCCGGGGATATATCCAGGAAGGAAATGTCCGCAACTGGCTGAACCGCTGCCGTCAGAACGACGTACCCTGGCAGCTGGTGGTGCGCCATTACGACAAGCCCGGTGTGCTGGCGAATGTGCTGGCCGAGCTGAAAACTGCCGGCATCAACGCCCAGGAGATGGAAAACGTCATTTTCGATGGAAAACTGACCGCCTGCTGCACCATTCAGCTGGATGTGCGTCCGGACGATTCGGTGATCGACGCCATCAACAAGCGGCACGACGAGGTGATCACGGCTGTGCTGGTGGCTACCAGGTAGCTCCTCTAAGTATCCCCTGTCAATTAGCCCCCAGTCACTTGTTCTTTTTGGCCCAGGCGTCCCTCAGGGTCACCGTCCGGTTGAACACCTGTTTCTCCGGCGTGGAGACCTTGTCCGGGTAGTAGTACCCTTTTCTCATGAACTGGAAATACTGGCCGGACGGATCCCCGGCAACGACTGGTTCGGCCCAGGCTTCATTGATGACGCGCAGGCTGTCAGTGTTGATATAGTCAGTGAAATCCTTATCCTCTTTCTTCGCCTGATCGACGGGGTTTTCAACCTCAAAGAGCCGGTCGTACTCACGGACTTCGATTTTGTGCGCATGCTGGATGCTCACCCAGTGCAGAGTGCCCTTGGCCTTGATGCCTGAGGTGTCGCTTCCGCTTTTGCTGTCGGGGTGGTAACGGCAATGGATTTCGGTCAGCCGGCCGTTTCCATCTTTTACAAAGTCATCGCAGATGATGATGAATGCGCTTTTAAGCCGGACGCTGCGTCCCGGACCCAGGCGGAAGTACTTCTTGGGTGCATCCTCCATGAAATCCTCGCGTTCGATGTAGAGTTCACGTCCAAACGGGATGCTGCGGTTTCCGGAGGATTCGTCCTCGGGATTGTTTTCACTTTCCAGCTCCTCGAATTGTCCTTCCGGCCAGTTGGTGATGATCAGTTTCACGGGATCGAAGACCACCATGCGGCGCAGCGAGATCTTGTTGAGGTGTTCGCGGGCGCAAAACTCGAGCAGTGAAACATCGATGGTGTTGTCGCGCTTGGCCACCCCTATCCTTCCGCAGAAATCGCGGATCGCTTCCGGGGTGTAACCTCGGCGACGCAGGCCGGTTATGGTCGGCATACGCGGGTCATCCCATCCATCCACAAAATTGCTCTCAACCAGTTTCAGCAAGCGCCGTTTGCTCATGATGGTGTAGGACATGTTGAGGCGCGCAAATTCGTACTGGCGGGACGGGAACAGTTCCAGTTTTTCGATGAACCAGTCGTAGAGTTCGCGGTGCGGCATGAACTCGAGCGTGCAGATCGAGTGGGTGATCTTCTCGATGGCGTCGCTTTGTCCGTGCGCCATGTCGTAGGTCGGATAGATGCACCATTTATCGCCGGTGCGGTGGTGCGGGGCGAACTTGATGCGGTAGATGACCGGGTCGCGCATGAGCATGTTTGGGGAGCTCATGTCGATTTTGGCGCGCAGCGTGCGCGTTCCTTCCGGGAATTCGCCCTCGCGCATGCGGCGGAACAGGTCCTCGTTCTCCTCCGGCGTGCGGCTTCTGTAGGGGCTGTCGGTGCCGGGCTGCGTGGGCGTGCCCTTCATGGTGGCGATCTCCTCGGAGGTGGAATCGTCGACGTAGGCAAGTCCCTGGCGGATCAGGCGGATGGCAAACTCGTACAGGTGGTCGAAATAGTCGCTGGCGTAGAGTTCGCGTGCCCATTCGAAGCCCAGCCAGCGCACATCGCGCTTGATGTTTTCGACAAACTCGACTGTTTCGGTGACCGGGTTGGTGTCGTCAAAGCGCAGGTTGGTTTCTCCGCCGTACTTTTCGGCGAGGCCGAAGTTGAGGGTAATCGATTTGGCGTGTCCGATGTGCAGGTAACCGTTGGGTTCCGGAGGGAACCGGGTGAGTACCGTATTGTGCCTTCCCTCCTTCAGATCCTTTTCAATGATTTCTTCGATAAAATTTTTCGGTGATCGTTCACCGGAAGACGAGGTGTCAGACATGCTTGGAACGGTTGTTTGGGGTTAAATCGGATAGTGGAATTTATATGGCGATCGGCGAAAGATAGCCATAAATCAGAGAAATAGCATATTCGCTTGTGTCCATATACAAACGCGACGCTACTCTGCATTACACCTGCACCGTATCTGTATTGGAGTTGCAATTTTGCCACTTTCAACTGCCCTTGACCTTTAGCCAGCATTGCCGGACGGGCCCTCCTGTCGTCAGCTGCGCGCTGCAGATCCGTATGGTTATTTTTTATCCCACATTCCTGTATTTTCAATGGCACTGCCCGCTCTGATGTGCCGGGGCAATTCCGCACTTAGCGGTTGCTTGTGGATACGGCTGCGGCTACGGAGCCGGTTAATACAAATCAAACGCCGGGAAGGTTCCAGCAATCACTCCAGGACATATGAATGAACCATCGCGAAAAGGAAAGTCACGGAAGAGGAAACCAGGGAAGGATCAATCCCTGAGTAGTCAGGCCCGAAATGCGCAACCCCGGCTGGACGTCCCCAAAAAACCAACAGACAAAGCATTCGAGCTGTTGGGATACGGTGCTTTGCTGGTATTGTTCGGTTTGCCGGCAATTTTCTATTATTCATTGCCTGACAGCATACCAATTCACTACGGGCTAGATGGTGTTCCCGACGGATATGGATCAAGGAGGATGATCTGGCTGCTTCCGGGGATCGGAGCCGTGCTATACGGGGGCTTGATGTGGCTGGCAAATTATCCGCATCTGCTGAATTATCCGGTCAGATTGACAACCGACAACATTTACCGGCAATACCGCTATGCACAGCGTTTGCTGCGTGTGATCAGCTCATTGGTGGTCGTGATGTTAGCTTTCATCAAATACATGGGCATCCAGGTGACATTTGGACAGCTGGATGCCATCCCGGTTTGGCCGGTGCTGCTGATGGTTGCCGCCATGTTTGCCACGGTCGGCGTTTACATATACAGTTCCTTAAAATGCGGCTGAGGATGCATCCAGCGGGCTTTTTACCGCGTGTCCACCGGTCTTCAGAACGTGCGTGTAAATCATGGTTGTCTTCACGTCGTTATGCCCCAGAAGCTCCTGCACGGTGCGGATATCGTAACCCGCCTGGAGCAGGTGTGTGGCGAAGGAGTGCCGCAGGGTGTGGCTGGATACCCGTTTTGTGATCCCGGCGATGCGCACGGC
>SKNT01000225.1 GCA_007120385.1 Balneolales bacterium
TCATGATTTCATTGCCATACCCCTCAACGCGTTCCAGGAACACAAACTGGCGCACGCCCATTTCACCGGTAATGCGGGTGAAGAAGGTCAGAGGCAGCTCGATCATCGGGTGGAAACCGACAAATCCACCGATTCTGGGATACATCTCCTCAATGGGAAGGGTTGCGTGTCCGCATCCGAACGTATGTACCCAGCGTTCGGCTTCTATGGAATCGGCCATCAGCGAAGCCGCTTTTCGGATATTCTCCATCTGCGTCCTTTCGATCGTGTCAAGTACATCCCTGGTGTTATTCATCCATTGTTTTGCAAGCTTCATAGTACGGGTTCCGATATGGTTAATGATTGTAAATGGTGTGAGTGAAGTTCGTCAGGATCCGGACGGCGGGTTTGCCTGACCCGAAGACGAATCTCTCCTGCCGGATTGCGGTTCTGCCTGACCGGATGCCGGCGTCCTGGCCATAATGACCTGAAACAGCAGGAAGGAGGCCGCGATACTTCCGGGAATCATCAGAAGTCCGTTGCGCAGCCCATACCCTTCGGCTATGATACCGATGATCCAGGGCACCAGCATGCCTCCGATGAGCGCCATGGCCAGCACTACGCTGAAGGCCGTACCGGAGAGTTTGGCGTACAAATCCCCGACGAACGCCAGGATCACCGGAAAGACTGCGGCAAAACCGATACCGGCCAGCATCATGCCTATGACACCTGTCGTCGTACTGCCGGACATTAGCATGATTGAAGAACCGGTGAAGGAAAGAAGGAAACTGAACCGCAGGATTGCGGCGGCAGGAATCCTCAGCAGCAGATAACCCAGCACGGCTCTGGCCATCATCAGCCCGAACCAGAAAAGAGACAGGAACAGCACTGCCCGGTTGGCATCCACTGCCAGCTCTTCCACAAAAAATGTGGCCGACCAGCCGCCCATGGACATTTCAAGTCCGCTCTGGAGCATGAGTATGACCCCGAACAACAGCAGCGTGCGGTCTTTTGCAAGGGCAAGCCCATCGGCAAGCGGGAATCCCTGGGCATGCTTTGGGCTGGGAAACCTGAGTAAGAGGAATAGCACAAACGGGAGGATGATCATCACGCCCACCCCGGAAATCAGGGTTTCATAGGAATAATGGTCGAGCATGCTTCCAAGCAGCAGCGGGACGCCGAACGCCCCGACTCCGAAGAACACACCAAGATAAGTGAGCCGCGATCCCCGTTTACCCTCGCTGATGTCCGAGACCAGCGCATTGGTCCCGCCGTTGATCGCGCCGCCGGCAAATCCGGTGAAAAAGAGCGCCAGGCGCAACAGGTCCATGCCCGGTGCAAAGGCAATGCCCTGGAATCCTGCAACAATGAATCCGGCACTTATGACGAGCAGAGCCTTGTATCCGAAACGGTCCACAAGTGGACCAAATACCAGAGATCCCGCCAGCATTCCCAGACTGAGCAGTACGAAAAGTGAACCGGCATCCGCTTTTCCGATACCGAATTTCAGGATGACGGACGGCAGGACCGAGCCCAGTACGGCCATTACGATTCCAAAGATCAGCATGCCAAAGCATGCGGACATGAAAACCAGTTTTTTATTGTAATGTGCCATTATCTATTTTTAGATCCATATTTAAATCATTGCCGCAAAGTTACTTATAATAAATCTTCTTACATTCTTTTTATATTCATGCCGATTTCCCCCCAAGTCCGAGCCTCCCGGCGCCGGTGAGACCGGCATCCCCGCCAAGTTGTGACTTTTCGAGACGAACCTGCTGCATGCTTATGGGCTGGGCCCATTTTCGTGCTTCGGCAGCGATGTCATCCAGGTAATTTGCGGCCGGACCAAAGACACCGCCTCCGAATATAATCTTTTCCGGATTGAAGGTGCTCACCAGATTGGCGACAGCCATACCCCAGCAACGGATGGCATTTCCTGTAATCCTGGCAGCGGCAGGATCCCCGGCTTCCGAGGCCTCAAAAACATCCCGCGTGCCGATTTCATCCACCTTCTTCGATCGCAGCACGCTTTGCAGCCCGGGCTCCATCTCAAGCAGATCACGCGCCGATTTCACTAATCCGGCACCCGATGCGTGATATTCAAAATATCCGCAGGATGCGTATTCCTCCCTGAAATCCGGATGCAGGCTCATCCATCCGACAGCACCGGCGATGTCGCCATGACCGCGTATAATCCGTCCGTCGCAAAGCACCCCAGCGCCGATACCTGTGCCGACTGCAAGAAAAATGGCATTCGAGCAGCCCCTTGCCGCACCCAGCCATGCCTCCCCGAGGATATAACAAGCGCGGTCGCTGTCGATGCGTACCCGGATTCCGTTATCCGTTATGGTCTGCGACACTTCATCCAGCAGCGGATAATCCTCCCATCCCGGAATATTCGGTGCCCAGACCGTGCCCTTCGTTACACGGTATATTCCCGGAACCGATATCCCGACACCGGTCACCTGTTCCCCGCCAGCCTGCACGCCGCCGTCCATCAGCTCCCTTATCTCTTGCACAATGAGCACCCCCACGTCACGGCCGCTCCTGCCATCCAGAGGCGTGACTTTCCTGGCTAGCATCTCTCCCGACGCGCGGAACACGGCCGCCGCCAGCTTGGTCCCGCCCAGATCCACCCCGATTACCGCCATAATGAAAGTCCTTTTTAAAGTTTGTCAATGTGAAAGTATGCGCACATTTGAAAGAAAAAGCAGCAGTGCGAATGCGAATACGGCACGGCACTGGCTGAAACCCGGGTGCTGCCGCGCGGTCACGGAAACAGGTCCAGGTTCCTGCGCTTGCCGAATGCACTGATGTTGAACGTCACGGCGTAGGTTGACCGGGCCAGGGCGCCACGCACCCGTGCCAGCGACGTGTAATAGTCGAAGTAGGGAAAAGCCGAAATATCGCCGACGATGAACTCATACCTGGAAATCGCCTCCTTCCAGGTGTCAAACGACTCCGTGACATCGACAAAAATGTAGGGTTCATAGCCTTCCATATCCTCCCAGTTTTCGGCAAAGTAGACTCCCCGGATTCCACGGTGCCGCGGGTGCTCACTGTCGATTCCTTCCAGGGATGCCAGCAGAATGGCATCGGTGACGAGAGCCCATGTTGTGCTGTGATCCCGGTGAATGCTGTTCTTCCAATGTGTGATAATGTGGGTGGGCCGGACCTGCCGGATGACGTCGTTCACGTACAGACGGGCTTCCTCACTGTCAGGTATTTCCGCATCGCGGTAGGGACCAAAAAGCACCTCTGCGCCCAGGATTTCCGCCGCCTCTTCTGCTTCACGGCGTTTCTGTTCGCCATAAGCTTCCGGCGTCATGCCCGGATGGCCGCGCTCACCAAGCGTCAGGTGCAACATCACAACCCGGTCGCCGTTTGCGGCATGTTTGGCCAGCACCGCTCCGCAGGAAACCTCCATATCGCCGGCATGTGCCCCGATGGCCAGGATCGTCCGTGGAGCATCGGCACCCGGCCTGCTTCCACCGGGTTCACCGGCATATCCCTCCGTTCCTGCAAAAAGCACTACCAGGGACACCATCACCATCCACCCAAATACCCATTCCTGTCTCATTATAACCTCGATAAGATTTCAAATTCGGCTGTTGCCACACATGCCTTTATCCTCACAATATCCGACTACTGCCCAAGACCGCCAAATTAATCTGCACCGGTACAAAACGTAACGATCAAAAAAAGTTTGTAACAATTCCACCCGTGCGTTCTCCTTAATTACATGGAATCGTGATTCTGTTAATTGCAATTATTACAGGCGGGGCTATGGAAAATAGCCGATGCCTAGAGGGTTAAATGAGACCTGAAAAGTTTGAGCCGGTTTTAGATGCCCGAGGCTTTTTCGAGTATACAGGAACCGGTATCATTATTATTGAGGACAATGGTGTCATTAGCCTGGCCAACGAGGAGTTTGCCCGGAAGACGGGGTATTCACGTGAAGAGATAGAAGGGAAGATCCGCTGGATGGACCTGGTCCACAAAGAAGAGGTGGGCCGCATGATGATACTGCAGCGTCTGCGCCGGGAAAGGCCCGAGGATGTCCGCACAAGCTACAACTTCCGTTTCAAGAAGAAAAACGGGCACACGGGTGAAGCCCTGCTTACCATTGTGATGATTCCGGAGACCCAAAAAAGCATTGTTTCCCTTGTGGATATGACCGGGCGGCGGAAGGCGGAGGAGGCGCTGCGCTACCAGAGGGCTCTGCAGCAGCTTCTGGTGGATCTTGCAAAAGGGTTCATCAATATTGTGCCGGACAAAGTGGACTCCCTTCTTAATGAAATGCTGGCTTCCATTGGCTCTTTCACGGAGATGGACCGGACCTACATTTTCATGCATGACTATGACCGTGAGACTACCAGCAATACTCACGAGTGGTGCGCGGAGGGGATTGCGCCTGAAATCGAAAATTCGAAGGACATTTCGTTCCGGTCGTTGGAGAGTATCCTGCAAACGCACAAAAAAGGAGCGGTCTTTCACATTCCGGATGTCTCAGCCATGCCGAAAAAAGACAGCATTCGCCGCATTCTTGAGCCCCAGGGCATAAAATCCGTTGTGCTCCTCCCGCTTCAGCATGATGATACGGACATCGGATTTGTAGGTTTTGATGCTGTCAGGCAGGTCCGGCTGTTTGCCGAAACGGAAATCGACCTTCTCAAGGTAGCTGCCGAAATTATATCCAACGCGCTCATCCGCAAAGAGAAAGCGCGGACCATCCAGAAAAACCTGGATGAAAAAAACATCCTCCTGTCCGAGATCCACCACCGGGTGAAGAACAACCTGGCCATCATCACCAGTCTGCTCACCCTGCAGTCCGATTTCTTCAGCACCGAGGAAGAGACAAAAGCTGTTCTGCAAGAAATGCAGCACCGCATCAAGTCCATGGCGCTCGTCCATGAAATGGTTTATGAGTACAAAAACCCGGCGCAAATCAATTTTGGCGAGCTGCTCAAACAGCTGGTTTCAGGGTTTGGAAAAGTGTACAACGACAAGGTAATCGATGTGGCGATCCAGGCCGATGACATCCTCCTGGATCTGAACCAGACCATTCCCTTCAGCCTGCTGGCCAACGAACTGCTGATAAACGCCTGCAAGCATGCCTTTCCAGACCGGAAACACGGCCTGATCGATGTGCTCTTTGAAAAAAACAGCGACCGGCTTCGGTTTGTTGTGAAGGATAACGGCGTAGGCATGGCGGACACCGATGTGCTGGAAAACCCCCATACCCTGGGATACACCATCATCAACACGCTCGTCACACAACTTGGTGGAGAACTTGACCTGCAATCCAGCAGCGATGGATTCACCGTCGATGGACGGTTCCCGATACCCGACTGAACCACTCCCGCATATCTTCGCCATCCGGCGAAAGCTCCCGCATCCGCCCGCCTGCTCCGGGGAATGAAACAGGTCGTAAAAAAAAGTGCACACAATTCATTATCATGAAGGTGTCGAATGCGCTTGATTCGTCACGACCCCGTTTCTGCATACTTTATTAACAAAAGGGGCTCTGGCGAATGGGGGATGCAAGAAATCCTGCCAGACGACCGAGAAAACATTGATTTACACACCAGCTGCTCCCGGACATGAATGGATATCAGCGATCGATTGCCTTCCTGAAAAACGGGACCGTTGACCGGCCTCCGTTCCACCCGATCATCATGCGCTGGGCGGCACGCCATGCCGGCACATCGTACCGGGAGTTCTGCCTGAACCCCGAGGCAAAATGTGATGCCATGATCCGGTGCGCCCGCGACTTCGACCTGGACTGGGTCACGGTCATGTCCGACCCCTGGGCCGAGGCCTCCGCTTTCGGGGTGGATGTGGCCTATCCCGAAAACGATCTGCCCGTGGACACCGGCGGACACTTGCCCGACGCCACTTCTGCCGCCTTGCTCAAACCGTTTGACCCCACCGAACATCCGCGATGCCGGAACCGTCTCACCGAGATCGACATCTACCGGAAAAAGGCGGCCGATTATTTCATTGTTGGATGGGTGGAGGGGCCCGTGGCCGAGTATGTGGACCTGCGCGGCGCATCGGAGGCGTCGCTCGACCTGCTCATGGAGCCGGACCATGTGCAACAGACCATGGATGTGATCACTGAAAGCGCGCTGCGCTTCATCCGGCTTCAGGTGGAACGGGGGGCTCACTGCATTGGCATCGGCGATGCGTTCTGCTCGCAAATCGGTCCGGATTTGTACCGGCAGTTTGCCTTCGAGCGTCAAAAAATGCTGGTGGATGGCATCCATGCCGCCGGTGCTTTCGCCAAGCTGCATATCTGCGGCAACACATCGGCCATCCTGCCTGACATGATTGCCACCGGCGCCGATATCGTCGACATCGACCATCTTGTTCCTTCCATGTCCGCTTTTGCCGCCATGCTTGCTCCGAGCCAGGTTTTTTCCGGCAAGGCAGACCCCGTTTCGGTCATACAGGATGCATCGCCGGAGAAAATCCACCAGACCGTAATGCGCGATTACCGGGATGCCGGCGGACGATGCATCATTTCCGCCGGATGCGAGATCACCCCCGACACCCATCCGGACAACATGCGCGTCTTCCGCAAGGCCGCGGAAGTACCTGAAACCTGACAGATTCATGGAAGAAATCCTTAACAACCTTGCCCGCTGCATTGAATTCGGAAAAACCGACAAGGCCTCGGCCTGGCCGCCGGACATGAAAGAACAGGACGGTGCCGACGAGATCGCGCTCCGAGCGCTGGAGGAAGGACACCCGCCGGACCGGATCCTGGAGGCGCTCATAACCGGCATGGAGGCGGTCGGACGGAAGTTTTCCGAAAACAAGATATTCGTGCCCCAGATGCTGATGTCCGCCAAGGCCATGAAGGCCGCCATGGCGCATCTGAAACCGGCGTTCGAGAGCGGAACCGCCAGGCGGAAGGGCACTTTTGTGATCGGCACCGTGCAGGGCGACCTGCACGACATCGGCAAGAACATCGTGGCCATGTACATCGAAGGAAATGGATACGAGGTGGTCGATCTGGGTGTGGATGTGAAGCCGGAGCAGTTCCTTGCCGAGATCGGGAAGCGGCCGGGATGCGTCGTGGGTATGTCGGCCCTGCTGACCACCACCATGATCAACATGAAACGGACGGTCGAGGTTATCAGGGACGCATATCCGGATCAGGTGATCTGTGTGGGTGGCGCTCCCGTCACGGAAAAATTTTGCCGGGACATCAACGCCGATTTCTACAGCCCGGGTCCGCAGGGTGCAGTGACATTTCTCAACAAACTGGCATCCTGAAAGTACCAGATTCTGCCGTGCAGTAAATCTGATAGAAGCCATCTGCAACCAACCGAAACCATGCGAATCAGACTGTATCCTCACAAAAATGACCGGAACCAGTCCAGCCAGAATCAGAAAAATCCCCGGCACCTCAAGAACCACCACAATCCCCGGAATCCCACAATCCCCGGAATCCCACAATCCCCGGAATCCCAAGAATCGCTAAAATACCAAGTTGCCAACATGTCCCGAATTACCCGAAAAACATGGCTTGAACTCTGCAACAAGCCGCCTGTGATCCTGGACGGTGCCTGGGGCTCGCTGCTCCAGCAGCGCGGACTGCCCGCCGGCACCGCCCCGGAAGCATGGAACCTGACCCATTCCGGTGAAGTGCGGAATGCCGCCAGGGCCTATGTGCAGGCCGGATCGCAGATCATCCTCACCAATACCTTCGGTGGAAACCAGATTGCACTGGGCCGCCACGGGCTCGCGGACAAGACCACCGCTATAAACCGCACCGGGGCCGAACTTTCCAGGCAGGCGGCCGGTACCGATGCATTGGTCCTCGGCTCTATCGGTCCGACAGGCGCCATGCTGATGATGGGAGAAATCTCGGCCGAACAGATGGGCGATGCGTTTGCCGGGCAGGCCGACGCCCTGAAAGAGGGCGGCGCCGACGGACTGGTGATCGAAACCATGTCCGACCTGGAGGAGGCCGTCCTCGCCACCCGCGCGGCGGCGGCTATCGGACTTCCCGTGGTTTCGTCCATGGTGTTCGACTCCGGACCGCAAAATCACCACACTATGATGGGCGTAACGCCCGCGCAGGCCGCCGTGGCGCTCGAAGATGCCGGCGCCTGGGCGGTCGGGGCCAACTGCGGACTCGGACCAGATGTTTTCCTGCCGCTTTGCCACGCATTCCGGGCGGCCACCAAACTCCCGCTGTGGATGAAACCCAACGCAGGGCTGCCCGAGATCGAAGACGGCAAAACCGTTTACAGGATGACGGCCGGAGAATTCGCGGGGCTCGTGCGTCCGCTTTGGGAACAGGGCGGTGTCGTCTTCGTCGGTGGCTGTTGCGGGACCGACCCTTCGTTCATACAGGCACTTAAAGCGAACCCGCCTGCATGACTTCCGGTAACCCGCCACCATGACGCTGGCACCTTCAACACCCACACCCATGACACTGAAACCTGCACCAAACCTCTTCCAAGGACACTGATATATTCTCCAAGCCTTTCTCAATGAAATTAATATTTGCACCAATCCTCTTACCATGATTCCGACCGGCACTGCGGCTTCTCTTCAAGGAATACCGAAGAGTTTTCCACTGGATTTCCGCCTGGAACCCGGGCGGGTGGTACGTTGGATTGCCAGGAAATGCGGGTATGATCCGTGTGCCATGCCGCAACCTTTCCGTGATGCCATCCGGACCGGGCTGAAGGAAACGGCGTTCGCGGATATCCGCGGCGGCTACCGGGTATCCGGCGATATCCGCATCCACCCGGAAGATGAAACCGTTTTTATTGACGAAGTGCCATTCCGTGTCGGCAGGCAGCTCGTCAACCGTTGGAAACAGGCCGAAGGGCTGGCGCTGGTACTTTGCACGGCGGGGGAGGAGTCCGGCCGGCGGGCTGAGAGGCATCTGGCTCGCGGGGATGTGCTCGCATGGTACGTCTCCGGTCTGACAGGCACCCTGCTGGCCTCGGCGGCCATGGACGAGCTCCTTGGGCGACTCGCAACCGACGCCGCTTTCGGGGGGTGTCATGTTGCCGGATGCGGCTTCCCGGGCAACGGCGGCTGGGCGCTTGCCGATCAGCCGCGCCTGTTCCGTTTGTTTCCCGAGGACTTTTGCGGAGTCGGAATCACCGGAGTCGGGATGCTGTCGCCGGTTACATCCCTCTGCGGCGTGGCCGGTCTGGTAAGGCTGCGAGGCGCACGCCAAACCTCTCACAGCCATGACGAGAAGCTGACATGGTCACGATAACCGTCCATAGTGCCGGAAGGCGTACTGCCATCAGCGTTTTGCCGGGCAGCAATCTGCTGGATGTGCTTCGGCGCGGTGATTTCGGGGTCTATTCCCCGTGCGGAGGAGAGGGGACGTGCGGAAAATGCCTTGCTGGCATTCGTGAACGGGAGCATTCGGACCGAAGACTGGTGACAAGCTGCATGTATACTGTGGACCGCGACATCGAAGTCAACCTGCCCGATACGGCGGAAATTGAAGTCCTCGCTTCGCAGTACGAACGGCTTCGCAAGCTGCCTCCGGAGCCCGGAACTGCAGCCGCAGTCGGATACGCAACCGCAATTGAAGTTGGGTCCCCATCCACCCATTTCCCGGACCCCGCCACCCCCATTGGTGCCGCCATCGATCTGGGCACGACCACCATCGTCGCGCATCTGGCCGATCTGAAGAGCGGCTCCCTGATCGAAACGCGCACGGCCCGCAACCCGCAGGCTGCGTTCGGCGCGGACGTGATCGCCCGCATCCACCACTGCATGACTGCTAAAAACGGCCTCGGAACCCTCCGTTCACTGGTCATCGCCACGATCAACCGGCTGATATCGGAGTCCGCGGCCAGCCAGGGGCTCCGGACCACGGATGTCGTCCGCGTTACCGTCGCCGGCAATACCACCATGCTGCACATCTTGCTGGGCGAACACCCGGAACCCCTCGCCTTCACCCCGTTCCAGCCTGTTTTCACCGGGAGAAGGCATGTAGCGGCGGCGGCGCTGGGCCTCAGCATGCATCCACGGGCCGAGGTCCACGTCCTCCCGTCCTTTTCCGCGTATGTGGGGGCGGATGTGGTGGCCGGACTGGCGGCGCTGGACCCCGAATCCACTCCGGAAACTTATCTGTTCGTGGATGTCGGGACCAACGGCGAGCTGGCGCTGGTCACGCCGGACAGGATCCTGTGCTGTGCCACTGCTGCCGGACCGGCGTTCGAGGGCGCCAATCTGGCGTGCGGCATGGAGGCCGGGGCCGGGGCCATCTGCCGGTACCGGGGTCCGGATGACATCCAAACCATCGCCAACATGCCGCCGGTGGGCATCTGCGGATCCGGGCTTGTGGATATCGTTGCGAGCCTGCTCCGGCGCGGGGTGATCGGGGTGGATGGGTTTCTGGCCGAACCGGCGGTGATCGTACCGGCGGCGCGGGCGGGCCGCGACATCCTGCTCACGCCCGGCGATATGCGCGAGGTCCAGCTGGCCAAAAGCGCCATTGCCGCCGGGGTCGCGCTGCTGCTGCGGCATGCTGGATGCCGGCCGGACGATATCGGCGCGGTGTATTTGGCCGGCGGCATGGGCAACTACCTGCAGCCCCGGAGCGCAGTTGATATCGGCCTGTTTCCCCGGGAACTGGAAAAGAAGATCATCCCCGTGGGCAATACATCCGCATCCGGCGCGCTGCTGGCGTTGAAATCAGAGCAATTCGGAGCGTGTCTGGATGAGATCCTGTCCCGCATGGAACTGTTCGAGCTGTCCGGCCACCCGGAATTCCTTGACGAATTTGCCGGGAATATGGCATTTCCGCATCCTCCCATACAACCATAAGCTGTTCTCATCCAAAAACAGGGTAGGTAGTATGAAGGAGGGTAACATAGAAGATGATTACCTGCGCTATTCTGATTTCCGCGCTGCTGATCTTCAACGCCTGTTCGCAGCAAGCCGATCAGGGGGTCTCGGACATCGACGGCAATACCGGTAAAACCGCGACCATCGGCGCGCAGGAATTATTTGCCGTTCTTGAACAGCCTCTCAAGTTGCTCCTGGGTTTTCAAATGTTCGATAAATCTTTGAGAGAGCGGCTTTTCAACGTAATCCAATACCTGGTCATAGGTTTTTGCCCTTTCTTTGTCGGCACCGTCTACCGATGACGAAACCATGACAACCAGGATGTTTTCCCTGTAGTTGCGGCTGTTCAGCTCTTCAAGAAAATCCCAGCCATCCATAACGGGCATGGTGATATCCAGCAGGACAAGAAACGTTGTCTGGCCGGCCTCTTCGTGACCGTCAAGATACGAGATGCACTCATCTCCGCCTCTGAAGCTTTTTACCGACGACTGGTCAACTCCCGCTTTCTCAAAAAATCTTGAATGCAACAGGTTGAAAATTCTGTCGTCATCTACTAATAATATCTCATTCTTCATACTCAGGGTGGCCATTTACCATAACCAATGCCAAACCGGTCCCGGGAATTCGTCTGCTGATAAACTTTCCTGTGTAATTATTTCTGATGCTATCATCCCGAAAGATGCATTGCGTTCACACAGCATCATTCGGTTTTGTACGCCCGGGAGGACTCGAACCCCCAGCCTTTAGGACCGGAACCTAACGCTCTGTCCAGTTGAGCTACGGGCGCATCCGGTAAAGAACACGAAATATACGACTTTTTCCTGACCGGCGCATAGCATAAATATGTGCCCTGAACTTCTGATTCGTCTCGCCGTTTCGTTCACCGGAATGGTATCTTTGCGTTACGATGTCGATCTTTGTGTCACGTGCCCGGATCCGACAGCCCGGGCCGTCAGACGAGCCGCCAAATCATCGTTCATTTACCCGAATCCCCGGTCAGATACCGCAACCACAACCGATACATTCGAAACCCGCACCACAACCATGCCCCGCTATGCCGACATTGCCTTCCCAACTGCCGTGAGACGCTGTTTCACGTACCGGATCCCGTCTTTGGAACAGGGCGGCGGTGTTGTGGCTGGTGCGACCGCGGCCGGCCAGGCCAGGGTTGCCGACATCCGGCCCGGCATGCGCGTCTGGGTGCCGCTCAAAAGCCAGATGGCCATTGGCATGGTGGTTCGGACTCATGACCGGAAGCCCGGTTTCGAAACCCGGGATATCGTACGGACACTGGACACCGAACCTGTTCTCTCCGAAGAACGGCTGCGCCTCACCGAATGGGTCCACCGATTCTATTACTCCAGCTGGGGCGAAGCCATCCAGGCGGCGCTCCCCGCCGGCATGAACTTCGTCGCCGAACCGTTCGCCCGTGTCACAAAGACAAACAACGATATTTCGTTGCGCGGTCTGGAAAAAGAGGTATTCGGTTTTTTGAACGGTTACGAACCGGGCACCGATATTTCGGTGAAAGAGGTCTCGCGCACCTGGAAAGGAAAGGGCGAGCGGGCACTGGAACGTCTTGTAAAAAAAGGACTTGTGGAAATCTGGCAGATCCCCCGCATCCGGATGCAGCCCCGGACCGAAACGCTTTGGGACTGGCGGGAGGATGTGCTCGGACAGCTTGCATCGGGTGGCATCGATGAGGTCATCTCCGACCAGTTTCCGGATGCCGCTTCGGGAAAGGAGCCCAAGTGGATTGGCGGGCTGCGGACACTCTCGGCACTGCCGCTCCCATCCACCCGGCAGCACATTCTTTCCCATCCGGAGATTACCGCATATGTGTGGAACCGGATCCGGGAAAGCGGACTACTGGAATCGCGCGAGGTCCCGGCCAATCAGGCGCAGCCGGCGCTTCCCTACGACCCCGACGGCATCAGCGTACTCAACACCGACCAGAAGAAGATTCTTGAGCCGGTACTCAAAGCCATTTCCGAAAAGAAGTTCCACCGATTCCTGCTTTATGGCATTACGGGCAGCGGAAAGACCGAGATCTACATCCACGCCCTGCGTGAAACGCTCCGGCAGGGGCGGGACGGGCTCATCCTCGTGCCGGAAATTGCCCTTACACCGCAGACGGTGCGGCGGTTCCACCGTGTCTTCGGCGACCAGATTGCCGTACTGCACAGCCGCCTCAGCGACCGGGAGCGGTACGACGCCTGGTCGGCGCTGCAAAATGGCGAAAAAAAAGTGGCCATTGGCGCAAGATCGGCGGTTTTTGCCCCGCTGCAGAACCCCGGGCTCATCATAATCGACGAAGAGCACGATCCGTCCTACAAGCAGGAAGATCCGGCTCCGCGCTACCATGCCCGGGAAACCGCGATCATGCGGGCCTTTTTCAACAACGCGGTGATAATGACGGGATCGGCCACACCCAGCCTGAACAGTCTCCAGGCATCGGCGGCGGGCAAGTGCACCATGCTCCGCCTCGACAACCGCCATGCCGAAGCGGAGCTGCCGGAAGTCCGGGTGCTGGATCTGAAGCAGTACCGCTCCGCCATGCGCGGTCCACTTGCAGTCCCGCTGTACCTGGCTGTCGAGGAGGCGCTGCAGAAAAAAGAACAGGTAATCCTCCTGCACAATCGTCGCGGGTTTGCCACTTTCATCCAGTGCGAAGACTGCGGCGGCATCCTGGAGTGT
This sequence comes from Balneolales bacterium, assembly GCA_007120385.1. Classification (GTDB taxonomy): domain Bacteria; phylum Bacteroidota; class Rhodothermia; order Balneolales; family Natronogracilivirgulaceae; genus SKNL01. The sequence goes on from SKNT01000225.1 coordinate 13,522, forward strand.
CCGCACTGCTCTGTTTCGCTAACGTACCACAAGGTCAAGCGGCATCTGCGCTGCCACTATTGCGGGTTCAGCTGCCTGATGCCACAGCGGTGTCCGGACTGCGACAGCGATTCGATCGGCGAACTGGGCATGGGCACCCAGAAGGTTGAGCATGAGCTTGCCGGGCTCTTTCCGGATGCGCATATCGCCCGAATGGACCAGGATACCACTTCCGGAAAGCATGCCCACGACCGCATCCTGCAGCGGTTCGCCCGGGGGGAGTCGGACATCCTGATGGGCACGCAGATCGTGGCGAAGGGGCTGGATTTCCCCAATGTGACCGTCGTGGGTGTGATCAATTCCGACACAGAGCTGGCTTTTCCATCCTACCGGTCTTCAGAACGCATGTACCAGTTGCTCAGCCAGGTGGCCGGCCGGTCGGGCCGCGGGTCCAAGCCGGGAAAAGTCTTCCTCCAGACCCTAATACCGGAGCACGTGGCCTTGATGTATGCACAGAAACACGATTTTCCGGGCTTTGCCAGGCAGGAGATGCAGAGCCGGAAAAAGCTTATCTATCCACCCTATTCACGGCTGGTCAAGATCTTTTTCCGGTCAGCCGATTCGCAGCTGACGGGGGAAGTGGCCGAAATTTTCACCGGAATCCTCGCCCGGATCCTACCCGGAGACCGGGTCATGGGTCCGTCCCCATCCACCATCACACGGATGAACAACATCTTCTCGTGGGAGTCGCACCTCAAGATCGATCCCGACAAGGGCGGCGGCTACATGGAAAAGCTTTTTGACACGGCATTTGATGCCTATGATAAGGAAAAGCCGCCGTCAGCCGGTAAAGTCCGCATTACGATCAACGTAGACACCATGCATTGATCCCTTTTGATGTTTTGATGTTTGGGTGGATGAGTGGGTGGCCCGAACCGACTCAATACATCCTGTCCCGTCTCCATTCATGATGCCGCTGCGGCGCACAACGCGCACCTCCTCGGATATCCGGATTGGGATTATAAAAAGCGCGGATTTATTAGTAATATTGCCTTTTGCAGACCTTTTGATTACAAGAAGAAACAGAGCCAGCATCAGATGTCACAGCTCAAAAACATGGAAATAAACGGACAGCGTTTCGGCGCGGTTGTGGAGGCGATCCTGTTCGCGGCGGACAAACCGCTGACGGCCCACGATATCGCTTCGGTTATTACCGGCACCGAACTGGCTCCGCCCATCGGAGAAGAAGATGTCGCCAATGTCATCCATGAGCTGAATACCGAACTCGAAGAGCAGGGAAGGGCCTTCAACATTCAGGTTGTAGGAGGCGGATATACCTTTGCAACCCAACCGAAATACCACAGCTGGCTAGAATATTTCCAGCATCAGAATGCCAAACGGAAACTCTCCCCGTCTGCGGTCGAAACCCTGGCCATTGTGGCCTACCGGCAGCCGATCACCAAGCCGGAGGTCGACCACATCCGCGGTGTGGACTCGGGCTACATCCTCCGGCAACTGCTGGAAAAGGGCCTGGTCGAAGTGGCCGGCCGCTATGAGGGTCCGGGACGCGCCCTGCTCTACCGAACCACTCCCGTTTTCCTGCAGCATTTCGGCATCAACACCATCGACGAGCTGCCCAAACCGCGTGAAATCGAGGAGATCCTGAAGGATGACGACATGGCCGAGCACCGGCAATTGATGCTTGAGCTGAAGTCGGAACTGCGTCCGCCGGTTTCCGAGACCGGCGGCATTGCCTTTTCCGGAGCTTCGGCGGAATCCGGAGTTATCGACCGGCCGGACAATCGGGAGGATGCGGACCGGCCGGATGAGTCGGGTGGGCCGGAAGATACACCTGATGCTTCCGAGCCGGATACGGAGATTTCGTACGACCCGGAAAAAGATCCGGATTCCGGCCACCGTGAGGATCAGTCCCGGAAAACCGATGAAGATGATGCCATCTGGCTGGATTCCGGCGACAATGACGACGATGACGATGACGCGACAGAGGATGATGACCAGAGTGATAACGACGACGAAGATCTCCGTCCACAATAAACCACTACATCCCGCATTCATAGGGATAATACTCATACAACAACCAGGAAATACACAGTGACGGAACGATCCTCAAAACCGACTGGCAAGCGTCCGGAAAAATCCGGCAAACGACGCCCAAATGTGACCTCACGATCAAAGAAGTCGCCATCCCGCACACAGAAAGCGGATACCTGGTCGCCAAAACCAGCATCACATTCCGAAGAATCATCCTACCGGACGCGCAAGCCGGGAGCACGATCGGGCAAATCCGCATCACATTCCGAAGAATCATCCTACCGGACGCGCAAGCCGGGAGCACGATCGGGCAAATCCGAATCCCGTTCCGAAGAATCATCCTACCGGACGCGCAAGCCGGGAGCA
>SKNT01000106.1 GCA_007120385.1 Balneolales bacterium
CCCCGGTTGAGCCCGTCGCTGGGCGCCTTGCCCACACCGAGAATGTTGATTCTCTGCATCTCGTCCACCGACGCCACAACAGCGCACACTTTGGTGGTTCCGATGTCCAGTCCGACTACAATCCTGTCTTCCATAGCGTTACTCAGTAAGTGTTAAAGTCATGTTCATTTTCAAATCCATATTGCGAAGCTACTCGAGCGCCACCACCTGTCCGCGGTACCGGAAGTCGAGGCTGCGCACGTGGCCCATTCCCTTTTGGGAGACCACCTGCGCCTGAAAGGCCTGCCATTTCCGGATGCGGCTTTCAAAATCTTCGTGTCCGAATGTCATCCGCACGGTGCTTTCGTTGGAAAGCGCCACGACACCGTCCGAATCGGTGACCATCATTTCGCTGATCAGCGCATAGAGTCCGGGATACTTCCTGGCTTCCATCAGAAAATCGCGGGCTGTTTCGAAATGCGGGGTTTTCAGCGTGTCGGGAGCTGCGCCGGAGGTGTTCCCGATCCGGAATCCATAAAGAATCGGCACATCCACGGCCTTGCCCAGCATCACCGGCAGCTGGATGCCCGAACCGGTGACCAGGGCGCTGCGCCGGCCATCCACCAGCAATGCGATCGGCTCTTCCTCCTCCACCCGGATGCGCAGATGGCCCGACTGCGACAGGCTCACGTAGGCCGAGGCGACCCAGGGCAGGGTTTCGACGCGCTCGATCACCTCCAGGAACGCGATGCTGTCGGCATGCAGCCCCGGCTCCATCCCGCTGGCCTGCACAATCCCGCCGGCATCCGACATGCGATGCCCGGTCACCGAAATATCGGTCACAACGACGGAGCGGTTCATCTGCCACCCGATCACCATGGCTGCGATGATCAGGAAGAGCGCTGCGAACAGATACTCCGCGCCGAATGTTTTCTTCTTCTTTCCGGTCATTTGGATCCGGTTTTTCGGGTTTTCAGTTTTTCCACGAATGTATCGCCATACTTGTAGATATCGCCGGCGCCCATGGTGATGATCATGTCGCCTGGTTTTGCCATGCCGAGCAGGGCATCGGCCAGATCATCCTTGCCGGGCACGTAGGTGACATCCCGGTGGCCGAACGCTTTGGCCGTATCGGCAATCAGCTTGCCGCTCACCCCTTCGATGGGCGCCTCGCGCGACGGATAAATATCGGTGAGCACCAGTTTTTCGGCATCGAAGAACGAGGAGCCGAACTCCTTGTACAGCTGCCGGGTGCGCGAGTAGAGATGCGGCTGGAACACGGCGATGATGCGGCGGTCGGGCCATCCTTCCCGCGCTGCCGCCAGCGTGGCTTTCACTTCTGTTGGATGATGCGCATAGTCGTCGATCACCAGGATGCCGTCGGCGTCGTGTTTGACCTGGAAGCGGCGGAAAACGCCGGTGTATTTTCCAATGCCCTCGCGGATCTGCTCAAACGGCATGCCCAGCTCCAGCCCGATTCCCACAGCGGCCAGCGCATTGAGCACGTTGTGCCTGCCGGGTGCCTGCACCGTTACCTCGCCCAGCACCTGGCCCTCAAACTGCACGGTAAACGTGTTGCTGAACCGTTCGGAACGGACGTTGCGCGGACGCAGCTGCGCCTGCGGGTTGAATCCGTAGGTGATGATGCGGCGCTCAATCTGCAGGATGATGCTCTGCAGGCGCGGATCATCCAGGCACAATACCACCGCACCGTAAAACGGCACCTTGTTGGCAAATTCCACAAATGCATTCTTGATATCCGCCTCGTCTTCGTAGATATCCATGTGCTCGATGTCGATGTTGGTGATCACCGCCAGGGACGGGCTCAGCCGCAGGAACGTCCGGTCGAACTCATCGGCCTCCACAATCACGATGTCACCCTTGCCAACCACCGCGTTGGTCTTGTCGAAACTGTGCACGCGTCCGCCCACAATGATGGTCGGATCAAAACCGCCGGCTTGGACCACGTGTCCCGTCATGGTCGTGGTCGTCGTTTTTCCGTGTGTTCCGGCAATGCCGATACCATATTTCATGCGCATCAGCTCGGCCAGCATCTCGGCCCGCTTGATCACGGGGATTCCCCGCTCCAGGGCGGCGGCCGTCTCAACGTTCTCCCCGGCTTTCACCGCGCTGGTGTACACGACAACGTCGGCCCCTTCAATATGACCGGCATCATGACCCAGGAAAATCTTCGCGCCCAGCTTTTCGAGCCGCTCGGTGTTCTCACCCTTGCTTCCGTCGGATCCGGTCACGTGGAACCCCCGCTGCAGCAGGATTTCGGCCATGCCGCTCATGCCAATACCGCCGATTCCCACCATGTGGATGTGACGCGTATTGCCGAAAACCGGTTGTGTCTGGATCGTTTTGGTCATGCTTTCGTATTGCTGTTTTGAAATTCTCTGGTGGATGGGGGGTTGTGGCTTGCCGGTTCGGCAGCAACCCGCTCCAGAATGTGCCTGGCGATATCGGCCGCGGCATCTTTTTTTGCCATTTTACGGGCCTGCTTCTGCATAATACCTCTCTGGGCGGAATCATGGATCAGCGAACGGACCCTGTCCGCAAGCCCCTCCGCCAGAACGCTGTCACTGATCATAATCGCCGCTCCCTTGTCGGCCAGCGACCGGGCATTATGCGTCTGATGATCCCCGGCCACATGCGGCGACGGCACCAGGACGCCCGCCTTGCCTGTGGCCAGCAGTTCCGAGCAGGTAATGGCGCCGGCGCGCGAAACGATCAGGTCGGCGGCCGCCCAGGCCTCGGTGATATCGTCCATGAACCCGTAAAGCCGCAGGCCGGCGTGTGTTTCCTCGCCGAGCTCCCTGCGGATATCGTCGAGATAGACCTCGCCGCATTGCCAGATGACCTGGATCTCCTCGTCCAGCAGCTCTCCGATGTGGCTGAGCATGGCGTCGTTGATGCTTTTGGCGCCGCCGCTTCCGCCCATGACCAGAAGTACCGGACGGGCCTTTTCCAGCCCGAAGTACTCGCGGGCCTGCTGCGGAAATTCCGGATCCTGCAGTTTTCGGATCAGATTCTGCCGCACCGGGTTGCCGGCGACGATGATCTTCTCCTTCGGCAGCCATTTTTCGGCCTCGTCGAACGCGGTGAAAATAAGCTCGGCCTTCGGCGCCAGCTTGCGGTTGGTCACACCGGGGAAGCTGTTCTGCTCCTGGAGGAAGAGCGGAATGCCCATGCGCGCGGCCATCCATCCAACCGGACCGGCAACAAAACCGCCGCAGCTGATCACCGCATGCGGACGGTAACGTCGGAGCAGCCGCCGGCTCTGCCAGAGGCTGACGATAAGTTTGAACGGGAAAAGCAGGTTTTTCAGGGTCAGACGCCGGTGCAGGCCGCTGATCCAGATCGGGGAAATTTCGTATCCGGCAGACGGGACCGCCTTCCATTCCATCCGGTCGCGGGTGCCGACGAACAGGAACTCCGTGCCGGGACGTGCCTCGCTGATGGCATCGGCAATGGCGATGGCCGGGAAAACGTGTCCGCCCGTACCGCCGGCGGCAATCATGATGCGCAACGGTTCACTCATAGGCCTCCTCCCGGTTTTTCGAGATTCGCAGAAGGATGCCGATCAGGATGCCGGAAAAGAGCATGCTGGTCCCGCCGTAGCTGATGAACGGCATGGGCAGACCGGTCACCGGCAGCAATCCGGTGGCCACACCCGCATTCACGAACGCGTACATGGTCACACCGAGGGTGCACCCAACCGCCAGCAGCATGCCCAGCGGATCCCGTGCGCGTTTGGCGATCACGGCAACGCCGCGGAAAAGGATCACCACGTAGAGCAGCAAAACCACCCCGGCGCCCAGAAGGCCGTATTCCTCGGTGATGATGGCGTAGATAAAATCGTTGTACGGAGCCGGGAGGAAGTCGCGCTGGGTGCTTTTCCCGATGCCCACGCCAAAGAAACCGCCCTGGGCTATGGCAATGTGGGCCTGCTGCGCCTGGTATCCGCTGGCCAGCTGGAACTCGCTGCTTTCGATGTGCCGGACCTGGTCCACGTAGTTGGTGAGCCGGCTCTGGCGCTCCAGTGACTGCGAGAGGATTAATCCGGCCCCGATTGTGCCCAGGAAGATCAGCCCGAAGATGTGGATCATGCTCACCCGGCCGACAAACATGACCGCCAGGCACATGACCAGCAGCAGCGCCGCGCTGCTGAAATCTTCCAGACCGATCAGCGCGCAGGTGACCAGGATCCACACCATCACCGGCAGAAAAGCCCGCTTGAAGCTGCGGATGTACTCCTGTTTCTGCGTAACCAAATGGGCCACATAAACAAGCAGCGCCACGGTGGCCAGCGAGGAGGGCTGGAACGAGAACGCGCCCAGGTGCAGCGACCGGCGCGCGCCGAACACCTCCGTGCCGTACAGATGCACGATGATCAGGAACAGCCAGCTCAGCAGCAGCGCATAGCGGCTGAGCCGGGCAATGATGTGGTAGTCGATCTTGGAAACGATGATCATCACCAGCAGCGAAATCACGATTTTGACCGCGTGTCCGCCCACCAGCGCCCCTGCTGTGGTGAATTTGGTCTCGGCGAAAAAGGCAATGGATGAGTACACCGCCACCAGTCCGGCCATCATGAGCATGATCACGCTCACCAGCAGCCAGCGATCGCTGGGCACACCCTGTGCCGATGCAGAACCGGATTCGGGCTGCTCAAACAGATATTGCTTTTTAAAGGTGTCGGATACGATCATGAAATCCAGATCTTGGTGATTTACTCGGTATTAACCCGGTGATCTTACTGGTGA
>SKNT01000048.1 GCA_007120385.1 Balneolales bacterium
AGAATATCCCGTCATGGACGGTGGTGCATCTGGGCGACATCCTGGCACGCCACTTCAACGTGAAGGTGTATGTGAACAACGATGCCAATTGCTTTGCCGTTGGTGAGAAGTACTTCGGAAAAGGCCGGAAATTCCGGAACATGGTAGGCATCGTTTGCGGATCCGGCATGGGCATGGGCATAATCATCGATGACAAGCTTTATTCCGGCGATAATGGCGGGGCCGGGGAGTTCGGCTTCATCCCCTACAAGGACCATGATTACGAATACTATTGCACCACCGGCTATTTTGAAAAGAAATACGGACTCAAGGCAGAAAAACTCTACGCACGGCTGAAGAAAGAGGACAAAATCAGCCTGGCTATCCTGGAGCAGTTCGGGCTGGATTTCGGCCATGCCATCATGACCATCCTGTTCAGTGTGGATCCCGGCCTGATTGTGGTTGGTGGTGAGATAACAAAGTTCTTCCCCTATTTCGAGAAGGATATGTGGAGGGTGATGAAGAAGTTCCCCTATCCCTTCACTATCGAGAAACTAAGGATTGAAGTCAGTGAGGAACCGAATATAGAAATACTGGGGGCGGCGGCGCTATATTTCGATGCGCAGAAAATGTGATTTCAACTTGATCTTGCCGAAGCTTCGGCTGGGACGGCTGGACGGAAGCCGATGCTGAATTCCACTCAGAACATGTTTCTGTACATGCACGGGGGTTTGTCAATTATCCGCCTTTGGTGTACTTTGTAAAAAATCTATGCCAAGAAGCGGAGCATTACATGGATTATTCCTCACTGCCAAAAATCGAACTGCACCTTCATCTTGATTGCTCGCTGAGTTACGACGTGGTCACGAAGATCAAACCGGAAATCACCCCGGAAGTGTACCGCGAGAAATTCATCGCCCCGCCAAAATGTGCCGACCTGGCCGATTATCTGACCCGTGCGTTCAATGCCGTGGAGCTCATCCAGACCGAAGAGCAGCTCCGGCTGGTCACCCTGGATCTGTTCGACCAGCTCAGGGCCGACAACGTCATCTATGCGGAGATCCGGTTCGGCCCCATCCTCCATACGCAAAAGGGCCTTTCACCTGAACAGGTGGTGAAAGCGGTCATCGAAGCCACCGGGGAGGGCGTGAGCCGGACCGGCGTGCAGGCCGGTCTCATCTTCAGCACCCTGCGCAACTACACGGAGGAGCAGAGCATGCAGACCGTGGAGCTGGCCCGGCAGTTCGGCGGACCCGGCTCGCGTGTCTTCGGTTTCGACATTGCCGCCGATGAGGCCGGTTTCCCGATCGACGACCATATCAAAGCCTTCCAGTACGCCAAAAAGCACGGGATTCCGCGCACGGCACATGCCGGCGAGGCACGCGGCGCCGACAGCGTGTGGGAGACACTGCACCATTTTGAGCCGACACGCATAGGACACGGCGTCCGCAGCGCGGAGGATCCGGAACTGCTCGTACACCTGCGCGACCACCGCATCCACCTGGAAGTGTGTCCCACCAGCAACGTCCAGACCAATGTCTTCAACCGCATCGAGAACCATTCGGCCGACCTTCTGTACAATTACGGCATTTCTCTGGGCATCAACACCGACAATCGCACTATCTCCAACGTGACTCTGGAGGATGAGTACCGTGTCATGGAGACGGTGTTCGGATGGGGACCGGAGCAGCTCCTGAAATGCAACCTGGAAGCCATCGAACATGCATTCTGTCCGCCGGAGTGGAAGCGCGGTTTCCGTGATAAGGTCGCAAGCGCCTGGGGGCGCCTGACAGAGTCTGTCTGAGTCGGGGCAGGCTCACTCCCAGATGGCCACTTCGAACCGCCCGCCGGAATCCGCCGTACCACGGAACATTCCGGGTGAACTGAACTCCATGGAGATGTTGCCAAGATAGTCGACGGCGATGATGCCGCCGTCGCCTTCGTCCAGTTTATCGTGGATGACGATGCGGGCTGCCTCTGCGAGCGTGGCGCCCCGGTATTCCATAATGGCACAGATCTGGTAAGCCACCGCGTTGCGGATGAACTTCTCGCCGTGTCCCGTTGCCGATACGGCGCAGCTGTTGTTGTCGGCATAGGTGCCGGCGGCGATCACGGGCGAGTCACCCACACGTCCGGGCATCTTGTTGGTCATGCCTCCGGTGGATGTACCTGCAGCCAGATTGCCGTCCCGGTCCAGTGCCGCCACGCCGACGGTTCCGAACGGGTGGATATCCGCGGCTGTGTCCGCAACCGGATTGCCCGTTCCTGAATGTGCCATGCCCTGCCGCCCGCCCGCTGCATCCGGCACGCCGGCCTGCTCCCGGGCGCGCTCGAGCTGCCCACGGCGCCGCTCGGTGCCGAACCAGCTGTTGTCCACCCGCTCCACGTCCATCATGTCGGCAAAGCGCTCGGCGCCATCACCGGCGAACATCACGTGGCGGCTCTCCTCCATCACCTTGCGGGCCAGTGAGATGGGGTTTCGGACAGTGCGCACGCCCGCCACGGCGCCGGCGTTGAGGTCACGCCCGTCCATGATGGAGGCATCCAGTTCGTGCCGCCCCTCGCTGGTGAACACCGCTCCGCGTCCGGCATTGAACCGCTCGTCATCCTCCAGGTACCGGATGACCTGTTCCACGGCGTCGAGGCTGCTGCCACCTTCATCCAGCAGGTCACGGCCAATGGTGAGCGCCTGCTCCAAAGAAGCGAGGTAGCCGTCGCGCACTTCGTCATCAATGTCGCGGGAGATCACACCCGCACCGCCGTGCAGGGCGATGGCATAATCCATGCGCTCGGGCATGGGCTGCCCGCTCTCGGTGGTTTCAGGTTCGCAGGCGGTGAGCATGGCAATCCCGGCCAGGGCCAGGAACAGGTTTAAAATCAGGGTGGATGGGCGGCTTGTCTTCATGGCGCTGGTGTATGGTTCCGGGTAAGGTATCCGGTTGCGATCCGGTTGCGATCCGTCGGTTTACAGACAGATAATATCCACAATTAATTGTAAAAATCCCGTTTTTTTCCTGTAATATCGGTACATTGAAGGGAGCCGGTCGCGGATGTACCGGTACTCGAGAAAGATTCACAGCTAATTACAGGGCACATGCAAAAGTACAGTAATCCAGTTAGCACGATCCAAAGCCGCCTCTTCCCGGGCTGGTTTGTCCGAACCACCGTCGCACTTGCGATGCTCATTTTCATGGCCGGCCACATGGCAAACGCATCCGAAGCCGCAGAACCTGAGCGTACCGTCTACCTTCAGATTGATTATTACGTGCTTGATCACGGCACTGTGCCCGGTTTTGTCGAAATGCACGAGGAGCTCTGGAAACCCGTGCATGAAGAGCGCATCAGCGAGGGGAAAATCATCGGATGGAATTTGTATGATGCGCTGATTACCGGTCCGACCGTCAAATATGACTTTGTCGCAATTACCATGACGGAGGATTACGGCGCTCTTTTCGGGGCGGATGACGCGGATCTTATTGAAAGGGTGCACCCCGAGCGCGGTACCGAACCGCTCATCCAGACAATGCACGAGGGATACCGGATCGTGAACAGTGAGATTTGGCAAATGAACGGAGCGGCCCTGCCGGATGGGGCCGCAGCGCCGGCCGGCAAGTACATCACCAAGAACTACATGGACTCACGCGGCGCCAGCGGAGAGCACGTATCCATGGAGCTGGACTTCTGGAAGCCGATCCACCATGTGCGCATCGACCAGGACATCCTCAACAGCTGGGTGATGTACACCATGGTCAAGCCCGGCGGCGCATCCATCCGATACAACTACAGCACCATCGACTACTACGACCGGTTGTCGGATATCGAGGGGTCGGTGGGAATGGAGCTGGCACGCATCGCACATCCCGACCTGCACGATGAGGAGCTCGCGGATTTATTCACCCGGACCGGACAGTCACGCACCGCTTACAAGACCGAGCTTTGGCGCGAAGTGGTTGCTGCCGGACGGTGACCGTCTGTTGATATCTGCCTCAAGGCATCCGTCAATTGGAATGCGGCAAGTGGCCTGCGGAGTTGTCCACGCGGACTACAGCTTGTTGATCATGCCGGCCATGTACCCGGCCCCGAATCCGTTGTCGATGTTGACCACGCTCACCCCGCTTGCGCAACTGGTGAGCATGCCCAGAAGGGCGGACAGGCCTGAAAAATTGGCCCCGTAGCCGACGCTTGTGGGCACGGCGATCACGGGCTTGTCCACCATGCCGCCCACAATGCTCGGCAGTGCGCCCTCCATGCCTGCCACTACCACGATCACCCTGGCTTTGCGGATTGCGGCCAGGTTGTCGTACAGACGGTGGATGCCGGCCACACCCACATCAAAGAACCGGTCGACCCGGTTGTCGAAGACCTCGGCCGTCACGGCGGCCTCCTCGGCCACAGGCAGATCAGCGGTGCCGGCCGTTACCACGGCGATGTGCGTTTTGGTGAGCTCGGCGGGTTTCCGCCGGATAGTCAGACACCGTGCCGTTTCGTGATACTCCGTTTCGGGGATCGCGGCCCGGACTACCTCTGCGGTTTCAGGCGTGATGCGGGTGGCCAGGATGTTGCTCTGACGCGTCATCATGAACCCGATGATGTCACGCACCTGGGCCGGCGTCTTGCCCTGTCCGAAAATCACCTCCGGATAGCCGGTCCGCAGCTCGCGGTGGTTGTCGATTTTTGCGAACCCCAGCTCCTTGTAAGGCAGGTCGCTAAGCTGGTCGAGCGCCTCATCGATGCCGGTGCGGCCGTCACTGACCTGTTCAAGTAATTTTTTCAGTTTATCCTTATCCATAAATTATTTGTAAGTGGACCGGTGAAATGATACACGGAAAATGTTGTGATGCCTCAATGGTGATGCTAACACAGAGGTACCTCCCCGGAGATACAGCACGGCCTGCCGCAAAAGGTACGTGCTCACTTGCTGTTTTTCAATATGGCCTGGTCCATTTTTCCCGTTTTGTATCCTTCCAGGTCCAGGGAGACGTGCCGGAATCCAAGCTCCTTGAGATGGCTGGTGATACGGGCGACCGTCTCCGGCTCAACAAGCTTTTCAACCATGTCAGGATCCACCTCAATTCGCGCTGCGTCATCATGCTTGCGTACCCGAACCTGCCGGAATCCCTGTTTCATCATAAAATACTCGGCCTGTTCAATGAGCCGCAAATCCTCGTCCGTCACCAGTGTGTTGTATGGGATGCGGGTAACCAGGCAGGTGTTGGCCGGTTTGTCCCAGTCGGGCAGGCCCATTTCGCGTGAAAGCTCCCGGATCTCGGGCTTGGTGAGCCCGGCCTCCTGAAGCGGACTGCGTACATTATTCTCCCGGATGGCGCGCAGGCCCGGACGATACTCATGCGTATCATCGGCGTTGGTACCATCCACCAGCGTATCGAATCCCATCCTCTCCAACTCCTCCCGGAAGTACCCGAATGTGCTCGATTTGCAGAAGTAACAGCGGTTCACCACGTTGTTGCGCACCTCCTCATCCACCGGCAGCTCAACGACCCTGTGGCTGATGCCCATCTTCGCGATGAACTCTTCGGCCTCCACCAGCTCCCACTGCGCAATGTATGGCCGCTTCATGGTCATCGCTACCAGCCCTGACACCGGCGCCTCTTTCGCCGCAGCAAGCAGGAAGGTGCTGTCGACACCTCCGGAATAGGCGACCGCTGTCTTGCCGAGCCCACGCAGGATCGCAAGCAGGTCCCGGTACTTTTCGTGGCTTGTGCGCTTGTCGGGCATGGACTTGTCCTTGTCCTTGTCCTTCCGTCGCTGAGAGCCGTCAGCGGCCTGACTATCGTTTTTCTCCGTTTTTGTCGCGGTGGTGTTACCGTTCCCGGATGGTTTTGCCATAATGCTGTCAGTTAAGTAGCGTCGTAATTACTGTTGGTTTTTGTGCTGCAAGAGGGAAAAATCGCGTTTTCGGATGGATGGGGCCCGTCATTGTTTGACTGCCTGTGCATTTTCGGCAAATTCCGCATCCACCAGACGGGTAACGTCCCGAAGTGCCATTTTGTGCTTTTTAGCCAGGGCCCTGCAGTCCTCGTATCCGGCTTTCCACTTCAGGAGCCGTCCGTCGAGCCAGGCCTTTTTTACAGTGACCGGACCGAGAGAGCTTTGAAACACCTCCTCGTTGCGTTCCAGCATCACGCGGGAGACCGGATGGTGGCGAATGCCCAGTGTGGAGGTTTCCCGGAGGATGATTTCCGAGAGCGGCTGCACCAGTTCGGAATCGCAAAGAACGTTCAAAATGATACCGGGCCGGCCTTTTTTCATGATGGTGGGGGTGAGGGAGACGTCGCTTGCCCCGAGTGAAAGCAGCTGGTCTATGATATGCGGATAGTGTTCCGGATTCATGTCGTCAATCTGGCAGGCGATCATGGTTTTCTCGTCGGGAACCGTGCCGGAGGGAGCTGCAGCGGCGAGGGAAGCGGAATCTGTCGGCGCAACTGCTGCCGGATCGGCTGCCTGGCCGATGAAAACCCTCAGTACATTCGGCAGGTCGGCATCGCGCTGGCCAATGCCGTAGGCCGTCCGCTCGGGGCGGAACACGGGGCGGTCGGTGAACTCGTCGACATTGGCGGCCAGAATGGCGGCACCGGTCGGGGTGGTGGCCTCATGTCCGGTTCCACCCAGCCTAACCGGCACATCTCTGAGGATTTCGGCCGTGGCCGGCGCGGGTACGGGCATGACGCCATGGGCGCATCGGATGGTGCCGCTTCCCAGCTCTACCGTGGAGCAGAGGATGCGGTCGGGCTTCAGATACTCAATACAGATGGCCGCACCGATGATGTCGACGATGGAGTCGAGGGCCCCAACTTCATGAAAATGGATCTTTTCGACCGGAACTCCGTGAATTTTGGCCTCCGCTTCGGCGATGAGTTGGAACATTTTGCGGGCCCGCCGTTTTGTTGCCTCCGGCAGGGAGCTCCGGGCAATTATCTGCTCGATATCGTCCAGATTGCGGTGGGGATGGGAGTGGGAGTGGCCGTGTCCGGGGCTGCTGGCATGCCCATGGGTGTGGCTGTGCGCGTGATCATGATCATGCACGTGGGAGTGATCGTGCCCGTGATGCCCATTTGTGCCATGATCGAGGACCACATCCACCCGGGTGCCTTCAATACTGTGTTTCTGGTCTCTGCTGATCCGGAGATGAAAACCGTCGACAGGAAGTTTTTGGAGTTCGGACTGAAGGTGTTCCGGGTCCACGCCGGCGTCAATCATGGCGCCGAGATGCATGTCGCCGGAGATCCCGGCGAAACAGTCGTAATACAGTATTTTCATCAGTAAATTATATCACTGCTTCCGGCTTTGTCATCAAAAAAGTGGGAAACAGCTGTTGGGCTGAAAGGTGATAAACCATAGCGGTTTGATGCGGGAAATTCTGCATCCACTCAATATAGACGATTTTTTTTTGTAATGCAGTGACAGACGGCTGGTGACAGGCCGGCCGCGCCGGAAAATCAAGGGGACTGCCTGCCAAAAGGATCGGCAGCCTGTTCCAACAGGACTTTCATCACGGTTTTATTGCGATTAAGCCCTGTTTTTTATACTTTAAATGAACAAGTCCGGTGTTTTTATATCATTTACACTGCCGGAGCCAAAATGTGACAGTATTGCAAGATTTCCTGAAGCATTCAGCATTATCAATAATTCGTCCGCTGACCCCCCTTACCGGGATGCTTTCCGGATCGTAATCGATAACCATTATCAGTATATCACATGAAATGAACATGACAGACTCGGCTGGCACACAGGAGGATGTTTAAAATCTGTCATGTGAATTCATTCTGACCATATAAATCGAAATTAATTAAACACATGAACCGAAGAGACTTTCTCCTTAAAAGCGTGGGAGCCGGTGTGTTCCTCGGGTCCTCATCTGCTTTTGGCGGATTGGCATCCGCATTTGGAGCCGGCCGGACGGCTCTGCCCTACGATCTGGTTGCCGTGCGCGGCGGCAGTGCGGCCGGTATGTTTGACAAAGGCATCGCTGCACTGGGCGGCATGAAGCAGTTCGTGTCGAAGGGACAAAGCGTAATCGTAAAGCCCAACATCGGCTGGGACCGCACCCCCGAAATGGGTGCTAATACCAATCCCCAGCTGGTCGGACGCATTGTGGAGCACTGCCTGGAGGCCGGCGCTTCCCGCGTATATGTCTTTGACCACACCTGTGACGAATGGCGGGCCTGCTACCGCAACAGCGGCATTGAAAAGGCCGCCTCCGATGCCGGTGCCCGTGTTGTCCCGGCCAATTCCGAGCGCTACTATCAGGATATCGAAATCCCCAAGGGCCGCCGGCTCACCGCTGCCAAAGAGCACGAACTGTTCCTGGAGGCGGATGTGCTGATCAATGTACCGGTCCTGAAGCACCACGGCGGCTCGTCCATCACAGTATCCATGAAAAATCTGATGGGCAATGTGTGGGACCGCCGTTACTACCATCGCAACGACCTGCACCAGTGCATCACGGATTACACTACCTACCGCCAGCCGGATCTCAATGTGGTCGACGCCTACCGGGTGATGATGCGCAACGGTCCGCGGGGTGTGTCGGTCGAGGACGTGGTCACCATGGAAGCCCAGGTGATTTCCACCGATATCGTTGCCGCCGATGCCGCATCCTCCCTGATGTTCGGACTCCAGCCCGCCGAGGTGGGCCATATCCGCATTGGAGAGGAGATGGGACTCGGGACCATGCAGCTCGACAACCTGAATATCAGCCGGCTTCGGATGTAACGGGTTGTATGTAATGCGAAGCCGTATCCTAAAGTATTCTAGAGTTGCCGTATCGCTGTTGTTTCTGACAGCGACCGGTTTCCTGTTCCTGGATTTCACCGAGTCGCTGTCGACCGGCCTGATCAACGGGGTCACGTGGATCCAGTTTGTGCCGTCGTTGCTGAAGTTCCTGAACCTGATGGGCCTGCTGACGCTGGGCTTTGTCGTGGTGCTGATCGCTACGCTGCTCTACGGCCGCATCTACTGCTCCACGGTTTGTCCGCTCGGAATTCTTCAGGATGTGTTTTCCCGGATTTCGCGTTTCTATACCACCCGGATCCGCCGTCGCCGTCCGCGCTATCGCCCATCCAATCCGCAAAACCTGCTCCGCTACTCCCTGCTCGGAGTTACCACAGTCGCATTTCTGCTGGGCAGCGTCTTTTTTCTCAACCTGTTGGATCCGTTCAGTGTGTTCGGGAAGATCTTTGCCGGACTGGCGCGACCGGTCTACTATGCCGGAAACAATTTGCTGGCGGACGTGTTCCAGTCGTTCGGCAACTATCGTTTTTATCATGTGGAAACCCGGCAGATGACGGTGTTGCCGCTTATTTTCCCGGCGTTCATGCTGGGGCTTGTGGGATTTTTGGCGTTACGCAGGGGGCGGCTCTACTGCAACACGGTGTGTCCGGTCGGCACGCTGCTGGGTCTGGTCTCGAAATATGCCATGTTCCGGATCCGTATCGATGAAACACTGTGCAACCGTTGCGCCGAATGCTCGCTTAACTGCAAAGCGGAGTGCATCGATCTGAAGTCTAACGAAATCGACTTCACCCGGTGCGTGGGATGCTTCAACTGCCTGAATGTCTGCTCACGGCAAGGCATCGATTACCGGAATCACTGGTTTCCATCCGATAGCAAACCGTCGGCTGCCTTTGACACGGTCGAATGTGACGCGACGGATGAAATTTCTGATGGCGGTCGCGGGATTATATCGGATCAGGAGCATGCGGCATCGGCGCAGGATGGCGAAAGACGGGATTTCCTGTTTCGTCTGACGGCCTATTTTGTCGGGTTTTCTGCGGCGTCGCGCGCGCTGAAGAGCTCGGCGCAGGAGACGGACCGCCGTGATGATCTGGATGTGGTGGTCACCAAACCGTCGACCATCCCTGAAAAGAAGAATTTTCCGGTTTCACCGCCCGGCTCTATTTCTTTGCAGCACTTCATGGACTCCTGCACCGCCTGCCAGCTCTGCGTCAGCGCATGTCCCACTCATGTGCTGCAACCTTCCTTCCTGGAATACGGATTCACCGGGATGATGCAGCCCCGCCTGGATTTCCATGCCAGTTTCTGCAATTTTGATTGCGTGCGATGCACCGAGGTGTGCCCAACCGGCGCCATTCTGCCACTGACCATGGAGGAGAAGCACGTCACCCAGATAGGAATAGTGCGCCTGGAGCTGGACAACTGCGTGGTGCAGACCGAAAACACGGCCTGCGGCGCGTGCGCCGAGCACTGTCCGACCCAGGCGGTGCGCATGGTGCCGTACCAGGACGGGCTCACCATACCCGAAATCGTCCCGGAGCATTGCATCGGATGCGGTGCGTGCGAGTATATCTGTCCGACCCGCCCGTACCGCGCCATCTACATCGACGGCAATGAAGTCCACGCCGAAGCCATCCCGCCGGTCATCGAGGAGCTGGACTACACGCCCGACGACGATTTCCCGTTCTGAGGGTATTTTTCCACCGGCCTTCGAAATGATTGTGAAAACCGTTATTCCGGCAAGAAATGTTGTGGAACCTGGTCTCAGGGTTGCACTTTTTGCCTGCCCGCAATGGTCTTCCCCTGGCTGTCCTGATCCCGAATGGCCAGCTGTCCGCATCCCGCATCAATATCGTCACCGCGGCTGCGGCGCACCGTAGCCCGGGCACCCAAATTGGTGAGTTCCGACATAAAACGGTTGAGCCGGTCTTCCCGTGCCCGCTGCAGGGTTACGCCCTCCACACTGTTGTACATGATGATGTTGATCTTGGAGGGGATCCAGCGGGCAATGGCGGCCAGGTTCCGGGCATCATCAGGAGAGTCGTTGAACTGATCGAACAGCAGATATTCGTAGGTGACCGGCTGCTTCATAGTGCGGTGGTAATGCACCAGCACTTGCCGGAGCGCTGCAAGGTTCAGGGTCTCGTTGATCGGCATAATCTGGTTTCGCTTCTCGTCGTCGGCGGCGTGCAACGAAATGGCCAGGTTCCAGGGACGTTTTTCGTCGGCGTAGGTGCGGATCTGCCGGGTTAGCCCGACCGTGGATATGGTGATGCGCCGCGGCGACAGGTTCAGCCCGAGCGGATCGCACAAAATCTCCGCCGAATCGACGACCGGCGCGTAGTTGTGGAACGGTTCCACCATTCCCATGTACACGATATTGGTGATGCGCTTGCCGTACTCCGCCTCCGCGATGGCATTCATCGACAGCACCTGCCCGGTGATCTCACCGATGGTCAGGTTCCGGAAAAACCCCATCCGGCCCGTCGCGCAGAAACTGCATCCAAAAACACATCCAACCTGGGAGGATACGCACACCGTGAGCCGGTCGGCCACCCCGTCGTCGAAAAATTCAGGGATCAGCACGGCTTCTACAAGCTTCTCGTCATGCAGCCGGAAGAGGCATTTTGTGGTGCCGTCTTTCGACCGGCTGACGGAGGTCTGCCGGACACCCCTGAGCTCCGCCCTCTGCTCAAACTCGCCGCGAAGCGCCTTCGATAGGTTGGTCATCTCCCCGAACGATCCCGCGTTCTTCAGGTAGATCCACTGAAACAGCTGGTCGGCACGGTAGCGGGGCAGATCGAGCTCATTGCAGAATTCATCGAGCTGCAGTTTGTTGCAGGCGGAAAGGTTGATGCGGGTGGTCATATTCAGGATTATTCGGTCACGCAAGGTCAGTGTGGAGGAGCCGCTTGTCAGCGGATGAGCTTGTTATCGGTTTAGCTGGCAATGGAAAACGGTTTCCCCATCCAAACGCACAGTTGCGCCGTATCGTGTGGCAAGGCCAGTGTGGCCAGGCCGGGGAAGGCAGGCGCGCCCTCACTCATCATGGAAGATAAGCACAGAACGGGGATAATTCACTGTGATCCGTGTCCCGCGGAAAGCGTCGGCACCAAGGGCGCCCACGACCGCTTCGTCCGTGAATTGAGAGAACCACTCCGAGAACGCCTCGTCGCGCCGGATGGCAAAATGAACGGGACCGGCATTGTGCGGACCGACTTGCAGCTCCGGCACCTCAATCAGGTTGCTGCCGTAATTTTGGTCGGCGTCCTCGTAGACCTTCCAGTCGGGATGCTCCTCAAGCCACCCGGCTGCAACGGACTCGGACACAAGTCCTGCTGGAAACAGGGACTCGTCAACCCCCAACGCTTCTCGCACCGCATCCTCCAGCTGAATATGGCTTCCGGTCTTCAGCACCATGGAGAGGGAATCGCCCGCCACGACAACCGCAACCCGGGCGAAATGATAGCGACGCAGGTCGCCTTCTTCGTAAAATGAGATGGGTATGACGGTCTCCCGGCTGTCAGGGTTTTCAGGTGGATGGGGGGTGTGGCCTGTCGGGACCACATGGAAAGTCTCCCGGCCGAAATCGATGGTCCATGCGCGGCCGGCAAACCAAGTGCTGCCGAGAATGCCATCGCCCTGCCGGACGTGCGCGGGACCATCCTCAACCCCAAGAATCACGCGATGGTGCGGAGGCATCCTGTCGTCATCGCGGACGGGGATTAGTCCGTCGGATATCAGCGGAGGCGGGATGAATAGCGAGGAATCCATCGGCGGCAGGAAGGCGGCAAGCTGTTGCTGGTCCTGGATGATGGCGCTGGTGGTGGTAAGTCCGAGCCGGTCCACACTGCCCTTGTACATAATGGAGCCATCGGCGCTGTCGGTGAAAAAGCGGAGCGTATCGCCGTCTTCGCTGACGGGTTCCACATAAATTAGCACATCGTGGAATGCGGCCGGCATGCGGATGGGGTGCTCGATGTCCTGCGCCGCAGATATGCTTGTTCCGGAAGCAAGAAGTACCGGAATGGATGCGATCAGCAATTTGAGCAGATGATGCATGAGATGGAAGAATGATCCGGTCTGATTGGAGGGCAAAAAAAAAGCCGGGATGGCTACCGGCTTTTCTTCTGGATGATTCCTGTCAGTTTTTCAACCGGGCCGTCAGGTTGATCTTGGCTCCGGTCAGCAATCTGGAAACCGGGCAGTTCTTTTTTGCTTCCTCGGCGATTTTGCCGAACTCGTCCTCGTCGATTCCCGGAACATGCGCGTCACAATCGAGATCGATTTCGGTGATGGTGAATCCGCTGTCATCTTTTTTCAGATGGACCACTGCTTCGGTCTTGACGCTTTGCGGCTTGAAACCGCTCTTGCCAAGCGCGCCGGACAGGGCCATGGAGAAGCAGCCGGCGTGCGCCGCACCAATAAGTTCCTCGGGGTTGGTCCCGACACCCTCTTCAAATCGCGATGAGAAGGAGTACGCTCCTTCAAAGGCGCCGCTTCCCAGTGATACGGTTCCGTTGCCCTCTGGCAGCGTGCCTTTCCATTCGGCATTGGCTTTACGTTTCGGCATGAGATTTCTCCTATGTGTGATGTGTTGATGATTTACCAGATCGATTCTGAGGTTCTGTGGCAGGGCCGCATCCACCAGAAATGGTGCCGTTCCGCACATGCCCCTGCCTGTGCAACTGTACCCTATAACAACACGGGTCACGCAATTCATTCCGGTGCACTTAATGTAAGCGGTCAGTCATTCCTGTGCTGCTTGCGGAGCAGGTCGTTGACTGTCTTGACCGGATGGAACGTATCCGCCGGCACCTCAACAAAGACCGTGTTCCACCGGGCCATGCTGCCGTTCCACAGTCCGGGCAGTTCCAGAGCTTTCAGGTCACGACCCTCATACGATTTCTTGGAAATGAACCCGGTTTCGGGATCGCGGAATTTCTCAAGCTCAAAGGGCCGGCCCTGATAGTCGCGAAGCGAGCAGACCAGATCCACCGGATTGAAATGGGTAGAAGATTCAAAGATATTCTTCTGTTCCGGGTCGCTCATGTTGACCTGGGCGCTTTCCACAATCTGCAGCGATGTGCTGCCATCGCCGTGGCGCACCACGAACGGACCGCCCCCCGGCTCGCCCTCGTTGATGACCATGCCGCAGACGCGGATCGGCCGGTGCAGCCGGTCAAACAGCCAGCGGACCAGTTCGGTTCGCTGTGTGTCGGCCAGCGATTCGTCGGTCTCGTCATCCGGCAGGGAAGGGAGGTTTTCCGGCAGCGCGACATACAGCTCTTCCTGGACAAAGGCGATGATTTCGCCGAGAAGCTGCGAGTCCACCCCCTGACGCTCAAGCTCCTTGAGGTAGAAGAAGATCTTGTCCTGCAGCGTCAGAAGATATCCACCGATGAGTTTTTTGTACCGGTAGGTGATGTCCTTGAGCCGGTCCGGCACCACGTTGTCGATGTTCTTGATGAACACCACATCGCCTCTCAGCTCCTCCAGATTGACCAGCAACGCTCCGTGTCCGCCCGGACGGAAAACCGCGTTTCCGTCATCGTCGAGGAACGGCTGGTTGTCCGGGTTGGCAGCAATGGTATCGGTCTCCGTTTTCTGGAAAGAGGTTTCCACATGCAGGTGGATGCCGTCCAGCTCGAGCTGCGGCCGGACCGCTTCGAGCCGGCGGTCGAACGCCTCTTTGTGCTCCGGAGAAATGGTAAAATGGATGCGGATATGCCCGTTTTCCGGCTGGGTGTAGGCGATGGCTTCGACCAGGTGCTCTTCCAACGGAGCGCGACGGTGGTCCTCATACCGGTGGAAGGGGATGAGCGCTTTTGGAAGATTTGCCAGTCCGAGCCCCTTGTCTTCCAGCACATAGCCGAGCAGCGTATGGTACTCCTGGTTTTGCTGCAGCTCGCCGGCATCCAGCCCGTCCCGCCTGAGCACATCCACCAGGTCCTCGTAGAAAGCGAAAGTCTCCAGATGGTCCAGGAAATGAAGGGTGAAGACCGCGTCCTCATCGCCTTTGCCGTCCACACCGGCTCTTTCCTCAAGTTCCCTGCGCGATAGCCGATTGCTACCGTTGAGCACCGACTGCAGCGATTTGAACATGCGGCTGGCCGCCCCGGATGCCGGGACAAATTTCATGACCCGTCCCTCTTTCTGTGCCTGCCGGAACCGATCGGTCAGGCGCATCCCCTCTCCATCGGCAATGCGGACAATACCGTCGCCAATGGTGGCTGGCCGATCGATTTCCAGGTCGGGAAACCCTTTCCGGAACCGCTCGAGCTGGGACTGGATAACTTTTGGGTTCATGCCTTTGTCCCTGATCTGATCCAGCAGGGCCTGTGAAAGGGATGGATGGGAGCTCATGTGCGCAAATGTTGGATTTCTGATTCCAGTTGATGTCTCCGGCAATATAAAAAAATCTCGGGGTGAATGGGTGAAAAGCCGCCCGGACATCACGTTCCGGTACCAAATTTGGTAGACACCGGGCGGTACGGTCCACTTTCACAAGGGGATGGTGCGGCCTGGTGGATGGTACCGCGTCTGCCCGCTTGAACATCTCCGTTCTTAATTAAAATTTATAATGATGCGCCTCAATTATTTACGGTATCAATAGCCCGGTTATGCCAGCATCCCGGTAGAGCGTCGGGAATTTTTTGGATAAGAATTGACTTTTGGGGCTTGAGCCGGCTGTGATGGTATGCAGTCGGTAATCGCTTTTCTGACAAACAACACATCAAATCATAAGTTGAAACAAACATCAACCAAATCCTGAAATCATGGAAAAACAAAATACCAGTTTGATTCTGAAAGGGCTGCTGGTCCTGGCACTGGCAGTCCCGCTGCTGTTCGCCGGGGTTGTCAAAGCCCAGAACGGGGATCCGACTGCCCGCGCGCAGATCATCCACAACTCGGCCGATCCGGCCGCTGAAGTGGTCGACATCTACGTCAACGGCGGCCTGTTCGTCGACAGCCTGGCTTTCCGCGCCGCCACTCCGTTCGTGGACGTGCCGGCCGACACGCCGCTGCTCATCGAAATCTATCCCCATGGCGCCGACGCTTCGGCCACCG
>SKNT01000185.1 GCA_007120385.1 Balneolales bacterium
TCAGGCAGTTCAGCTGGGTACGGGGTCTCATGCAGCGTGCAGGTGAATGTGTAACCGGTAGGGGTCCGGTGAAATAATCGGATAAATTGCCATCAATCCTTCAATTTACATGTTTTTCGGGATATTTTCACTGTTCATCCCCCTTTTTTCAGGTAAATGTAATACCTTTGGGAGCGCGGCCGGTCCGGAGCAAGCAGATTGCGTCGGTCAGTCACGCCTAGCAATATAATATTCAGAAGTGTAACCGCAGAACAGCCCTATGCTTGCAGACCTTATCGCAGGAGCGCGACCCAATTTCATGAAAATCGCCCCCGTCACACATGCCATCCGGCAGGCGCAGCAGGAGGGGGGCGACATCCGGTTCCGGATCATACACACCGGTCAGCACTACGACCGCAACATGAGCGGCAGTTTCTTCGAACAGCTCGGCATCCCCGAACCGGATCACAACCTGGGCGCCGGCGGCGGCACCCAGGCCGAACAGACCGCCGCCATCATGACCGGTTACGAGAAGCTGCTTATGGAGGGCCCGCGTCCGGACATCTGCATTGTCGTGGGCGATGTCACATCCACCATGGCCTGCTCCGTCACCGCCCGCAAGATGGGAATACGGGTGGCACATGTGGAGGGAGGAATCCGGTCGCGCGACTGGACCATGCCCGAGGAGATCAACCGAGTGGTCACCGACAGCATCACCGACTACTTCTTCACCACCTCAGAGGCGGCCAACCGGAATCTGGCTGCCGAAGGGGTCGGACCCGAACGCATCTTCTTTGTCGGAAACACCATGATCGACACGCTGCACGCCCAGCTTCCGCACCTGCAGGAGCCCCGCCTGGTGTCGGATCTTGGGCTGAAGCAGGGGCGCTATTTTGTGATGACGCTGCACCGTCCGGCCAACGTGGACCAGGAAATGACGCTCAAGACACTGATCGAGAACATCATGGCGAACACCGGCGGGGAGCCTGTGCTGTTTCCTGCGCACCCGCGCACCCGCGCCATCCTGGACCGGCTGGGCATTGCGCATCCCGACCTGCATACCACCGAACCCCTGGGTTACCTCGAATTCATCTGGCTGGTGCGCCACGCTCGCGCCGTGATCACAGATTCGGGTGGCATCACCGAGGAAACTACCGTGCTGGGTGTGCCGTGCCTGACCCTGCGCGACAACACAGAGCGTCCAGAAACGGTCAGTATCGGCACCAATGAGTTGATAGGCACCGATCCGAAAGCCATCGCGCCTGCCCTGGGTCAGCTCTTGAGTGGAAATTGGAAAAAAGGCGAAATTCCCGAAAAATGGGATGGAAAAACATCCGGCCGCATTGTCTCGGCACTGCTGGAATTGTACGATTCCGGCCGGCTTGGGCCGCTGAAGCCCTTTCGGGACGATGAGCTTCTTTTCCGGACTCAGGAAAGTTAGGCCATTATCGGGATGTGTGGCGGATAATTTCGCTCATCCCTTGGAGCCGGTATCACGTGTCGCATCTTTTAAAGAAACCGGTTTGACATTGGCGTTCGGATAAAACAACAAAAAACGGCTGTTGCAGCATTCTACATGAATGACAGGGATAATCCTGCTCAGGATACGATGCCATTTCTTCCTCTTGATGCGGTCCATGAGGGAACCGCACTTCCGGCAAGTGCGTTGAAAGGTAAACCAGGTCATAGGTGCGGCTTTGTGGCGTTATGAGAAACCTGGCATACATGGAATAGATCGCCAGGAACAAACGGAAAACCCCGAATAAAGCCCGGTCTTGCATCCAAAGAGAAATAAAGCCATTTTTTTATAAATAGCAAAACTCAATCATCCCGCACACTCTTTCACCCGATACAAGGTACAAGATGACAAGCTGCTTGAATTACAAATGGTTGCAATATGCGGCAGTGCTTCTGCTGATTCTTGTCATGCCCGCCGGTTGCCTGCTGGATGGAATCCGGGATAAATCATCAACTGCCACAGATAACCCGGAGTCATTTCTGCTATCGTGGCAACGCAATCCGGCCACCACCATGACCATCGACTGGCATCCGACCCCCGGCTCGCATCCCGGACTGGAATACCGCAGATGGGGAGAATCGGACCGGACGGAAGATGCCGGTGATCAGGTTTCGTCCCCGGACATGTATGCTGTCCTGGAATACCGACGGATGGGTGAAGAGGACTGGACGGAAGTTGCCGGTAAGTTTGTTCCGGTCCCCGGTACGGATTTCGCGTTCCGGCGAACCGAGCTGACCGGGCTGCTCCCCGACCAGCGGTACGAGTTCCGTTTCAACCGGCAGCCGCCGGTCTACCAGTTTCGCACCATGCCTGAACGGCTGACGCGCCCCATCCGCTTTGTGGCGGGCGGCGACATGATGCATCATGCCCAGTGGATGGCGGTCACCGCGGCCAGCGTCATGCGGACAGAGGGCGCAGACGAGCTCGATTTTGCCGTGATCGGCGGCGATCTGGCCTATGGCGATGCCGTAGTGAGAAAAGTCGGCCGCTGGTACGACTATTTCCGGGTCTGGAGCGAGTATATGGTGACCTCCGACAACCGCGTCATCCCGCATATCGCCGCCATCGGCAATCACGAAGTGAAGAAGGGATACATCCACAAATACAAACCCGCCGAATACCGGGATCCCGGTTTTGTGCGCCGCGAAGCACCCTATTACAGCACGTTCATCGCCTTTCCCGGTCCGGATACTTTCGGGGTTCTGGATTTCGGAGATTATCTGAGCCTGTTTCTTCTGGATTCGGGACACGCCGCATTTATCGACGGCGAGCAGACCGACTGGCTGCGCCGTGAACTCTATCTGCGCAGCCATGTCCGGCACCTCATTCCGGTCTATCATGTGCCCGCCTGGCCATCGGTACGCAATTTTGACGATTTTCTGATTACGCAGGTACGCAATCACTGGGTGCCGCTGTTTGAAGAGTACGGAGTGAGGCTGGCCTTCGAAAACCATGACCACACCTACAAACGCACGCATCCCATCCGCAACGGACAGATCGACCCGACCGGCATCCACTACGTCGGCGACGGCGCCTGGGGTGTGCGCACACGGCAGATCCGCACCCTGGAAGACGGCAGCCGCCCATGGTACCTGGCCGAAGCCGACTCACTCCGCCACTATATCATGGGTGAAATCGACGGGGATCTGATCCGGCTGGAAATGTATGACGAGGACGGACGGCACATTGACCGGGTTACGGTCAGCGGCCCGGGACATGGCATCGGAACGGATTGATCGCAGATCAGCAGACAATTGATCAGCAATAAGTTTGAAAAGTCCAGCTCAGAGATTTCCCAGATAGCGCCGGTTCAGTTCTTCCCACTCATCACCCGCTATGTAATCCAGCAGGATGCGGTTCATTTCGTTGCGCCAGGGACTGTCCATGGGCAGCGCTATGCCATAATACTGATCATTGAACGTGCCCGGCAGTACACGTACCTCGTTGCGGAAATCACGGACACTGTAATAGCGGATGATGGGTGCGTCATGGACAAAGGCATCAATCTGATCATTCGCAACGGCCTGCAAGCCGGCACCGATAGACGAAAACGTCCGGTAACGAATCCGGTTTTCCTCCAGATAATCCATTGTGGCAGACTGTTCCAGCACCCCGACACGCACAAAGGGGAGATCCTGCGGACCGGAAACGCGGCTGTCCAGCTGCGAAACCGTGAGACTCGAAGCAATGGATGCCGTGAAAAACGAGATCAGGATAATGCCGGCGAACATCCAGACAAAACCGATCATCCGCCCGGCAAGGGTTTTCGGGGCTTTGTCGCCGTACCCGACCGTGGTCATGGTCACGGCCGCCCACCAGAATCCGTTGCCGATGCCCTCGGCCGGCGTTCCGCCGAAATCGTCAGGGTTGCGCACCCGCTCAAAGTACCAGACAAGCACCCCCCAGAACAGGAGCAGGAGCACAAGAAGGGCAACAACCCACATGAATTCCGGTGAAAAAATCGCCAGAATCGCCTGCCAGAGTCCGGCCGGCTTGTGCGCGACGGCAATTCCCAGACCGGTCACGAAAAAGGGGTGCGTGAAATCGACCAGCTCCTCGCGTTCGGCAGTAATGGTCAGGGCGGATGCGGCCGCGAATAGGGAAGGAGCATCCGTGACATCCGGCTGAACGGCGTCTGGTTCAATACCATCCGGCGCAGCCGTCACCCCCGAAACTCCGGCCAGCAAGCCGGCGATATCAAGCTCGATGTATTCAAAATCCAGTTCCAGCTGTAAGGCGATGTGCTCCCACAAGGCAATGGTCAGCCCGCTGTAGGTGCCGTCGTCCTCCGGAATGACAAACGGCGGCACGGCGCGGACGCCCACCAGTACAGGAGTCCGCTCTCCTTCCGGTACGCTGGCATGAGATGCGTGCGGCAGCGAAAGGGAGACCGGCAGCATCAGGACGGCAAGCAGCATCACTGCTAATGATCGACTGGAAAATATGTGGCGGACGAAACGCCGAATTGTTTGAATCGGATTCATGGATACTCATTTGGTGGACAGGAAACGCCATCCAGCAATGTAGTAAAACCCGGACCGGGAGAAAACCCCAACAGGGCGGATTGCAGCCCCTATCCACCCAGCAGTTTGTGCATTGCTTCACGATTGCGCCGGTTTTTTAAGTCACGCGCCTCCGGCATATAGAGATACTCCAGCAGCTCTTCGTAATGGTCGGTGATCCGGCCCCGGACGATCTTCATGGTGCTGTTCA
>SKNT01000124.1 GCA_007120385.1 Balneolales bacterium
CCCGGATAGCACAGCGCCGATTCCCAGGATGGCATCGCGGGCGAGGTGGGAACAAACGGCAGTCCCGAATCCGGCCAGTGCATGGTGCGCCGCCACTCCCGAACGGGTGCCACGGTCAGGTCCAGGTCCAGTTGCCAGTGCGCGGCCAGCCAGCGGGCAAATTCGCCGGCGGTGAGGGAGTGGCGGACCGGGATCGGTGCGCGGCCCAGGAAACTGCCGCAGTTGGCAACATCCAGGACCGGACCCTCGGCCGCGCACAGATCCCCGCCGACCGGGTTTACCCGGTCGAGCACCACCAGCGGTCGCCCGGTTTCGGCGCACGCTTCCATCACATGGGAGAGGGTCCAGATGTAGGTGTAAAACCGGCTTCCGATATCCGGGATGTCAAAGATGACGCCGGAGAGGGGTTCGAGCAAATCGGCGGGCGGACGCATCGTCTTGCCGTAGAGGCTGCATATGGGCAGCCCGGTTACCGGATCGGTGCCGTCCTCCATCGCATTGCCATCGGCGCCGTAGCGAGAAATGCCATGTTCGGGTGAGAAGAGCTGCGTGAGTGGCACACCGGCATCCACCAATGCCTTGCGGGACAGCAACTCGGCATCGGCTGCGCACCGGGCGGCATCGTTGGTCACCATGCCCCACGAGCCGCGGAACAGGACATTCCGGATGGCGGGATCGGCCAGGGAACTATCAACAACCACATCCACCCCGAAACGGATCGCCTTCAACGGCCGGCCGGCGGGCACGAAACCTTGCGCGGAACCGAAAATTGAGCTCTTTGTGGAACCGGGAGCTGGTCCAAATGCGTGCCCTTTCGCAGAACCGGGAGCCGAATCTTTGGAACCCATGACGATCAGTTTTGCGGGGATTGCAGCCGGGCAATGACAATGCCGTTGACATTCCGGCGGTTTTGGGTGTACTGGTGGATGGTGGCGGGATCCACAATCACCGATCCGGTCAGGCTGGCGTGGTAGAATCCGGCGCGGTCGCCGTCCATTTTGACCAGCCCGGTGTGGGTGATGTCAAGGCCATCGACGGTTGTGACGAAAGCCAGGATGTCGCCGGTTTGGAAGCGGGCTTCAAATTCGGGGATGCGTTCCTGCGGAATGTAGGCCAGGCGCATGCCGGCCAGGCGCTCTTCCATGGCGCGGATCTGCGCGAACATCGCATCGTCATCGGCCAGATGGCGGTAGTTTTCGCGGTTTCGGGTCATGAAATCCGGCGGATCGATGACCGGCAGGCCCTCGTCCTGGAATTGCAGGGCCAGCAGGCCTTTTTCCTGGTTGGTGAGCAGCCAGTCGCTGAAATAGTGCAGCCGGCTCGGGTAGCCGTCGATCTCGCCCTCACGGTAGCGGATGAGCTTGAGGTTATCGCGGAAAGCGTCGTAGCCGGTACGAGCCTGCATTGTAGTCATGGCCATGGCCAGGCTCATTTCCACGTAGATTACGCAGTCGGAACCCTCGAGCGTGACGACAAGCTGTTCGGTGTCGGGCTCGTCGAGCAGTCCGCCGACATAGGTAATGCCCAGCTGCCGCTCGGCGTAATGGGTGATGAGCGAGGGGACATCCTGCGTCTGCCGCCAGTATTCCAGGCCTTCGGTCAGCCACGTTTCGATGGTCGCGGCGTCTTCGTCCGTTACGGCATCTCCGCCCTTCCCGGCGGCCTCATCTGCGGCATCCCGGGCCGTTTCTTTATAATTTTCAGTTGCGGATGCCGTTTGCGTGCCATTGCTATCGGCCTGACACCCGGTCAGAAGCAGGAATACGAGCATCGTTGGAAGCAATGAAGTCAGCAATATGGTTGCGGGATTTCGCATAAGGATAAGGAATTGGATTAATGATCGGTGGAAACGCGAACCACGCTTGCCGGCGCCGGAGTCAGCCAGGTAATGTGCCGTCAGCGGCACGCCGGTTACAGTTTCTTTATGACGGCGTCGAGCACTTCCGGTGTGACCGATACTTCGTTGAACATGTCGCGCAGATCATCGGGTGTGATCCGGTGGAAATCGCGCTCCACCGGCGTGATGCAAACGCCCCCGAAATCGACCGATGCGGGACTGAACACCATCTTCTCGTCGCCCTCTGCAAAGAAACGTGCGGGACGGTGTTTTCTTCTGAGGAAAGCCACAACCCGCCACCGATCGGCCTCTTTGGTCGTCAGGATGTTGAGCATCGGCTCCTCGTCCTCACCGGCTTCGGATCCGGCCAGACGCGACGCTTCGGCAAAAGCACTGTAAAGCTGATCGAACCGCTGCATCAGCTTGGACTTGTCGTCCGACTCCAGGATGATGTACCGGCGAAGGCCGTCATCCACCCGGGCGATGCGCAGCCGGTCGTCATCGGCAACCCACGTGCCATGACGCGCGGCCATATCCTCCCAGCCGGTGTCCATCGGCATGAAGCCGCGCTCGCCGCCCTGGAAGTGCAGGTGGTCCGGCGCGGACGCCCCGCAGCGCGGACCGTTGTAGAAAAGCGTGTAGAACCGGCCCATCGCGGCCGAGAGTTCGAGCATGGGCTCAAATGCATCGCGGATCAGCTGCGGCACATGCTTCATATGCGGGATGGTGAAGTGCTCGCTGAAGATGGGGAACGGATTGCCGAGCACCATGTAGTCACCATGAAGCACCCCTTTCTGTTCGGGCGGAAGATGCGCCTGGCACAGGAAGCACTTGCGTTCGCGGATCGATTTCTTGTCGACCTTGGCCGAGCTGGAAACGATACGGCCCGGGTTGAACTGCACCTTCATGCCGAAGCCGTCGAAGTCGAAGGTGCGTACCTGCACGGTCTCCAGGCTTTCGAAACCTTTGGCCAGCATGGGCCAGTGCTCGCGCTGATGACGCAGAAGCGCACGGGACTGCATGGCCAGGTCGGCCGGTATCCCGTGCTCGTCGCTGGCGATGCCTTCCTGGG
This sequence comes from Balneolales bacterium, assembly GCA_007120385.1. Taxonomy (GTDB): domain Bacteria; phylum Bacteroidota; class Rhodothermia; order Balneolales; family Natronogracilivirgulaceae; genus SKNL01. The sequence goes on from SKNT01000124.1 coordinate 2,910, forward strand.
CGGCCATCGTGTCCGGCGTCTCCACCTTGCCCAGGCTTCCGGGTGCAACTGCCTTTATGGATGGATCAACTCCGGCCAGGTACGGCTTCATCTCTTCCGGGGTCAGCAAGCGGCCCGGATCGACTTTGCTTTGGTCACTCATGGGTCTCCAATTCCTGTTACGCTTTCACGGCGGTTTTCAGCTGGCGTGCATGCAGCTCAAACGTCCGGATCTTGTCCTTGTATGCGTTGTGCGCATTCTGTTTGGTGATATCGAGCGAAGCGTCGGTGTTGTCGTCCCAGCGGCGCACGCAGTAAATCGGGTCGTAGATGCGGCCGATCTGATAGTTGCGGGAGATGGCCAGCCCGACCGCATAATCTTCACCGTAGCTCACATTCGGAATACGGATGCGGCGCAGTACCGGGGTGTAGAACGCGCGCGGCGCTCCCAGACCGTTGATGCGGATAGCGTTGTTGCGGCCGTTTTCGGGAGTCCACTCACGGTGGTCGATCACTCCCGGGGGAATCTCGTTCAGGTCAATATCGGTCATCACGTAGCTGCCCACGACCATGGCGCATTTTTCCTCCCGGAACACATCCAGGATACGCTGGACGGTGGTCTCATCCTTGTAGATATCGTCGCTGTCGAGCTGGATGGCGTACTTGCCGCAGAACTTGCTGAACACCGCTTCGTTCCAGCAGCCGCCGATGCCCAGGTCCTTGCGCTCCGGGTTGATGTGCTTGAGCCGGGAGTCTTTGGCCGCGATTTCCTTCAGGATTTCGGTAGTGCCGTCGGTCGAGTAGTTGTCCACCACAATCAGGTTGAACTCGGTATCGACTTTCTGGATGAGCACCGATTCGACCGCGTCGCGGATGGTGCGTGCCCGGTTCATCACGGGGATGACGACCGATGCCTCGACGGGCCAGTCACCGCCCTCCTCATTCACATCCTCGAACACCGGTTCCAGATAGGCGCCGATGGCCTTGAGGTGCTGTGTGAACGCCTCTTCCATCTCGATCTGCACCTTGCGGTTTTTCGGGTCGACATAGTCGAACATTTTTTCACCCGACTTGCGGGTGTCGGTGGCCACCGTGCTGTAGAGGAATTCCGATACCCGGGTGAGGGCAAAATCCTGTGAGATGCGCAGGCGGACGTCATACCAGCCGGCGAAATCAAAGTCCTTTTCAAACGCGTCCACGGACTTTTTAAGCGCTTCGGTGCGCAACAGAACGAGCGGACCGAAATCGAAATCGTCGCGCACGCTGCCGATCTGGTAGTCGGTCACCGGGTGTGCGGTGCTTTTGTCGCCGTCGATCTGGCGAAAATCGGAGTAAACGATGCCGGAGCCGGTATCTTCGGCCACCTGGATCATCCGCTCGATGCAGAACTGCCCGGGGGCAATCAGCGTATCCTTGAGCAGGAGCAGCACATAATCCGAAGAGGCCCTGTCCAGGATCTTGCGGAATGTGTCATTGCTCAGAAGCGCCTCTACCTGCAGATCGGCGGTTTTCTTTTTCTGGATGCCGGATGATGCATCGGTCAGCAGGTATACGGCATCCACCAGATCGGAGCCGGTAAAGGCATCTACGGTTTGTTCTGTGTGTTTTGCGCCATGAAATGGCAGGAAGAACGTCAGTTTCTTTGACATAACGTATCGATCAAAATTATAAGTAATAACTATCCCTGTAATATGAGGCCGGTACGCGGCCCGCAACGAAACAATATTCGTTTCAAGTTAAGGAAACAGGAGGTGAAAGCCAACGCAGA
>SKNT01000109.1 GCA_007120385.1 Balneolales bacterium
GAAAAAAACTTCCTTATAAATATTTTCTATATCATAAATTTGCAGTACATTCAGGGCAAGGGTAACATAAAATTATTAAAACGTAACACCATGCCCATAGTCCGCTTCAGCGTCTCCCTTGAGAATGAACTCCTGGAATCCCTGGACCAGTTTGCGACAGAGAATCATTTCACCAACCGTTCGCAGGCTATCCGGCACCTGATCAACAAGCATACGGTCTCCCACAAATGGCAGTGCAACCATGTGGTAGCCGGATCCATAACCCTGGTGTTCAACCATCACAAGCGGGATCTGATGAAGAAGCTGACAGACATCCAGCATGACTATCACGATATGATCCTCTCCTCGCAGCACTTTCATCTGGAGAAAGAAATGTGCATGGAGATCATCGCCGTAAAGGGGAAAGCAGCTTCCCTTACCGAACTGGCCGACCGGCTCATTGCCGTCAAAGGAATCCAGCACGGCAAACTGACCATGAGCCGGGCAGATTGAATCACAACCCGTAAGTGATTGAACACCACAAAAAAAATTTACCTGCAGGTAACACGAATTTTAGAAAAATATTACTCAAACCACGATCCGGCGCCATGAACATATTAATGAATCCGCGGGATAACACGAGCACTCATCACCATCCATCATTCTTCTTTTCCAAGGCCTTGATGGCCGTACTGCTTGCCGCCATCGCCTGGACCACCCCCGCACACGCACAATGGCAAAGCGACACACTGTACCGTGTGCTGGATGAAATCGAGGTCACGGCCACCAAGAATGTCCGGGCCCTGTCCGAAGTGCCCGGACGCGTGGGCATCATCTCCGCAGAGGAGCTCTCCCTTACCCCAGCGGCCACCATGGCCGATGCGATGCGCAATGTCTCCGGCGTGAACACATCCAGCAGTCTCGGCTTTTTCACCATGCGTCCCAGCGTCACCGTGCGCGGGCTCTCCGGCGAAGAGCAGAGCCGCACCCTGGTGCTCATCGATGGCGTGCCCATCAACAACTCCGACACCGGTGGGGTCAACTGGAACAGCATCAGCACCGCCAACGTCAAACAGGTGGAGGTCTACAAGGGTCCCGGCTCTTCCCTGTACGGCAGCAACGCCATGGGCGGAGTCATCAATATCATCACCCGCACCCCCGTCGAGCCCTTTTCGGCATCGGCCGGCCTCTCCTATGGCACCTTCAGCACCTGGCGCAGCAACCTGAGCCTCACCGGTCGCGCCACCAACCGGCTGAGCATCCATCTGCACGGCTTCCTCACCAACAGCGACGGGTACAACCCGGTCCCCCAAGCCGAGCGCACCGAACCCGACTTCACCGTGCCGCGGTACATTGAGGATGCGGGGCTGCACTCCAAAGTCACCTGGAAGGCAAGCGAACTGGCCGAAGTGACCGCCGTCTACGATTATTTCCAGAATGAGCGCGGCGAGGGGATCGTAATCGAGGAGCCGGGGATGTACCGCAAGTTTGACATGAACCGGGTGCGCCTGGGAGTACGCGGTGAACGCAACGCTTTCCGCTACGCCCTGAACAGCTTCTACCAGCGGGAGGATTATTTTCGCGTCAGTGAACGCGGCACTCCCGGACAGAACTACTCACGGTTCAATGTGGAATCGGATCGTGATGACATGGGTGTGACCCTCGACCTGTTCCAGGACGCCGGCCGCAACAATGCCCTCACCGGCGGGGCCGAATTCAAGGTCGGCTCGGTCAACGGCGGTGATTTCTACCAGACTTCCGATGACGTGGTCATAAATCGCGGCAAAATGCGTTTCCTGGCCGGTTATCTGCAGGATGAGATCAGCCTGCTCAACCGCCGCATGCACCTGCTTCTCGGCCTGCGGTACGATTATGTTACGTTTTACGACGGCTATTTCTTCGCCACCGAGGGCATCATGTTCCGGGGAGAACCGCTGGCCGGCTACAACAACGACAACATCGAGAGCAACAGCTGGTCGACACTGAGCCCGCGCATTGCCCTGCGCTACAATCCCACCGACCATCTCAGCGGATACGCTTCCTACGCCCGCGGATTTCGCGCATCCATCCTGGACGACCTCTCTCGCACCGGGATCTTCCGCGGCCGGATCAAAATCGCCAATCCGGAACTCGGTCCGGAAACACTTGACAACTTCGAGATCGGGTTGGATGTGCGCCCCTTCTGGCGCCTGTCCATCTCGCCGACCCTCTTCTACTCGCACGGTAACGACTTCCTGTACTTCGTCTCCTTTGAGATGCCCGACGGTTCCCAGGTCTGGCGGCGCGAAAACGTCTCTTCGGTCCGCATGGGCGGCGCCGAACTGGATGTCCGCTACTTCCTCAGTGATGCCCTGACCCTCACAGCCAACTATACCCGCTACCAGTCGGAGATCCGCTCCTTCCCCGACCAGCCCGAACTGGAAGGCAAGGAGTTGACCTACACTCCTCGTCACCAGGCAAGGGCTATAATCCAGTGGCGCAACCCGATAGCAGATCTCGGCCTCATCGTGCACTTCAAAGGGTCGCAGTTCAGCAGTGACGACAACAACACCGACGGAGAGGGCATCCCCGAGATCGACGCATGGACCACCTTCGACCTCATGGTCTCGCGCCGATTCCTCGACAGCGTCTCCGCCGCCATCCAGGTGATCGATGTACTGGACAATCGCTACCTGGAGACCATAGATGTCATGTCTCCCGGACGGATGATCCACCTCAGTATCAACTATGACATTGCGCGCTAATTTGATACTACCCATAACCTCCCAAATATTCAAAGTGCTGATATCTGCCGTCACTAAGCCGGCGGCCATCCTGTTCCTGGCAGCCACCCTGATGCTGCCGGGCTGCAGCCAATCGGATCAGGATCCGTCCCGGAGCAGAAATGTGCCGGAAAATGATGCCGGCGACAGCTGGTCCATAGAGCCTGGGCCGGAGCCCGCTACAGTTACCGTCCGCGATATGCACGGGCGCACCGTAGTCGTGCCGAAGGATGTGGAACGGGTGATCGCCCTCCGCGCCGGAGCGCTGCGCATGCTCGCCTACCTCGACGCCACAGATCTGGTGGCGGGCATTGAGGAGCCGGAGCGCCGCTCCGACCGTCCCTATCTGTACGCTTACCCGGAGCTGCGCGACCTGCCGCCGGTCGGACCCCAGATGGGCGGCGATCCCGAGCTGCTCGTTGCCGCCCGGCCCAATCTGCTGTTCCTCACCTTCACCAGTCGCGGACAGGCCGATGATCTCCAGGCGCGCACCGGCATTCCAGTCATCGCCCTGGAATACGGCAATTTCTCCGATCAACGCGACCTCTTCTTCGCCTCCCTACGCCTCATGGCCGCCCTCACCGGCAGAACCGAACGCGCCGATTCGCTCATCGCCGGCATCAATGCATCCATCGCCGAGCTTGAAATCCGCACCTGCCTGGTGCCGGACGATGAACGTCCACGTGTCTACGTCGGCGGGGTCTCCTACCGGGGCCCGCGCGGAATCGCCTCCACCGAGCCCTTCTATCCACCGTTCCGGTTCATCGGGGCCCGAAACGTAGCCGGCGAAATCCCGTCGCGCCTGATCAACCCCATTCAGGGAACCTATATCGACATTGAACAGCTCATTGTCTGGGACCCGGATGTGCTTTTTATGGATCTATTCAGCCTGCGCACGGCGGGACCGGATATCCGTCCCGACACCCCGCTGGCCCGGTCGCTCGGCGCTATCCGCTCCGGAGAGGTCTACGGTGTGCTTCCCTACAATAACTATGCCGCCAACTACGAAGCCATCCTGGCCAACGCATGGTTCGCCGGTACAGTTTTATATCCCGGCCGGTTTCACGATATTGCCATTTCCGAAAAAGCCGACGAAATCTTCCATCTGTTCCTTGGCCGGCGTATTTACGATGACATTCGCACGCAATATGGCGGGTTTCGCAGACTGATGCCGGAAGAGCTTTAAATCCTGGAACAGGAAGCTGTAAGGGCAGGCGCCGGGAGATTTAAACGAAAAACGTTGCGGACACGAACCCGAAGCAGCTGCAGTTGCGATCACAGCCTGGCTATGTGTCGAACTGAACCGGACGTTGCAACATACTTACAGAACAAAACAGCATGAACGCACAAAGCGTCCTGGCCAAATACAGCCGGCACATTCGCAACCGGCTGCTCTTCATCGCCCTGGTGATGATCGGTATCGTTGTGGTCGGGATGGTCGCCATTGTCTCGGGAGCCGCCGGCATCGGGTACCGCGATGTGATCGCCGTCTTTTCGGGCAGCGCCGATGCCGCCACGAACCAGATTGTGATGCAGATCCGCATGCCGCGGGTGCTGGCCGCCCTTCTGGCTGGCTTCGCGCTCTCGGTATCCGGGGCCGTGATGCAGAGCATCCTGCGCAATCCGCTGGCCTCGCCTTTTACCCTGGGCATATCCGGCGCCGCGGCGTTCGGGGCGGCGTTTGCCATTGTGGTGCTGGGCGCAGGCAGCATGGTCGATGCCGGATCGCTGTACCAGGACGCGGCCGCATCCACCCGAAACGGACTGCTGATGCGTCTGGGCGACCGCTATCTGATCATGGGATCGGCGTTCGTCTTCAGCCTTGCCAGCACGTTTTTTATCCTGGCCATTGCGCGGTACCGGGGTGTGACGCCCGAGGTGATGGTGCTGTCGGGCATCGCGATCGGATCGCTGTTCAGCGCGGGCGTGTCGGCCATGCAGTTCCTGGCCACCGAGGCCGAGCTGGCCGCCATCGTTTTCTGGATGTTCGGGGATCTTGGACGCGCTTCGTGGCAGGAAGTATCGGTCCTGGCGCTTGTGATGGTCCCGGTCTGGCTGTTTTTTACCGTGATGTCGTGGAATTACAAGGCGCTGCAGTCGGGCGACGAGTACGCGCAGAGCCTGGGCGTCAACCCGTTCCGGATCCGGCTTTTCGGGATGCTGGTGGCCTCGCTGGCCACGGCGGTCGTCGTCAGCTTCTACGGCATTATCGCGTTCGTCGGGCTGGTGGTGCCCCACATCGTGCGGCGCTTCATCGGCGGCGACGAGACGTTCCTGATCCCGGCGGCGGCCCTGTTTGGCGCGCTCTTCCTGCTGCTGTCCGATACGGTGGCGCGCACGCTGTTTTCGCCGGTGATCCTGCCGGTAGGCATCCTCACCTCGTTCATCGGCGCACCGCTGTTCCTGTTCCTGCTGCTGCGGGGACTCGGAAAAAGCTACTGGAACTGAAACCTTGAATCCGGGACATATTTCCGCAACGGACATCACATCCACCATCACATAAATGCACATTTCGCTCCAAAACGTCACTTTTCGCTACGACCGGGACCCGGTCCTGAAGGAAATTCGTGTGGATATGGACCGTGGCGACATGGTGGCTCTTGTGGGACCGAACGGCTCCGGCAAAAGCACACTGATCAAATGCATCAACGGAATTCTGCCTGTCCGTGAGGGGGATGTGCTCATCGACGGGGCCAGCGTGCGGACGATCCCCGCAGTGCAGCGCGCCCGGCGCATAGCCTACGTGCCGCAGACCGAGCAGAAGAGCGTGCCGATGCAGGTGTTCGATGCGGTTCTGCTGGGACGCAAGCCGTACATCCAGTGGCGGCCGTCTCGCGGCGACTACGAGCGGACCGCCGGGATCCTTGAACGATTCGATCTGGTGGATGTGGCCATGCGGGAGGTTCACAAACTCAGCGGCGGACAGCAGCAGCGAGTCTTCATCGCCCGGGCGCTGAACCAGCAGCCGGAAATCCTGCTGCTCGACGAGCCCACGGCCAACCTCGATCTGAGATACCAGTTGGAAACGCTTGAGCTGCTCCGGGATCTGGCCGGTGGTGGCATCACCGTGGTCATCGCCATGCACGACATCAACATGGCCTCGCTGTTCGCCAGCCGCGTGGTGATGCTCAAGGGCGGCGCCGTCTTCGCAAGCGGCGGTCCGGAGATAGTGACCGCCGAACATGTGGAACGTCTTTTCGGCGTGAAAGTGCGGGTCGTCCAAGATAACGGCAATCGCTTCATTGTGCCTGACCGCACCTGACATACGGTCAGCCAACCGGGCAAATCTGCCTTGCAATTGACTTTTCTTTCCATACTTCTTATAATATCGGAAATCAATATCGTAACTCGATACCAATAAATGACAAAAGATCGCTTGCTTCGAAAGCTTTTCCTGGGGTTCGTTCGGGTCCATATCCTGCACCACTGTGCCGAGAGACCCTGGTACGGACAGGAGCTGATCGAGGAGCTGCAAGAGCACGGGTATGACTTTTCCTACGGGACCCTCTATCCGATCCTGCACACCCTGGAAAAGGAGGGATGGCTGAAACGCACAGAAAAACTGGTGGACGGGCGATGGCGCAAGTACTACGAGGCCACCGGGGCCGGCAGGTATGTACTTCAGCTGGCTCGCCGGCAGGTTCATGAACTGGCGGAGGAACTGGAAGAACATGACAACTGATACTGAAAACCCCGCTGTACAGGCAAAAGCAGTCCGCTGGCCGGTATTCCTGAAAGATGTCCTGGTCTGTTCACTGGGAGCGTACGGCGGACCCGAAGCGCACATGAGCGTGTTCATGGACCAGCTCGTAGCCCGGAAAAAATACCTGACCGAGGAAGACCTGATCGAACTGATCGCGCTGTGCAGTATCCTGCCGGGTCCAACCAGCACGCAAACCATTGTCGCCATCGGCTATCGGGCGGGCGGACCCTTGCTTGCGCTGCTGACCATGCTCGTCTGGGCGCTGCCGGTGCTGATGGTCATGACGGCCCTGTCATTCCTTTACCAGTTCCTGTCCGCCCGGGATATTTCCGGTGATATTCTCCGCTTCATCGGTCCCATGGCCGTCGGGTTCATCATCGTTGCTGCATATCGCATCGGCCGCAAAGTGGTCACCGACACCACCACCGCGCTGTTGATGATTTTCGGTGCCGTTACGACCTGGTTCATCCGCGACCCGTGGATCTTTCCGCTGGTGCTGGTCATTGGCGGTGCGGTCAGCATCTTGATCGCCCGGGAGTCGGATATCTGGAACCGTGTCCGGTTCAATCCGCCCTGGCAGTACCTTGGTTTGTTCGCCTTTTTTGCTCTGGGAGGGATTTTTCTGGCCACCATCTCCGAAAATCGCCTGATCGTGATCTTTGAGAGCTTCTACCGCTACGGCTACCTGGTCTTCGGCGGCGGACAGGTCGTTGTTCCGCTGATGCACAGTGAACTGGTGCAGATAAGGGAGTACATGAGCAATGAGGAATTTCTTACCGGATACGGCCTGGTGCAGGGACTGCCCGGACCCATGTTCAGTTTTGCCGCCTATGCGGGCGGAATGGCCGCCCGGGACGGCTCTGCCCTGCTGCAGATCGGCGGCGCGCTGGTGGGCGGTATCGGCATTTTCCTTCCCGGACTGCTGCTGATCTACTTCATCTATCCGGTTTGGGAAAATCTGAAGCAGATCCGAGCGGTGCGAATTTCGCTCCGCGGCATCAATGCCGTTGCAGGCGGACTCATTGCCATCGCCGCGGTCATCCTGATGCACGCCAGCGGTTTTCATTTGGATAACATCATTGCCGTGGCGCTGGCTGTTATCCTGCTGGCAACCGGAAAAATTCCCGCACCGCTGCTGGTTGTGCTGGCGCTGGGTGCCGGAATACTGATCTGATATTGCACCATTTGCATGTATTCGTCTATTTCACCGGCTACGCGGGCCTTTTTTGCGCGCGGTTTCGGCGGCTGCCAAATCTCATGTCACTGATTTCAAATGATCTTCACGGAAGAGTGTATATTGCAGGCAAGACGGCATGCTGCCTGCGCAGATACCATTGAAACCGTGCCATCCCCCGCATAATCCGAAAACGATGTCAGACGAAATTTCCATGAAACCGGTCGGCTTTGTCCGCAATGATTGCACGGATCCCGAATCGGCAGCCCGGATGCAGGATGCCAAGAGCATCATCGAGGTAGATGAGGCCTTCGCCGGTGCGCTCTTCATGATCGACAGCTGCGAGTACCTGGATGTGGTATTCCACTTTCACCTTCCGGAAAGGGAGTCGCCAGGCAGCTGGAAGAGGGCCACAAAATCCGGCGAAGTGCGCGGAGTTTTTGCCTCGCGGGCTCCGTACCGCCCAAATCGTATCGGGATTACCACCGTGCGGCTCGTTTCCCGCGATGGCAACCGCCTGCACGTGACCGGACTCGATGCCGTTAACGGCACCCCGGTGCTGGACATCAAATCGTGCAACACCTCGCATCTGGACGATGCGCCTTGCGGAGCGACGAACACCATCCACACATCCCTGCTCAAATCCAACCCGCGCCTGGCCATTCAGAAACACATCATGGCCAGCGATACCGAAAAACTGCTGATGCTGGCAGCCCAGTTCCACGGGCACTACTGTCCGGGCCTGGCCATGGGAGTCATGGCGGCGGTGCATGCCATGCAGCAGCTTGACTCTGATGCAAGCACAGACGGTGACAAGACCACAGACGGTGGCAAAAGCACCGGCGGCGATAAAAGCACAGGCAGCGAACAGCCTGCGCCGGCATCGGACGGACTGGAAGACCTTCTGGCGATAGTCGAGACCAACAACTGTTTTGCCGACGGGGTGCAGCTTGTAACGGGTTGCTCGTTCGGCAACAACAGCCTGATTTTCCACGATCTCGGCAAGACGGCGTTCACCCTGACACGGCGCAACGGCCGCGGGGTGCGGGTCATCTCCCGACATGAATCGCCCGCCTATGTCCGGGAGGCCTTTCCGGAATTTGACCGGCATTACCAGCGTGTGGTAAAGGAGCAGAAACGCGACAACGCGGCGGTGGCCGCATTCCGCAAAAGCGGAGTCGAGCGCTCTTTTGGCACACTCGGCCTCGACTTTGACCGCATGTTCGATGTACAGCGCGTGCGGGTGGATGTGCCGGGATATGCGCCGTCGCACGAAAGCGGGGTCTGTGCCCGGTGCGGGGAAAGCGTCATGGCAACCCGCATGGTGGATGGCGGGGACACATCCACCGGAAACACGGGCACGGCCGCCACGACGGCAGATACTCCGAAATACTGCCTGAAATGTGCCGGAAAACCGTATTCGGTGCTGGATGGACATGGTATCCAAGCGGCGGGCGATGGCGAATGACGGCCCGATGCGGCCAGGATCGGACAACCCGGCAAACACGAAAAATCATCCATAAACGCACAGAACCAGAGAACCGACCATCCATGCACGAACTCTCCATTGCCCTGAACATTGTTGATATCGCAACTGCCGAGACCAGGAAGGCCGGGGCACTGCGCGTGACCGATCTGAATATCGAGGTGGGTTCGCTTTCGGGCGTGATTGTCGAGGCGCTCGAGTTCGCAATGGAGGTGGCGGTGAGGGATACGATCCTGAGCGGGGCCAGGGTCGCCATCCACCCGGTGCAGGCGCAGGCGAAATGCAAGCAGTGCGGCGAGGAATTTGAAGTGGCCGACTATTTCGAACAGTGTCCAAAGTGTGATTCGCTTGACCTTCAAATAATGCGTGGCCAGGAACTTAAAGTGCGATCGCTTGTAGTAGAGTGACCGGCCGCGCGCCGTGCGGTGCCGGTGGCCGTATCTGATTGAGAAATAGCGCCGAATTGATTACTTTGCTAGACCTGAGCCCGTTGGTTCATGTGCCATTTAAATACGTATTATCATATTTCCCATCGATTTTAATCATCTCACAGAGGTGTCGTTATGTGCGGAACTTGCGGATGCAGCGATCCCGAAGGCGTGGTAACCATCCGCCGCCCGGGAAGTGATCAGGAACACAGACAGCCTCACAACCACGGGCAAGGGCACAGCCACAGCCACCATCACGGACATGGACTCGGCCACACGCATGCCCATTCTCATGATCACGACCACGGCCACACGCATGATCACAGTCATGGCGACGGACACGGCAATGCGCACAGTCACGGGCACGATCATGGCCATGGGCATGGACACAGTCACGATCACGGGCAGCATCACCACGGTCACAGCCACGGAAAAAGCCGCGAGATACAGCTGGAGCAGGACATCCTTGCCCACAACAACATGCTGGCCGAGCGCAACCGCGGGTATTTCGAGGCGAAAAACATCACGGCCCTGAATTTTGTCAGCTCTCCTGGTGCGGGCAAGACCACCCTGCTCGAAAAGACCATCACGGCACTCAAGGAGGAGCTCCCGTTCTTCGTGATCGAGGGCGATCAGCAGACCATGAACGATGCCGAGCGCATTGACGCAACCGGGGCCCCGGTCATCCAGATCAACACCGGAAGCGGCTGCCACCTTGATTCGGTCATGGTCAACAGCGCCCTCAAGCAGCTTTCCCCCGATCCCGACTCACTTCTGCTCATCGAAAACGTGGGCAACCTGGTTTGTCCCGCCCTTTTTGATCTCGGCGAGGCAAAACGCATCGTGATGATCAGCGTGACCGAGGGAGATGACAAGCCCATCAAGTATCCGACCATCTTCCGCAACTCCGATCTGTGCATCATCAACAAGATCGACCTGCTGCCCTATGTGGAGTTCGATGTCGAAAAAACGAAGGAATATGCCCGCCGGATTCAGCCGAAAATCGAGTTTCTCGAGACCTCCGCGACCAAGGGCGACGGCATGGAAGAATGGTTTGACTGGCTGAGGAAACAGCGGGCGCCCCGGAAGTAAATTCCCGCCCCGGCACATCGCCAAACCGCATCGACCGGTCACTTTTTAACAACTTTGCATATTAAAGTGATGCCGGGGAACGGCTTCCGGCGTGAACAAGCCGGCGAAACCCCTCCGTCAGTCAAACATCCTGACGTTTTTCCGCACGAAGTGGACCTGCTCGAATTGCGCCGTGTTGAGCCTGTCATCGACCATCTTCCCCCTGAAATCTTCGACGGATGAAAAACGCTTCTGCTTCATCCACCATTTCAGGTCCTCCAGCATGGTGGTTATGTACGCCAGGCCCTGGATGTACAGCACCGAGCAGAACTGGGTGACGGTGGCGCCTGCCAGCAGCTGCTTGACCACTCCTTCGTAGTCATGTACGCCCGTATTCGCCGCCAGATCGCACTTCACCTGCTGCGAGAGCACACCGACCCAACGCAGCGACTGGGACAGCTCCCCGGGTGAACTCAGGTAATTTTCGGAGGTTACCTCCAGCTGCTCAATATCAATATCGGGCCGGTAGTACCGGTTGAAGACCACCAGGGAGTCCGCGCCGGCCTTTTCCAGGCCGCGGGCCATGGCAATGATGTTGGTGAAATAAGGGCCGATTTTAACGGATACCGGTATCGAAACCTGCTTTTTCACCTCAGAAACCACATCCATAATCGCCTTTTCGAAATCCCGGGCTTCCGTTGTACTGTCATGCGGAAGGTGGGTGGATACGTTCAGCTCTATGGCATCGGCTCCGGCCTTTTCAATCTCCCGGGCGAACGATACCCAGCTGCCCGTACGGTGGCAGTTGATGCTGGCGATGATCGGAATGGAAACCTCGTTTTTCGCCTTCTCAATATAATTCAGATAGGGACGAAGGATTTGCCCTTTTGAAATATTCCTGACATGATCCGCCGCTTCCGGGTACCAGAAATACATGTCTTCCTGATCCAGCTTTCCTTCCATCTCGCTGACAATCTGCTCCTCATACAGAGATCGCAGCACCGCAGCAGACGCTCCGTGTGATTCGTACGCTCGCAGATTGTCCGTGTTCATGGAAAGCGGTGAGGAACTCACAACCAGCGGGTTTTTCAGCTCCAGCCCCATGTAATCCGTTTTCAAATCCATTTTATCCTCCGGTATTATGCCTGTGATCCGTTATTGTCACCTGTGACGGAATGCTGCATTTTTGCCAGCATGCCCGGATTCAAGATGATTTTTTTTAGCAGCTCCCACGCCTTTTCCATGTTTTCCCGCGCACGGGGGGTTACCGATTCCTCCAGTTCCCACTCATATCCACGGATTTGCACCAGATAAACGGGCGGCGCGGGCCCGTACAGAGCCTCGTAAAGCCCAACGATGAAACCCGGGGCCACCGAATGCGCACTGAAGGAAGCGCCGGCATCCGCGGTGATCCTGTCGATGGAAAAGTCTTCGATTTGCTCATCCATGCTGGCATCCACTAACAGGACCAGGTCCCTGTCCACCATAAGCAGCACATCCTCCACCTGGAGCTGGTATGCGACATCCACCGTAACGTTTTGAAGCTGCTGCTCTCCAACCCACGCTTCGGCCACATCTGTCAGTGCCTTGCCCAGTCCGTCGTCCTGACGTCCCGGATTGCCGTATCCGTAGATAAAAATTCGTTTTTCTTCGGCCATTGGTGTCAGCTTGATCCGCATCCTGTAAGCCCGAAAGATGACAACTTTTATTGAGTAAATGCAACCATACAAAACAGTTAATCCAATTACCGTGTTCTCCGGGCAATCAACCGGCACTTTGAATCATAAAGCGCCAGCTTCAGAGGCATTTTGCCAATGGCATGGGTGGCGCAGCTAAGGCAGGGGTCGTAGGCCCGGATTGCCACCTCCACGGCGTTCATCATCGGCTCGGTGATGGTCTTCTGCCCGTTCATCTGCTTCCGGGCAACCTGCGTTACCGCCTCGTTCATGGGCTGGTTGTTGTTCGTGGTCGAAACGATCAGGTTGGCCATTTCAATCTGGTCGTTCCGGTTGATCCGGTAGTGGTGGAACAGCGTGCCCCGGGGCGCCTCAAGCAGTCCGACACCCTCCAGCTTCTTCTTGCCGGCAGTGACCAGCTCGCTTCCGGTGATATCCTCATCCTCCAGAAGTTCCTTCATGCATTCGGCCGCAAAGAGTGTCTCGATCAGACGGGCCCAGTGGGTGTGCATGCACATGTCATTTGGCTTCCCATTCGTGCGGGATTTATAGTGTTCGAATGCCTCCTGCGCCCTGGGCGTGGGGATGAAATCACAGGTATTGAGCCGCGCCAGCGGTCCCACCCGGTACCAGCCCTTCTCCTTGCCCAGCCCGGTGAGGAACGGGAATTTCATGTAACTCCAGGACCGCACCTCCTCACCGATATAATCCAGATACTCCTGATAGTCGATGTCATTCAGGATTTTCTTCCCCTCGGCGTCAACGGCCCTGAGGCGGCCATGGTAGAGGTCCAGCGCCCCATCCTCCCCAACCAGGCTGAGGTGGTTGGACGGAAACCGCGAAAAGTTATCCACCATGTCGGTATTTTTCCCGTAAAAGTCCAGAAACAGGGCGAGGGCCTCTTCCGCCCATGAAATCATCTTGTCGATCTGCAGCGGCTCGGGCCCGTTCAGGAAGCGTTCCCGCTCCTCCGGCGCCAGGCTTTTGTTGACGCCCCCCGGTATGGCACCGTTGCCATGGATTTTCTTGCCTGCCGTGGCCTGGATAATCTCCTGTCCGAACTTGCGCATCATCACACCCTGCACCGCCAGATGCTTGTATTCGGGACTTGTGGCAAGGGCTATCACATTGCGTTTCTCCGGGTCGGCATCGATCCCGAAGAGCAGGTCAGGCGAGGCCAGATGGAAGAAATGGAGGGCATGGGACTGGAATATCTGCCCGTAGTGCATCAGTCGCCGTATCTTTTCGGCCGTCGGAGGCAGCCCGTAGCCGGTTCCGGCCCCCACTATCACATCCATGGCCTTGGCGGCGGCCAGATGGTGGCTGACCGGACAGATGCCGCACAGACGCTGGACCAGGACCGGCGCTTCCCAATACGGCCTGCCCTGTATGAATCGCTCAAATCCCCGAAATTCCACAATGTGAAGCCGGCTCTGGACCACCTCACCCTGACCGTTGATATGGATGGTCACCTTCCCGTGGCCTTCCACCCTTGTTACCGGTGATATCGTGACTTTTTGTGCCATGGCATCGGGATAATGAGTTTATTTCTGATCGATTGGTTTTCTGTTTCCCGGACGGCTTGTCAATTTCGCATCCCGGCCGCCGCCCGTGTGCCTGATCCGGCTTTTTACACCGGCTTGTCAGTCAAATTTGAACAACTCATACGGTATGTCCATCTCCCGGTTCTCAAGGAGCGCCGTCAGGGCAATCCAGATAAGGTCGGCGGACGGTGGACATCCCGGGAGGTAGTAGTCCATTTTGACAACTTCATGACAGGGATACACCCTGTTGAGCAACACAGGCAACTCCTCATCATTGGGCAGTATTTTCGCCTGATTGGAATTTCTCACCGACGGACCATTCAGATACGCCTCCTCAAGGCACTCCCTTACGGATATTCCGTTGCGCATGGCCGGGAGTCCCCCCATGATGGCGCACTCCCCGAGTGAAACCAGAATGCGACAGTGCTTGCGAAAGTCCTTGAGCACATGCACGTTCTCATCCAGACAGCAGCCCCCTTCAATCAGGCCGATGTCGCAGTCCCTGGTGAACTCCTTTATGTCATTGATGGGCGACTTGTGAAAATCGACCAGTTCCACCAGCTCCAGAATGCGCTCGTCGATGTCAAGCAGCGACATGTGGCACCCAAAACAGCCGGCCAGTGAAGCGGTTGCAACAACAGGTTTGTCCATGGTCGATCCTCCTGCTCCTGTTTGGTATCAAAGATCGCTTCCAATCGGCGCCTTGTCATATTTCCGCTTGCCAAACGGCGTTTTAAACCCTTCGCCGCGCAGCATGATGGCCCCGACGGGACACACTTCCACGGATTTCCTGGCCAGCTCATCCGTCAGCTTGCCGGCCAGTTCCGGATCAATATATATTTTCGTCTCAAACCCGCGGTTCAAGAAGACGAAAATGCTCCTTCCTTTTTTATCCTTGATGGCTCGTACGCACCGCTTGCACATGATGCAGCGGTTGTGGTCTTTCACGATTTTAGGATGTGAGGCATCAACAACGCGCTTCGGATAGAAATAGGGATAGCGCGGAACCGTCATGCCATAGCGGTAAGCCAGTGCCTGCAGCTCGCAATCGCCGCTCTTCTCACAGGATGGACACAGATGGTTGCCCTCCACAAAAAGCATTTCCACAATCGATTTTCTAAGTTCATTCAGCCCCGGCGTATCGTTTTCCACCTCCATTCCTTGTGATATTTTCGTGGTGCATGCCGTCAGCAGCTTGCCATTCGCCTTCACACTGCACACGCGGCAGGCCCCCTTCGGCGGAACGCCGTCCAGGTTGCACAAGGTCGGAATGTAGATCCCGTTCTGCCTGGCCGCTTCGAGAATGCTGGTGCCTTCCCTGGCCATGCATTTCACGCCGTCAATGGAAAAGTTGTTCAGTTCGGCCATAATTGATTTTCTTTTGGATGTCTCCGTCCCACGGCGGAAAAGTGCCCGTCCCGCTTGCCGCTACTCGCTCATGGCATACCTGCCGGTCGCAGCCATGGCCTCCTCTGTGGCTTTGGTCAGATCAAACCCGGTATCATAGCGCACCTCGCCCCTGGTTTTCTGGTCATACAGGTGACGGAAATTGTGGATGCTGGTGATGATGGGGTTGGCGGCCGTCTGCCCCAGTCCGCACCGGCTGGCTTTAAGTATATCGGCCCACGCCAGCATATCGGAAATATCCTGTTTCACCCCGCGGGCATTCAGGATCTTGAGGAGCTTGTCCCGGAGTATCACCGGCATGACCCGGCA
>SKNT01000020.1 GCA_007120385.1 Balneolales bacterium
AGGGCCGCAATCCCAATCCAACCGTAAACGCAAACCCGTGATTCCGGTAGGATCTCGGGTAGTCGCTCATGGCATCGGTCAGGTCGTAGTCGTAGCGCAGCTCCAGGCGCAGGTTTGCCGGCCCGAGGGCCAGGTTGCGCAGGCCGGCCGAAGCCGAGATGCCAAGCGAGGTGTCATCCAGGAAGTCCAGCAGCTCGGATTCCACGACTTCGTCAAAAATGTCGCTCTCGAACGAGGCGTTTTCCCGTGAAATGAGCCACTCCAGGCGCGGGCCCGCTCCGAAGTACCACATTTGACCCAGTAGCTCCCGCTCGATATTGGCAGACAGACCCAGCAAAAGATGCCCTGTGCTGGCACGACCGGTGACGAAATCCGTGCTGTAACCCTGTTCCGACCCATCAGGCACGACAAATTCCGTCTCCTCACTGTAACCGCGCTGTATATACCCGAACTCTGCGGTGGTGAAAATGGAGCGGGTCAGGCGGACGTCGGTGTAGAGCGAGACACGGAGTCCGGTCCTGGAGTCCATCGAGCCGAGGTTGGACCGCACGTTATTGTTGACGACGCCGGTGGTAATCCCGATTTGTTCGAGTGTCGGCTGTGCGGTTGCCGATCCGGTTGAGAGCAGAGCCACGAAAGTGAGAAGACCGATGATAGTGGTAAGTGATACATTGATAAATCTCATATTGCAATATGATTTGGCGAGTTGTCTGCGGTTGTTCAAAATGGTTGTCCGTGTGCCCATATGGCTGCGCGCATATTGGTAAGATTCAAAAAAAAACAAACAAACAAAAGCAACTCGGGCAGGTGGATCCTCAACCATGTTTGCCAGACCCCTGTTTGCTACAATACGGCTTGCGATAATCCGACATACTGCAATCCTGCATATTACAATCCGGTTTGCTACAATCCGATTTCCAGCCGGAGTACCGGGTAGAAGCCGGGCATGGTGCGCTCGTGGATTTCGTAGGTGGTGTCGAAGTCCTGTGAGACGTTACTGCTGTTGCCGCCGCCGCTGTTTCCGTCCCCGCCGTATCCACCGCTCGCGGCGTTGTGGGCAGATAGCTGCAGCGGCTGCGTGGCCTGCATGCCGGTCGGTTTGAGGCTCCAGTCGATGACGTTGCGCCGGCCAAGGACGTTGATCAGGTCCAGGTGCACATCCACCCGGAGCGAACCGAGGGACGGGCGGTAGCGCAGTGAAAGGTCGAGCTGATGGAAGGCCGGGAGCCGGTCGTCCTCCGGCGAGCCGAAGTCGAATTGGCTGCCGATGGTGCGGGTGCCCTTGACCCACAGGTAGTCGTAGTAGGCCTGGCGGAATCCCCACGCCCGGCCGTAGACCGATTTCCAGTTGGCGATCAGCGAGACCGGTCCGAAAATATCGATGATGCCGCGGGCCTGAATGCGGTGCGGCTCGTTCCACGGTGCGGGCACGGTGCGGCCGAATTGTGACATGCGCAGTTCAGCGCGGGTATAGTCGTAGCCCAGCATCAGCTTGATGCGCGGGTCGGGCAGAAGCTGCTGCAATCGCGCCGAAAAGCCGCTGGAGCGCAAACGAGTGGCTTCGGAGAAGGCCTCGGCGGAGCTGCGGTCGAAGCCGGCACCGGTTTCAGCAGCCAGGCTGCGCGGCGAGCCGATGTACCGCGTCGGTTCCCATTTGTAGAAGGCCTCAAGCTTCAGGGTGGTGAGGGTGGACGGGTGATACAGCCAGGATCCGCTCACGTGGTACGCTTTTGGCGGTTCGTCGGTCGATGCATGCGACCAGACGGTGAACGAAGGCACCAGCGAGGTCGGGCCCACATTGGTGATGTCGTACTGGTGGATGAACTGGCGGTAGACGCCGGCGGCCAGGCGGGCGGACCAGTACCCGATTGCGGAGTTGGTCCGGTCGTACTGCACCGAGAGACGCGGTTCGGCAAACAGCCGCGAATGCGTGTCGATGCGTGTGAATCGCGATCCGGCCGTGATCCGCCAGGTCTTGCCAAGATTTGCGTGCAGATTGGAATACAAAGTTCCAAAAATCGAAGCTTCATCCGAGGATGTGGGCAGGAAGAAGAATTCGCTGAAATCGACCTGTGATTCGACCGCATTAAACTCCAGTCCGGTGTCCAGACGGAATTGCGGGGTGAAATGGTACTGCAGCTCGCTGCTGACCAGCCCGTGGATGATGCGGTTGAAGCCGGCGTGGCGTGGCTTGACGCCCACGTCGTCCGCCATGCGCGAATACGCGGCCCGGGGCGAGAGGAACGTGCTGAACTCATCGAGCCCCATATCGGCCGTGTGACGGGTGAACATATGGTAGCTGTGGTCCATTCGTCCGGAGCTGAAACCGGCACGGGTGGATACGGTAGTGCGCGGACCCGGGCTGGCATCCCACCGGATCTGTCCGATCACGTTCTGCCACTCGTAATCGTCGCGCGTGAACAGATAGTTGTTCTGCGTTTCACCTTCATAGCGCCGGTTGAGGGCCGACATGCGCACTCGATTGCGTCCGTGCCACACAGAAGCGCTGATGGTATGGAAGGGATTGGGTTCGTAGCGCACGGCCGCGTGTGCGTCAAGGTAATGCAGGTCGGACACCTGCTTGAGCGTTTCATATTCATTGTGGATGGTGCCCGGGCCCTGAAGCAGGTTTTCGGCCAGGATCTGGTCAACATATCCCCAGTCGCGCAGCGTCTGCTGCAGGTTCGGCTCCTGGTACAGATCCCAGAAGTTGCTCCGGAAGCTGCCCGTTAAGGAGACGGAGGGATAGGGCTCGTGCAAAGCGCCACCCGAACCGGAGCCGGCAGTGCCTGACGATCCGGGAGTGCCCCCATTATCCCCAACAAATGAAAAATCGGCGCGGATGTTGGCGTTGACCGGATCGCCAAGAAAGGTGATGCCGCGGGAGCCGGGGGACGGGATGTCGTGAACGAAATCGATGATCCCCGAGAGCATGCTGCCCTCCTGGGCACCGAACCCGGCCTTGTGCAGCCGCACGTCGCTGATGGCGAGCGGACTGAAACTGCTGTAAAAATGCCCGAAATGGTAGGGGTTGTAGACGGGAATGCCGTCGAGGCGGATCCGGTGCTCGCCCTGGCGTCCGCCCTGCAGGTGGATATCCTGCAGCGGCAGCCCGTACTGCAGCCCGGCGAACAGGCCCAGCGTGCGAATGGGGTCGCGCCGCCCGCCGGAGACATCCCAGCCGGCAAGCGATTGCGCCGATGCGCGGTTGTGGATGCCGGCCAGGTCGGCCCGGTGGGCCTCGACAACAACGGGGGTGAAGGTGAAGGCGCGCGGCTCCAGGGCAACGTCAGTGCGCACCAGCTCATCCGGACGGATTTCCACGATCGTCTCAACAGGATGATACCCCATGTAGCTGATGATGATGCGGTGGGAGCCGCTGATCATCCGGCTGAGCTGAAACACGCCGCTGCTGTTGGTGGCGGTGCCGCCGGAAGCATCGGCCAGCAGTATGGTGGCGCCATGAAGCGGTTTGCCCGTGTGTCCGTCGCGCACCTTGCCGGCAAAGGACCCGTAAGCGGGGTCGTCGGCTACCTTGCGGACGATCACCATGGTCCCGGACGACAGAACGATAAAATCCATGGGCGTGTCGGCCAGGATCTCCGAAAGCAGCCGCGGCATGGGCTGCTCACGGATGCGCCGGTAGATGACCACATCCTCAATCATTCCGGGGTCGTACATCATGTCGGTGCCGGTGACCCGGGCGACCGTCTCCAGCACCTCTTTCAGCGGTTCACCGCGGAACTCGAACGACCAGAGCTGCTCGGGTGGGCGCAAAGGGGCCGGCTGCTCTGGCGGGCGGGGCTGGCTGTCATGGGTGGATGCGGATGCGCTTGCGACAAGACCTGATGCACCTTCGCCGGGGCCGTCACCCGCTACGGCCGCCCCTGTTGCCGTTGTAGTCACCGGTGCCAGGGCGATTATCAGCAAAAGGGCGGTATGCAGGCTGGTTCTTATCATTTATATATCCGGAACCCGTTGGCGGTGCGGGCATACCGGAGCCCTTTAACGTGGCAGATGTCTTCAATAATACGTTCGGCATCTGCGGGGTCGCTGTAGTGCGCCGTGAGGATTTCAGAGGCCATTTGTGCGGCTTCAAGCTGGATGCGGATGTCGAAGCGCCGCTCGATTTCCCGGAAGATCATGCCCAGTGTTTCACTGCGGAAGTGGAAACGGTTCTCGCGCCATTCCCCGATGTGCTCCGGGGCGGCCGGTTCGGGAGATTGCGGCGCCTCCATGGCGATGTTCCAGCGGCTCCAGTTGCCGGCTGTCAGTGAGACGCGGCGGTCGGAATGTCCGGAGGGATAGAGCGCCACGCTGCCGCTGGCCACATGCACACGGGTTTCCAAACCGGGATCGTCGCTGCGGGACCGCATATTGAACGCCGTGCCGGTGACTTCCACAACAGCCTGATTGGCCGTCACGATGAACGGCTTGTCGCCCGGCGCCACGGAAAAGAAGGCCTCGCCGTCGAGCCGGACTTCGCGGTTCCTGATTCCGAACAACCGGTTGTAGCTGATGGTAGTGCCGCTGTTCAGTTCCACCGAGGATCCATCAGGCAATACGGCAGAAACCCGCTGTCCGTACGGTGCGGTCATTGATTGCGGATAGAGGAGGTAACCCAGGCCAAAAGCAATCAGGGCGACAGCCGCCGCAGCCATCCACACAGGAAAACGGTTCAATTTCCACAGTTTTGAAGTGCGACCGAGTTTCGTTTGGATGCGGTTTGCTTCCTTTGTGTGCTGCTGTCCCGTTATATTTTGCAGTTTCTGTGCACGCTGATCCTCCCGGGCGTGCTGATTTTCATGCACTTCCGATGCCTTGTGTACTTCCGGTGCCTTGCGTGCATCCGCTTCGGTGAATGCAAGCCTTCGATGCACCGATTTCAGTGCGTCTTCGGTATGCTGTGCGTCGGGATGCTCATGGCGGAACGGCGTATCGGCACTTGTTTCCCAGAGTTTTTCATAATCACTTCGTTCCGTGCCGGCAATGTCGCCGGGCAGGGGTTCCCTGGCATGTCTGTTTTTGTATTTGTCTGTCATTTTCGTTCCTGTGAAGCGTTGCGGTACGAATCATAGCATGACCGTAAGTGCTTCAGGGCTGCGGTCAGGTGGTTGTTGACGGTTTTAACCGAGATCTGCATCACTCCGGCGATTTCGTGGTGGAAGAGCCCTTCATAGCGGCTCAGTTCGAAGGCTTCCCGCTGGCGATCCGGCAGATCCTGTATCCATTCCAGTATTTTCTTCTGCAGGCGGGTTTCCTGCCCGTTCCCGGATGCCCGTTCGTCGGCGGACCAGGTCTGGTCATAATCCCCGTCAGTGGTGCGCGTATCGTCCGTCAGCACCTCAACAGCTGCGGGATCAGCGATCTCGCGCCGGTCGCGCTGGTAATTGTAGGCGCGGTTGCGTACTGACCGGAAGAGCCAGGCGCGCACCGAACGTTCGGGGTCAAGGGTATTTCGCTGCTGCCATAACATGACAAAAACATCCTGGGTGATATCACAGGAGGCGTTCCAATCCTGCGTGATTTTGAACGCAAACCGGACAAGCCGGGGGTACATGGCCCGGAACAGTTCGTCAAATGCCTGGCGGTCGGAGTTGCGTATGCCTTCCGCCAGCCGTCGCTGCATGGTATCCTCGGTTTGTTTCATTGCGTTCTATGCGCGTTACACCCGGATTTTCGATTACACCTACATCAATATTTGTACCTCTCTCAATATACGGATGAATATTACGCACTGAACTTGAAATGATGTTCTGCAATTTGAAGGCCCGGAGCCGGGGACACTCCGGGCCTTTTGTCCGATAAGTCCGGTTTGAAATTTACATGCAGGAAGGTGCCTTGACGGCCAGTGTTCCCTGCCCCTCTCCGGTAAGCCTGCGGATTGCAAACGGCCAGGGCTCTTCGGGCGGGAAATTCAGTTCTGCGAATCCCTCATCAACGGCTTTGTGGATGTGTTCCACCGTGGTCAGTGGCTGCATGCAACCGCTGTCCTCAAAGTCAACGGCATACACCATGGGGATCTGACCGCATGGATGCACGGATACTTCCACCCAGCGCCAGGCAATCCTGTCACTCAACGCTCCCAGATCCGGCACGGAACAGCCGGCAGATCCGAAGGGAGGCAACGGGTTCCAACCGGGAAACTGGACGGGTACCGTGTTGGCCACACCCCGAAAATCCCTTCTCAAATTGCGCTGCATGTCAATGACATGATCACGGCCACCAAGGGTTATGAAACCCGGCACCTCTATTTCCGGGGATAGGGGATCGTCTTCAAATACGGGCGCAATCTGGTATATGTGTATGGGAACCTGCCCGTTCGCGCCTATTCCGGGTGGTCTTGGTTTCACCAGTTCCCATTGATGGTCGTTAACCCATGTTCGTTCAAACAGGGCGCCTGTAACGAGAGGCGGTGTAACTGATGCCCGGCTGGAAAGTGACGGTTCCGCGTCGGTATCCAGGTCCGGTCTGTTTCCTGATGTGGATGAGTGGAGCTGGTCGCAGCCCACGAGCAGCATCAGGCAAAGTGTAAGAAAGCCAATCGATTTCATGTGTAATCCTCCGTTTGACAAAGTTCAAAGTGAAAGTCGGCATGATCTGGCAGCACGATTTTATCCGGCTCCTGTCAAACCAGGGTTTCGATTTACCAAGAGTATTTGACAGATTGCCGGACGCCGATGTTTGCGTGTGCTGACAGTTGAAAATTTAGGGGCAGGGTGTCAGAGGGCTGTCAGATGTGTATCATTTCTGCATTAGAGCGGTCAGATGACGGTGTCATCCGGTGGTATATTTGCACTTAAAATATTGCTGTGCAGTAATTTATGTAAAATGACAGCAAATGATATGCGCAGCTCTTACCGAGGCGGATAATCTGAAGCCATTTGCTCCCGCATTCCGTCAAAAGTTCGTCGTATTTCCCTGAGAATAGCTTCAAACCGGGGATCATCCAGCAGCGGTCCGGCTTTGGGCTGCCGGTTGATCCAGTAGATGCCGATTTCGGGTGGATCCTCGAGCCAGTTGAGTCCTGTCAGCCAGTAGTTTTGCAACACGTACAGGGCTGAGTCAGGTTCGTTCTGCAGCAAATGAAGATACAATTTGCCGCGTGGGGGAACGGGGTACCCGGATCGCTCCCACTCTGAGAACATAGCAGCCGGCTGCAGCATTAGTTCTTCTGCCATACCCGTATGACCGAGCTGTTGTGCAATGAATGCATAATAGAGGCGAACTGCTCCGAATTCTGCTGCCCGGGATGTGCGCAAATAGTTCATTGCAACCTCAAACCGGCCAAGCTGTGCGTGGTATTTTGCCTGCATGACACGAACTGTTTCAAGGTCTGATGCAAAATCATTAAGGGCTTGCATACGGGCTTCGGCAAGATGTTCGTCCCCCCGGATCAGATGGATCTGGGCAAGCAGGTAGCTGGCTTCCGGATGATCCGGAACCAGAGTCAAAACCTGCTCAAATGCACTTTGCGCACCTTCAAGGTCTCCAATGTGGAACATGTAGATCCCGAGATTGTACAACCTCCCGGCTGCATGAGGATCGATTGCAAGGGCTCTCTGTTCCCAGCGGATGGCACCCGCAAGATCACCGTTCAAAACGGACAGGCGGGCAAGCCCCGACATGGCATCCGTCTGGTTCGGATCCAGCACCAGGGCACGGTGAAACTCGTCCCTGGCCTGGTCATGCTCCCAGGAGAACATGTGTGCATATCCAGATTCCACGGCTGCTTCCGCCAGTTCCGGATCAAGTTTTGTTGCGAAACTGGAGAATACCAGCATGGAATCGCGGCGTACTGTTACAGGGATAAGTACATGGCGCCGATATACTTCACTCAATGCAGCATAGCCACGTGCGAAACCGGGGTCGGAGTCCAGTGCCTGGCGGAAAAAGTTTTCGGCAAGAACATATTTCCGTTGGTCTGCTTCCCCTGGCCGGTTGAGATACTCCCTGCCGCGCAGAAAAAAGTCGTAAGCGGTGAGATTGTCCGTCCCACCGTGTGCAATCCTGGCACGGTCTACGGATGTCAAACGCTGTTGCAGCGCATCTGCAATCCGGTGAGCTATTTCACTTTTTATCTCGAAAATATCGGTGAGTTCACGGTCGAATGTTTCCGCCCAGAGATGTTTGTCATCCGCCACTTCAATGAGCTGTGCAGTAATTCGAACGTTGCTGTGGTCGCGGCGAACGCTTCCCTCGAGGATATACTCCACATTGAGTTCGCTTGCGATTTCCGGCAGGGACAAGTCACTTCCCTTGTAACGCATCACCGAAGTGCGGGAAATCACTCTCATGCTCTCCAGTTTGGTCAGCGCGGTGAGCAGGTCTTCTGTGATCCCGTCGGAGAAGTACTCCTGATCCGGATCAGGTCCCATGTTCACAAATGGGAGGACGGCAATTCCGGCAGCCTCCGGCTCAGGTTCCGCAGAATGGACTTCCTGGCTGACGGGTATTAGCAACCACAGAAACAACCCTGTTGCAATCAGAATTGCCAGACCAGCCGCGACCGCACTGAGATTCCTCCATTTGTAAATAGACAAATGTCCGCTCCCGGTTGCTGCCAGTTCATGTTCATCGGTTTCTATGGCTGATCTTTCATCACCCGGAGCCTGATTCCCGGGGGTGGATGGTGGCCTGAGCGAAGGCAAGGAACCCGGATTCGGAGTATGCTTGTTTGTTCTTTCCTCCCTTACTTGCCTGATGAGCATTTTGGTCTCATCAAGCGGTTCGACATCCAGTTCCTTTTTTATAAGTTCTTTGTACCTGCTGTACTGCTGGAGGGCTTCGGAACGCCGGCCCGTGTGCGCCAATAAGCGGATGTACAGGTGCTGTGCTTCATCCTCCAGCGGGTCCATGGAAACCCACCGGCCAGCTATTTCCAGTGCTTTGTGATAATCTTTCTGATCCAGGAAAGTATTGCTGAGCCTGCGGCACAGGATCCTGTATTGCCGTTCCAGGTCGAATCGCTGATGGTCGGCCCAGTCATCAAATTCATCGGACACCCGGAAATGTTGTCCCTTCAGAAATGGCCCTGTATAGATCTCTAGAGCCTCACTGTCATGACCATCTTGCAAAGCTTTTTTGAATTTCAGGACATCCACGCGGACATCCGAAGAGATTTCCACCCGGTTGGGGCCTGTTGTGGAAAAAACATTGCCCAGTTGACGACGCAGTTCATAAAGGGTTTGGCTGAGAGAATGCCTGGTCTTTTCGGAATTTCGCCCCGGCCAGATGAGGGATATCAGTTCCTCCCGGTCAACCTCCCTTTTCAAAGCCAGATAAAGGAAAATTGCGCAGCGAACTGGCTGCGTTGGCAAGTCAAGCCGTTCCTGGCCATCCTGTTCAATCCGGAATTGGCCGAGTGTTTTTATTTGGATCCGGCTCATTAGAAGACGGTTTTTTATGACCGTTGATATGCTAACATAAGTAAAATCAAAAATATGTAATTATCAACAAGGGAGGTTTGTCAGCAGGGAGGTGGAGCGTATAGCCGTCACGGGAGCCGGGTTTCGGCAATCAGTTGCTCGCGCGCCGATATCACATGTGCCAGGGCAGGGTGCCCGGACAGTCCCGAGTCATGGAACAGCTGTTTGGCCTTGTTGATCTGCACGGAAGCTTCAGTAAATCGCCCCATTTCAGAAAGAACGGCGGCCAGCAGGAGCTTGCGGTCGGACCGCTCCATGACTCGTCCGGGATAGTCCATGACTTCCAGTGACTTTTTTGCATTCAGCAGGGCATCGGCCATGTTACCGGACTCATAGGCGCACCAGGCCCTGGATTCAAAATACTGGGCCCGTTTTGCCGGGTTCATTTCAAAAGATGAATTTACTTCCGGATCTGTCTTTGCCAGGGTGGCCAAGCCATGCTCCGCCTGCCCTGTCCGGCATAAAATCCCGGCCAGGAGGGCTGTCGGAGAAGTGAAATACATGCTGTGATGCCCCTCGGCGAAATGTTCGCGGACGTGGTACAGTTTTTCCCGGGCTTCTCCCAGCCGATTCATCCTGGCAAGGATCAATCCTTCATATATGTCCGGGACATCCCACGTATCAAAGTCCTTTTTTCGTACCGCCGCAAAGTATCTGCCGGCCTGCTCCACGGCGGAGAGGGATTCTTCGTACCGGCCTTGCAACAGCAGGGAGATGGAAAGCTTGCCCCAGGTCACCCCCATGATGCTCCTGGGTTCATCATAAATCCGGTTGTAGACGGACAGGGCTTTCCTTGCGTACTGTTCGGCAAGATCGAACTGGCCCAGGTTGTACTTCAGGTCAATGCTGTTCGTGAGACTTATGGCGTAGGTCCGGCTGAACTCCCCGTCAAGTTCCCTGTACGCTTCCATAACCTGGTTTTGGAAGACATCCGCCTTTTCGAGCTCACCCAATTGTCCGAATGTGATAGCAAGCAAATTTTTGACCCGCATTTCAAGGTGCCGGTCGGGGTGATCCGATCTGAGCAGCTCAATGTACAGAGGTTCCGCAAATTCCAGTGCCCGGTCATAGTTTCCGCGATAATATTCGAAATAGCCCCTCGCCGTTCTGATCTCTGCAAACAGATCCAGATGCTGGTCGAGCCCCTCTAGTACACCCTCGGCTTCCCGGTAAAGTTGTGCGCTTTTGTCGTGATCACCGTCCCAGCTTGCGATTCTGGCCTTCAGGTGGAGGGCTCGGGCCAGATCCTGCGGCCATTCATCCTCATGCTGCCTGCCCAAATTCACAGCCGCATCAATGAGGGGACGCGCCTCGTCCGGCCAGCCCCTTTGAATGTATATTTCACTGATGGTCACCAGCATGGAGAGCCGTTCCGATGGGTCGGCGAGGTCTTCATTCAGGGCAAACTGTGCTCCTGACTGCAAGAGCTCCTCCGTGGAGGGCATCTGCTCGGCTGGGCGATCCAGGGCGCCCGGCAAGAAAAGGTTGGTCAGGAATTCCTGCAGCGCTTCAGCCCGGTTCAATGCGGCTTCGGTTTTTGCAAGAGCTGTTTGCGCTTCATGAGCCTGCCAGAGTGCCACGCCCAGTCCGAGCATCAGTGAGAAGAAAATGGCGGCGGCAGCCGAAACCCCAATACTATGGCGTTGCACATACTTGCGGAACCGGTAGAGGCGTGAATCGGGATGGGCGCTCACGGGGCGGCCTGACAGAAAGTACCGGAGGTCTTTGGACAGCTGCTCTGCGGAGTTGTAGCGCCGGTCCGGCTCCTTCCTTAGTGCCATCATGACAATGGCGTCGAGGTCGGCGCGGAGCCTTCTGCCCAGCCGGGAGACGGCGGTTTCCCCGCTCGTACCGGGTTCACTTTTTTTCTGTATTTGTGTGCCAGGACGGGCAGGCACCGTTTCGCAGATGGTCTTTTCAATTTCGCCCGGTGTCTTGCCGGTGACCTCATACGGGAGGTGCCCGCAAACCAGTTCATAAAGCACCACACCCAGCTGGTAGATATCGGAGGCGGCCGTGACCTGCTCGCCCCGAATTTGTTCCGGACTGGCATATGAGGGCGTCAGAGGCAGGATTCCCGGCTGGGTATGCGGCCCGCCGGACGGAGGTGCATCGGGATGGAGCACATCGGATGGCTTCAGCGATTTGGCGATCCCGAAATCCAGCAGCTTTACTTTTCCCTCACGGTTGACCATGATGTTGGATGGCTTCAGGTCACGGTGCACAATGAGTTTTTTATGAGCGTACAGGACGGCTTCGCAGACCTCCAGAAAAAGTTCCAGCCGTTTTTGCAGCGGCAACCTGTGATCCTTGCAGTATTCGTCAATGGGCTGGCCTTCTATGTACTCCATGACATAGTAGGGATGTCCCTCGCCGGTGATGCCGCCATCCAGCAGCCGCGCTATGTTTTCGTGGTTAAGCGATGCCAGGATCTGCCTTTCCGCCAGGAAGCGCCTGACCTGATTCTCGGTTTTGAAGCCGGTCCGCAGCAGTTTCAAGGCCACATCCTGATCAAACTGCCCGTCCGCACGCTTTGCAAGATACACATTGGCCATGCCTCCGAAACCAAGTTCCCCCACAATTTCGTAGGGACCGATTTTCTTCCCCTTGAATATCACCGAGTCAAAACCCGCAAACGCCGACTCCGTTACATTATCGATGGACAAGTCCAGCAGGCCCGGATTATGGTATGACGTGATGAGCGATTCCACTTCCTGGAGCAGCTCAGGATCATCCCGGCAAGCTTTTTCCAGGTAGATCTTCCGTTCGGTTCCTTCAAGCTCCAGGGCTTCGGAAAAAATCTGCTTCAGCTTCTGCCAGCGATTGTCTGGTTTCATCGGTTCCATGGACCGTATCCATTAGATGCCTGCTCTCCCGACAGATCCGGCGCTCAGATCGTGTTGTTTCACCTTGACTTATAATTTCCAAAAAATCTGCAAAAATCAAATGGAATTAATCCATACCGACCCGGCGAACTTAAAAAGAAGCCCTGAGGATCTGCTCTATTTCGTTCGGGCTCAATGGCTTCTTCAAATAGGCCAGCGGTTTGTGCTTCATGGCTCTTTCCACAACCGAAGACTCGTCATATGCGGTGATAAAGATCACCGGTACCTGTTTTTCCTTGTGGATGGCGCCAACGGCGTCAATGCCATCCATTTCGCCGGCAAGGTGAATATCCATCAGCATGACGTCCGGCTCTGAAGTAAGTGCCAGATCAACAGCTTCCTCACCGGTGGCCACCGGTCCCAGAACCGTGTGTCCGCGTCTGGTCATGAGCATTTTAAGCAGATTGGCACTGATGGCCTCATCTTCCACGATCAGAATATTCATTCCTTTATCCTTTCGGAGTATTTGTTATCTGAGAAGATCAAGTCGCAGATCATGCCGTTCTCATCCTTGCAGATGATGGTGCCGACGAGCTGGTATCCCACGATCATGCGGATGAGTTCCCAGCCCATGCCTCCGCCTTTGTCCTGGTCGAAATTGGAAGGCAGACCGATACCGTTGTCACTGTAGCGGATGTGAATGTTGTGGTCTGTGCCTCTTTTGGCCTTGATGGTGATGGTGCCTCCCCGGTCGTCCGGAAATGCATGCTTGAATGAATTGGAAATCAATTCGTTCATGACCAGCCCGCAGGGGATGGCCGTATCGATGAGAAGCTTGAGCGAGCCGGCGTCCAGATCCAGATCAATCCGGCCAGGGCGGACCAGATAGCTGGCGCTGAGTTCCGAAAACAGGTCCCGTATGTATTCGCCGAATGGAATATAGGACAAGTTGTTGGATTCATAGAGTTTCTGGTGGACCAGGGACATGGATTTGATCCGGTTGTTGATGTCCTGTGTCAGTGCCGAGAAATACTCATCGTCGGTTCGCATGGCATGGATCATCAGCATGGAACTGATGACCTGCATGTTGTTCTTGGTCCTGTGATACAGCTCCTGAAGCAAGGTCGTTTTTTCCACCAGGGATTGTCTGAGTTTTTCCTCGGCCTGCTTGTGATCTGTGACATCCTGCTTGATACCGATAAAGTGAATGACCTTGCCTTTGGAATCGGTCATGGGTGTGATGGTCTGCTGCTCATGATAAAGTGAGCCGTCCTTGCGGCGGTTGGCCATTTCCCCGTGCCAGACCTGTCCTTTCGTCAGTTTTTGCCACATTTTTTTGTAAAAGGCTGCATCATGCACTCCCGATTTGAGGATGCGTGGATTCTGTCCCAACACTTCCTCGCTGGAGTATCCGGTAAGTTCAGACCATGCAGGGTTTACCCACTGGATATTTCCTTCCGGATCGGTGATAACGATGCCATTTGCAGCTGAATTAAGCGCAGTTGCATGCAGATTAAGCTGTTCTTCAGCTTCTTTTCTTTTGGTTATATCACGACCTACACCAATTATCTCCGAAACGTTGCCCTCTGAGTCCAGCACAGCCGTATCGTTCCAGGCCAGCCAGCGCCAGCCGTCTTTGGTCATCGCACGTTGTTCCAAGAACACTTCGTGGGGAGGGGAATACAGTGATCCCATGGCCTCTTTTGTGGACTTCTGGTCATCCTCATGGACCAATGGAAGGAAGGTACTACCCAGCAGCTCCTCTTCCGTTTTCCCAAACATGTTGCAATAGGAAGGGCTCACATACAGGAACCGGCCTTCTTTATCGACTTTCACCACCAGATCGGTCTGGTTTTCCACCAGCATCCTGTAATTTTCTTCACTCTGTTTGAGTGCCGTTTCGGTTTTTATTCGTTCCGTGATGTTTTCACAGATGGCAACGGTGCGCTCGGGACAGCCTTGGGAATCACGTATGAAGGCCACATGCAGGCGTACCCAGACAATCGATCCGTCTTTGCGGATGTAGCGTTTCTCATTCCGATAGGTTATCTCTCCACGGGCGGCGCGCTGGAATATTTCCCAGTCCGAGGCCCGGTCGTCGGGATGGGTGAGCTCGGGAAATTTCATGGCAAGCAGCTCTTCAACGGAGTATCCCGTAATATCCTCGTAGTATTTGTTTACCAGCAGTATCTGTCCGCTTTTCGGATCAACCTGTGCGATACCAAGCGAGGCGATCTCAAAAATCCTCCGGAAACGTTCCTCGCTCTCCCTGAGGTTCTGCTCTGCCCGCTTCTTTTCTGTGATATCCTGGAATGCACCCTGCACCTTGACGATGTTGCCCCGGCTGTCTTTCACCGCTTCCCCGGTGGTAAGCACCCAGCGCCGGTTTCCCTTAGCGGTAATAATCTCCATCTCCTCATCATAGGGGATGCCGCGGGTGGCGCAATCCTCAAAGACTTTGTTAATTCGTTCCTTCCATTCGGGTGCATAATAACTGATACCATCCTCAACAGACGGGCAGAATCCCGGAGGCTGTTCATGAATCCTTGCAACCATATCCGACCAGATTACCCTGTTTTCTGCAAGGTCCACGCTCCATCCACCGAACCGAACCAATTTGGATGCCATTTTAAGAAGGTATTCACTTTCCTTCAGCCGCGCTTCGGTCTGTTTCCGGCGGATGAACTGGCCGATCCAGTCGGCAACCACATCCAATAGATGCTTTTCCTCCTGCAGAAAGGGTTTGTCTCCATTTCCAGCACGCTCACCGAGATATCCCACAATAATTTCTCCCGCTTTCACGCTGGAGATGGTGATGCTGCGGTTAAGAGACCATTCGGTTTCGGCAAAGTTCGCGCTTCGGTATTCGCTTTCACCGATGACCAAACGGCAGCATGTGGCTTCGGGGTGCTGGAAGGAGCCCGGAAGATGGTCGGCAATGATCTGGCAGATGTGCTCAATGGACGTATCCTCCTTTTCGGAGGTGCGCGCCATTTCATAGACGAAATCCAGTTCTTTTTTTCGCTCCCCGTACTTCTTTTCCAGGATTTTTTTGTCAGTGATATCAATGTGCTGAGTCGTAAAACAACCTGCTACTTGTCCTGGCCAGACTTGAACTTCGTACCACCGGTGCCGGGATTTTGCCTGATACTCGAAGGATTCTCGCGTTCCTGCGGTAACCACTTTACCGTAAAGGTGAAGCTGTCCGGATCCGCAAAGGGTGTGGCCGGGGAGGATTTCGCTGCCTTTGCGGCCCGTGATCTCGTCCGCCGGAAGGCCGAGCAG